>CALFGH010000203.1 GCA_937958315.1 uncultured Collinsella sp. | reverse complement strand
AGCCTAGAGGCGTCGCTCATCAACACGCCCACCGGCACACCCCCTAGCATTACCACCGGAGGCTTTATGCCCTCGACTGGCGATATGGCAATGTACGCCGCGGCCGCCGCAGCGGTCGCCGGAGCCGCGCTCATCGTGGTCGCGCTCCTGGTCAAGCGGGGAGGTGGCAGCCATAAAGAGTAGCTGGCAGCCCCACAGAGAGCGGGGCGAGACGTAGCGAAGTAGATGCTAAGACACAGACAGATGATGATCGATCGAATGAGAACCAACCGGAAAACGGAGGAAAAGAAGATGGGCATGAACAAGAACATCGCACGCCTGGCGGTAACCGCCGGCCTCACAGCAGCACTGAGCTTTGGTGGAGTCATGGCCCCGGTCACGATGGCGTTTGCAGCTGAGGGCGGCTCGACCGTGACGTTCGAGGACGCTTATTCTTCGACCACGACCTATAAGGGCATTCAAATCTTTGCAGCTAATGTGAGCGGTTCCACTGCCTCTAATATCCAGTGGGCAGGCGCCAATGAGATGCAGAAGAAGAATATTCAGGAAGTCGTCGAACAAGCAATCGACAGCTGGAGCGTTGCCAACCATTTGGGCAATTATAGCGGCAAAAATGCCCAGAATGCCGCCGAATGGCTGTGCGCGCATGCCAACGTGGACGGGGACAACTCGCGCGTCGCAAGCGATAGCGTGCTGAATGAAATTGCAAAGAAACTTAGCGCAGAAGGCTTTGTTTGGAAGAAGACCGATCAAGGAAAAAACACGCTTGACGACCTCGATGCTGGTTATTGGTTGTTCCTTACTGCGAGCGTTAACAAACCTACTGAAGGCTCAGGGGCCAGTCAATCGACCGATGTCTTTACCTCGCCTATCTTCAAGCTCGTGGACGGCACGACTCAGGTGAAAATTGCGCCGAAAAAGAAAATCCCCACCGTCAAGAAGGAGATCCTTAACGACCGCGATGAGAATAAACAAGGCGACTACACCGCTCAAAAGGGGTGGAGTTATGTTGCTGACTCCCAGGTGGGTCAGAAAGTAAGCTATAAGCTCACCGGCACGATTGCAGACAACTACGACACGTATGATACCTATACATACAAGTTTACAGATACCCTTTCGCAGGGCCTTACTTATGCTAAGGGCTCGCTCGAGGTTTATGCGCTGAATGGTCAGAACTATACCAAGATTAATCCGGATAGCTACACCGCGGTTGAGCCTACTGGGGGCAATGGCGTTCTGACGGTGAATTTTGATAAGGGAAATGGGCTGAAGTCGGCTACTGTGGCTAACGCCGACGAGGTGCTTAACATCGGCGCAGAGACTAAGATCGTTGTCTTCTACAAGGCCGAACTCAATGGCAAGGCTAGCTATGAAGTTCCCGGTAATGAAAACGAGGTCTATCTCGAGTACTCCAACAACCCCATGGTCAAAGAAGACACCGGCAAATCCGTGACCAAGGCCGTGACCGACCACGTCTTCCGTCTCGACGTCACCAAGGTTGACAGCACGGATTCTCATAAGAAGCTCGTTGCTGGCTTCAAGGTAAAGGTTGTCAAAGGCGAGGGAAGCGAGGATGAGACCTCTGTCGACAAGTGGCTCAAGGAGGACGGCAGCCTCACGTCCAATGTGGAGGATGCTCATGAGTTCGTGACGAGCAATACAAACGATGTCAAGATTCCGGGCCTCGACGCTGGCAGATACCAAATCACTGAGACCACCACGCCTGAGGGCTACAACACCATCGCCCCATTTGAAATCACGGTGGCTCCGCAATACAAGGACAACGGTGAGTTGGACGTGCTTACGGTCCAATCCGACAATCGTGAGATGACTATTATCGGAGATGCAGATGGCGCAACCATGCCCCTCACCATCAAGAACAAGAAGGGCTCCAACCTTCCGCTGACCGGTCTTAACGGTGTGACCTTCACTTGGATCGCTGGTGGCGCGGTGCTGTGCATCGGCGTGGCGCACCTCATCCGCAGCCGTAAGCAGGCTGAGGAGTCCGAGCAGGAGTAACGCTCACTCACCCATCCCTTTGGCAGGTGGGATGTGATGGCCATGAGACTTGCGGACACTTTTCTCGTCCATCGACGTTCTTGCTTTGCCATTCTCTTTTCGGGGCAGACTCCGCACTGGAGTCTGCCCCGTTTTTTTGGGATAACGCAGCCAGCCTCCACCGTTCGATGGATCAAGCGTATGAATATCGAACAGATGTTTGCAATTATTGCGTTTACCAGCTGTTGATGCATACACTCGCAGTAAAATGGCATTGCGACGCATCCCGTGCGCGGGCGGCCGACGACTCGATCGGAGGTCCCCAAATGCTGAAATTCCTTAACGCGCTCGCCGCCCTCGCGGCGGTGGGCTCGTTCGTCATCGCGTTTCTTGACTCGTATGAGGTTCGGTTTAAGGTCCGTAGGCGCACGCGCGGTGCGGACGGTAGAAGGCATTTGCGCCGTAACAAGCGCAAATAAGAATGCCCGGGGTTAGAGGCCCGGGCATTTAACAACGTCGGAAACTGGTCGCCCGCGCTTTCGAACACTTACGCGGGATGCGTCGTTTCCTATTGACATTGTATCCCGAATCGCCCAACCGATTCGGGACATTTTGAAAACGCAAATGCGGGCTTATCCTCGACTGGACGGTGCAGTCTAGCGGCGTTGTCCGGCGCGGAAGCTTGCTAATCGGCTATTATTTGTTTAGACAACTTGAGTTGTAGAGGAGTGACCGGCGATGGTGCAGGGCGCCAAACATATGAAGAGCAATAACGCCGCGACAAACGGTGGCTCAAGCCCTCAGCCCAAACCTCAACCAAAACCCAAGCGTCGTCGCAAGCGGTTGCCGCGCTGGGCCGATCGGCTCATCACCATTGTCATCATCCTTATTGGCGTGGGCCTTATGACCTGGCCGTGGATCTTGGACCGGCTCGAGGCCTCGGGCGTGTTCAACCAGATCAGCACGGTGTCCAGCACCGTGGACGCGCTGTCTGCCGAGGAGCGCGAGCGCATCCTGCTCCAGGCGCGCTCTTTTAACGAGCAACTGGCGGGCGAGGCCACCGAACTTCCCGCCGACCAGATCGAACCCTACGCCCAACAGCTCATCTTTGACCGCGACCCCATGATGAGCTGGGTCGAGATCCCCTCCATTGACGTGAGCATGCCCATCTACCACGGCACGAGCGAAGAAGTCCTTATGGCGGGCGTCGGCCACCTGGAGGGCACGAGCCTGCCGGTGGGCGGCACCTCGACGCACTGCGTGCTCACCGCGCACTCGGGCATGCGCAACCTGAGCATGTTCGACGACATCCACTCGCTGGAGCCCGGCGACCTGGTGCTGCTGCACACCATGAACAAGACGCTCGCCTACAAGATGGTGGACTCCGAGGTGGTGCTGCCCGAGGAGATGGAGTCGCTGACCATCGAGCCGGGCGCCGACAAAGTGACGCTCGTCACCTGCACGCCCTACGGCGTGAACGACCATCGCCTGCTGGTACATTGCGTGCGCACCAAGTACAACAAGAAAGACGTCGACAAGCAAAAGTCGCTGGCCGGCCGCCACTGGGGCAAGCGCGAGTTTGCCGTGCTTATCGTGGTCGTGGCCATTGTGCTGTTGCTGCTGGACATCGTGATCCACGCGGTCCGCAAGCGCCGCAAGGCCAAGGCCTCGGCATAAGACATTCTCCAGAACCATCACAATGGAGACAGGCACCTTTGTGGTGGTCGGGGGCTTCCAAACCATCACAACATTCGATGAAAATCGCGATTTTGATGAAAAGCGTCGAATGTTGTGATGCTTTTCGCTGCGGGCGCGACGGTTTTCGTTGTGGGCAGTACGGTTCTCGTTGTGGACGAGACGGTTTTCGCTATGGACGGTGCGGTTTCGTTGCAGAACCGCCAGCCCGCCGCCTGCCAACCGCCTCCCTCGTTACGTTTTCGCTGCATTTGGGTAAAGCACCTGCTCCAAGCGGCGTTGCCTTGTATACTAGAGCGGTTTAACTGTTATGCGGAAGGGAGCGCCTATGGCACTCAGCGAGAAAGACGTGCGCGGCATCGCCGAGTACGCAAAGATCGCACTGACCGATGACGAGCTCACCCAGATGACGTCCTACATGAACGATGCCGTCCAGATGCTCGAGCCCGTCTTGCAATATGACTTGCCCGACGTGGAGCCCACGTTCCATCCTATCGGAAGCCTGTCCAACGTGATGGGCGATGACCTGCGCGAGCCCGAGCGCGACCTGCCGCTCGACGTCGCGCTCGAAAACGCCGGCAGCGCGCGCGACCGCTACTTCCGCGTGCCGTCCATTTTGGGAGAGGGGGAGAGCGAGTAATGG
>CALFGH010000202.1 GCA_937958315.1 uncultured Collinsella sp. | reverse complement strand
TGGCTCGGTTCGCCCGGGTGCCATCGGGCCAGGGAAGGGCGTCTTCGCTGATATTTGCTTTGTTGGAAGAGCTGCTTTTATTGCGGCTCTTTCTTTGGTTTTGGGTATATTTGTTCTTGTTGAATTGTTATTGCGGATGGGCTGGGTTCTTGGCTTTCCGCCGCTATTTGTAGCTGTCTCGGCTTTGGTTGAGGGGAGACTAACTTTTATGCGTATTGTGTTTATGGGTACGCCTGATTTTGCTGTGCCTTCGCTGACTTCGCTTGTTGAGGCTGGGAACGAGATTGCGCTTGTCATTACTCGTCTCGATGCTGTTCGCGGGCGTGGTAAGAAGCTTGAGCCTTCTCCTGTTAAGGCTAAGGCGCTTGAGTTGGGTTTGCCGGTTGTTGAGGCCAATCGTATGACGCCTGAGGTTGTTGAGGCGCTTCAGGCTGCGCAGGCTGATATATTCTGCGTGGCTGCCTATGGCTGCATTTTGCCCGATGAGGTGCTCCATATGGCGCCGCTTGGTATTGTGAATGTTCATGCTTCGCTGCTGCCGCGTTGGCGTGGCGCTGCTCCCATTCAGCGTGCCATTCTTGCTGGTGACGAGGTTGCCGGCGTTTCCATTATGCGTATTGGACATGGCGTGGATACGGGCGCTTATTGCGCGCAGGCCTCGACATCTGTCGCCGGCAAGCATGCCGAGGCACTGACGATGGAGCTTGGCGAGCTGGGCGGTAAGCTGCTGGCCGATACGCTGCCCTCGCTTGCCGATGACACAGCGGTGTGGACCGAGCAGGATGAGTCGCTCGTCACGCATGCTGCCAAGATTTCCAAGCAGGAGATGCGTCTGGATCCGCAGATGGCGGCGCTCGATTGCGTGCGTCACGTGTTGGCTTCGTCCGACACTGCACCCGCTCGCTGCGTGATTGCCGGTAAGTCGGTTCGCGTGCTCGATGCTGCGCTGGCGGATGTGTCGCTTGGCGAGGGCGCTGTTGCCGTTAAGAGCAAGCGTGTCTACCTGGGACTTTCCGATGGTGCGGTCGAGCTGCTTGAGGTTAAGCCCGATGGCAAGCGCGCTATGGCTGCTTCTGCCTGGGCTGCCGGCCTGCAGGGCGCCGATCTGACGTGGGGTGTTTTGTCATGAGCAAGCTTTCTCCCGCGCGCAAGCTTGCGCTCGATGTGCTGATGGAGGCCGACCGTCGCGGTATGTACGCACGCGACGTGTTGTCTTCCCGTGCTTCCGCCAAGGCCATTGACCAGCGCGATTCCGCTTTTGCCGCGCGTTTGGCGCTCGGTGTTGCCGCCACGCAGGGCATTTTGGATGAGCTGCTCGATCAGTTTCTCGATAAGCCCAAAAAGGTCGCGCCGCGCGTTCGCATGGCGCTTCGCATCTCGGCCTTCGAGATGCTCTACCTGCATACCCCAGGTCGCGTTGCCGTAAGTCAGGGTGTTGAGCTGGTTCGTAGCGGCGCTAAATCGGCTGCCGGTCTGGCGAACGCCGTACTGCATAAGGTCGCGGACAACGTCGAGGACTTTGCCACTGCGGTGGATGCCGATGAGTCCGAGCGCCGATTGGTTCGCCTGTCTCGCCTGATGGGCATGCCGCGCTGGCTGTGCGCCCGCATTATGGCGTCGTTTGATACGCCCGAAGGCGCGCTTAACTTTGCCGGCAATCTGGCGCCCGCGCCGCTCGCTTTGCACGAAAACGCTTTTGCCACCAAACCCGACCCGTATATCTCGCAGCTTGTTGCGCCTGTCTTCCCGGGCTGCCATGCTCCGGTCGATGCGCAGGCCACCGTTGCGTCGGGCGTGTTTGAACGCGCGGCGGCCGTGGCCTCGGACCTTAACGCTCAGCTCATCGCTACTGCGGCTACTCGTCCCGGGCGCTGCCTAGAGATTGGCGCCGGTCGTGGTACCAAGACGTATGTGATGATGTGCCAGGCTAAGCGTGCCGGCTACGACCGTCAGCACACTGCACTCGATTTGCACGATCGCAAGTGTGATCAGAATCTCGCGCGCCTGCATAAGGCGGGTATTACGGGTGTTCGTACCGTCTCGGGTGATGCCTGTGAGCTCGACGAGGTGCTGACGTCGTTTGACGCCATGCTTGGTAAACCTGTTCTGTTTGATACGGTGTTTATCGATGCGCCGTGCTCTGGCACCGGCACTATGCGCCGCCATCCCGAGATACCGTGGCGTCTGACCGAGAACGACGTTACGACTGAGCTGCCCCACCTGCAGCTGACGATGCTCAAAGAGGCAGCCGCGCGCGTGGCTGCCGGCGGTGAACTCATCTATGCCACCTGCTCGGTTTTTGACGAAGAGAACACGCAGGTCGTGGATGCCTTCCTGGCCTCTCCCGAGGGCGCCGGCTTTACCGTGGCGCCGCTCTCCGATGCGCAGGTTCTACAGCTCCCCGAGTTCGAACAAGCCAAGAAGCTCGTCACCCTGCGCCAAAACGATCGCGGACTCTTCCAAAGCGTCCCCTTAAACGCCGACTCCTACGACGGCCACTTCTGCGCCAGGTTGATTCGCAAGCAGTAAAGAAGTTGCGGTGAAATAGGGATTGAATGGCGGCTTCTACCCGCCAAACAGTCCTTATTTCACCGCAACTCATAAGGATGATTTTTCTGGGACTGGGATTAATAAATCGGCTATGAAAGTAAGCGGTTGGGTTTGGTAAGTTTCTGGATGCGTGAACCGCTCGCAGATTTAATATTGAGGGGCTAAAATGATCGATCTTAATAGTGACAAGATTGACAATCCTGAAGATAATACTCAGGAAAATGAAGAGGTAGAGAATTCTTCGATTAAAAAGCGGGTAATTATTGGTGCCGGTATTGTTGCTCTGCTCATTGCTGGTTGTGTCGGTGGTTATGCTGGTTACAATTACAAACAAGCATGTAGTGAACATAATCAGCAGGTTGAAGTTTTGTATTCAAAGGCTAGCGATAGTGTTGCTGCCTTTAAGGCTGATCCTGGGTTACTAACTTTTGAGCAACGTCTTGATACCATTAAAAATGCTCAAAATAATAAAGAGATTTTAAATAAAGAAATCTCTAATGACAGTTTTAAGTATGCGGATGGCACTTCCCCTGATTGGACGAAGTTGCTCAATAAATACGATTCCATTATTAAAGACTGTCGTAATGCTCAAAATGATGAGTGGAATACTTCTGTAACTGAGCATGTTAATTTTGATGTAAATTCTACTGAAGATACTGACTCTCTCCAGCAGCATATTAATAGCCTCAATGGTCTTCTTAATGATATTTCTAATAAAGATAATCAGAAGCTTATTTTTGAAGATGCCAAAAAGGATTCTAAGAAGTTCATTGATCAAATCAATGAACAGATTAGTCGTTATCAAACTCGTATTGATGATGTAAATAAGGCAAAAGCAGAGGCTGAGGCGAAGACTCAAGAGGAAGTGGCGCAGACTCAGCAGCAGGCTTCTCAGCAAAACAATTATTCCAACAATTCTTATAGCGGTAATAATTATTCTGGTGGAAGCGGCTATTCGGGAGGCTCCTCTAACGGCGGCGGCAAAGTAGTCATTAAAACTATGGATGTTTATGACGAAAATGGCAATTATGTGGGGTCTACTCATTGGTATAGCGATGGTACCTGTGACGATCCCTATTCTGCTGGTATGGGCGGATTTTAAAATATACTAATTTTTAAAAATAATTATCGACCCATAGCGCAA
>CALFGH010000201.1 GCA_937958315.1 uncultured Collinsella sp. | reverse complement strand
GCCGAGCAGCGACACGGAACCTCACGATCGCCCAAAAAGCCGCAGGGGCAGGGATTGCTCGCCGCAAGCAGCTGAAAGCGCGAGGGAAACGTAAAGGCGCCATCGACGCGCACGATCCTGACATAGCCGCGCTCGATAGGCTGACGAAGCGTCTGCAGCACACCGGTGGGAAACTCTGCAAGCTCGTCCAAAAAGAGCACGCCGCCATGGGCAAGGCTGATCTCGCCCGGATGCACCGGGCGCCCTCCGCCAATAAGGCCCGCTGTCGAAATGCTGTGATGGGGGCTTCGAAACGGCCGATGCCCCGCAAGCAGCCCATCGATGTTCTCACCCAAGACCGAATGGATGCACAGCGCCTCTTGCTGGTCCTCAATGGAAAGCTCAGGCAAGATACCCGTCATGCGGCGCGCAAGCATGGTCTTGCCCGAACCGGGCGAGCCGATCATGAGAAGGCCCAGCTCCCCTGCCGCCGCAAGCGCTATGCCGCGCTTGGCGACCTCCTGCCCCAACACATCGGCATAATCGAGCTCAGGCTCAAAGGTGGCCTCGAGCACTTCAGAATCCAGATAATGCCGAGCTGCCTCGCCCATACCGTGGGCAAGCTGCGACAGATGGTCGATAAAACCGCAGTCGACGCCCGCAAGCGGAACATGCTGGTCGGACCTACCGGCGATAAAAGACAGCCCCATATCGCGAGCCAGCAGCTGGAACGCCACCTCGCCCTTGACGGGAAGCACCGTGCCATCCAAGCCGAGCTCACCGGCAATGAGGCAGCGGTCGAGATTGTCGCGGGGAATCTGCCCATCGGCCGCAAGCACCGCAATGGCTATCGGCAGGTCAAAGCCGCTACCGGTCTTTCGGATATCGCCCGGTGCCAGATTGACCGTAATGCCCGAGCGCGGGATCTCGAATCCGGCAGAGCGCATCGCACAGCGAATGCGCCCGCGCGACTCCATGACCTCCATACTCGGGATGCCGAGCATCTGGATGCCCGGGATGCCACCCGCAAGCGATACCTCGACCGTGACGGGAATCGCCTCGACGCCGCGGATACAGGCTGCGTGAACGGCAAAAGTTTCGAACGCCATCACGACACCTGCCAATCGAATGCATTGTACTGGTGCTCGATCTCGGCGATATGCCCGCCGCGAATGGTGACGCCCACGGCATCGAAGCGGATCGCTTTGAGCGGATAATGCTCCATGAGATAACAACTCGCGATGCGACGATAGCGCCGCTGCTTTTGGGCGTTCACCGCTTCCTCGGGAAACACCCGCGTATCGCAATCCAGCGCAACACGCCTGGTCTTGACCTCGGCCATCACCACCACATCGTCGAGCTCGTCAAGCAGCACCAGGTCGGCCTCGCCCTCCGAGCATCGATAGCCTTGTTCCAGCAATGCATAGCCGCGCTCGTTAAAGTAATCGATTGCGATAAGCTCGCCCAGCATACCGAGCTCGCGAGGACTGAGCCCCTTGATAAACTCAGGGGTAATCGACCCGCAATCGAGCTCCCCCTCTTCCCAACGTTCCTTGAGCTGCTGCGTCTTGCTCATTTTGGCTGCGGCACACATGGGGTCTCCTTTCCCACTCCCTGCATTGCCTCGATAATGAGGGCAGGTTTCATGCGGGTAAGTACCGGAAGCAAACCGAAAACCAACCGAATGCCGACAAATGAGGGGCCGCGCGCAACAATAGCGTTGCACACGGCCCCTACCAGCAGGTTTATAGAACCCTTAAGGTCCCAGTCTCCACAATTGGCCTAAAAAAGGCGCTCAGTCTGCAGAAAGTTTCCGCAAAAGCTCACACGATGCAGCGGAGAAAGACCATGTTTGCGAATGGCCTCAATGTGTTCGGGGCTCGCATAGCCTTTCGATTCGGCCAAATGGTACTCGGGATACTCGGCATCGTACTCGACCATCATCTCGTCACGCGTGACCTTTGCCATGATGGATGCCGCGGCGATACAGGCGATCTTGGCATCGCCCTTGACCACGTCGCGCTCATGGGGCACGGCGCCCAGGGGGTTACCGTCCATAAGCACGCAATCGGGCTCAAGCCCCGTATCGGACACCGCACCCGCGACAGCGGCTCGAATGGCGCGGGCCATGCCCATCTCATCGATATCCGCAGGAGCGATATGGCAAAAGCCGATAGCAGTCGCCACCTCGGCAATCTTCACCGAGAGCAGCTCGCGGCGCGCCGGCGTGAGCTTTTTGGAATCATTGATGCCCCAGATGCGCGGCTCCATCGGAAGACACACGGCACACACGGTCAAGGGACCCGCTACCGAGCCACGGCCCACCTCGTCGACGCCCACGACCACGCCATCACCGCCGAGCTCATGCATAAGCTCGTACATGCCGTTGACGCGCTCGCGTTCGGAAAGTTCCTTGGCATGGCGCTTAAGGGCACGTTCGCAAGCCTTGATCACCTGCTGGCGCGGATCCTCGCGATAATGCTCCACGAGGGCGGGAATCTCCTCGAACGTGGCGCTCGCCAGCTCGCCGGCAACCTGCGATGCCGAAACCGAGCTCGTCATGTTGGCCATATCGGGGCCTCCTTGTATGCAAATCAAATAAAAAGAAGGGCCACCCGAAGGTGACCCTTTTGTCCAAACGAGTGGACAGACGCTGCGATCTTCTTAGCGCTTCTCGGGGATGCGAGCAGCCTTGCCCACCTTGTCGCGGAGGTAGTACAGCTTGGCGCGACGGACGCGACCATGACGGACGACCTCGAGCTTGGCGATCTTGGGGCTGTGAAGCGGGAAGGTACGCTCAACACCGACACCGAAGGAAATCTTGCGGACGGTGAAGGTCTCACGGGCACCGGCGCCGGCCATGCGGATGACGTCACCCTGGAAAACCTGGATGCGCTCGCGGTCGCCTTCCTTAATGCGGTAGTGAACCTTGACGTTGTCGGCGACGCGGACCTGCGGGATGTCCTCGCGGATCTGCTGACGCTCGATTGCGCGGATGTAATCCATGTGCAATTCCTTACTCTTCTAGAGGTGCCGTACCACCTTGGCCGGCACGTAGTTGAACAAACGTATTCGAGTATACACGCCACGACCTTGGCTGCAAGAACTATTTTGCCCGTGCGCAAAAAGACAAAAACACGCACTCTTTCTGCACTTATGCGCCGTCCGCAGCATCAGTCGTCGGCGTCGTCACGGTCGTTCCGGGCGCGATATAGCCGTATTCGAGCAGCACCGAAAGCGCATGCTGCTTCCAGGTGGCAAGCTCTTCGTCATTATAGTTGTCATGGACCCATTGACTCATCGCATCTTCGGCGTCTTGGGGCACCAGGTCCTGGCTGTCCGCCATCAGGTACAGGATGCCCAAGATGTCGAAGTCCTGCTTGGTCATCTCTTCCTTGTTTGATGCGCTGATGAGGCCGTGATCGATGCCGTAGCGGCAGATATCGGTCAAAACGGTAACGAGGCCTGTAGGAATCGGCGAGGCATCCTTCGCGGCAGCGGGCGCGGTGTCGTCAGTCAATGCAGCGGCATCGTCGCTCGCCGGAGCAGACTCGGCCGCGTTCGCATCGGAAGCGGCCTGCTCTCCCTGGGCAGGAGCCGTGCTATCCGTCGTTGTCGAAGAATCCCCTGCGGATGCGGCAGCCGTAACGCTCGCCGGTGTCTCCACGACGGTCGTCATCGGGTCAACGGGCGCGGGGTCGGCGACAACTTCGGCCCAATCGGAATAAACGCCGTCAATAAAGGCGCGAACATGGAAGGTGCCCGGTTGCGAGATGGTCATCGTGCCGTCTGTCGCGACCGAAATGCCCTTGCTCTCGAGCTCCTGGGCCTCCCAGCTGCAGACTCTATCGACTTCCTTGCCCGTCGTGTCATAGACCGTAGCCGTCAGGCCTTCGATGCCGTTGAGATTTTCCTCGACGCCGACGACGGTCCGTGCCGAGCCCTCGAGTTTGATGCTGCCGTTAAACGGCTCGGGCGCCACGTCACTTACCTTATATTTATAGGCCGCGGCGTCGATCTCGTCATTGGTCGAGACATGCCCATTCACGTCCACATAGGTGTCCTCGGGGATAAAGTACTTTACGTAGGCGGTGCCGGCCTTTTTACCCACCACGACCTGCTCGTGGGTGACAGGGTCGGTCTGGATCTCGATTACGTCGGACTTGCATTCCTTGCCCTTTTTATCGACCACGCGCCAGTCGCCCGACGACTTCACAAAGCCGTAGTAATCAACATCGTCCTCGTCCCTTGCACGCACGCGATAGGAAGAGATGGGGTCTTCGTCTCCAACCGTAAGCCTTCGGGTCTTATCGGTCTGCAGCGACACGAGAATCTTGGAGATGGGCTTAATGGGCTGCGGCGTGCCCAACTGCGTATCGACCGTCACCGACTCAAACGACAGATTGGAACCCGTAATGGACATGGGATAGGTCGCGGCCATGTCATTGAGCACGTTGCACGTGCGCGGGGCGCCGCCGTTGCGCGAGGGCACCTCGCGATCGGCCAGGACCGAATTCCAATCGATGGCGCGCACCATGTGGTTGTTGGTGCGATACGACCAGCTCGTCACGTTTCCGGCGGTGGTATCGTACCCGTCGTCGCCACGATGGGCGATTGAGCGCAGGAACAGGTTCTGCACGGCATCGGTCGACTGATCGCCAAAGGTGGTGTAGAACGAGCGCTGGTCATAACCGGCGGTATGGAACTCCTGCACGGCGGCGTTGTCGTCGTAGCACTCGCCGTTCATGTTAAAGATGATCACGTCGAACGTCACGCCCACCGGCTGGTCATAGTCCTCAGACAGCGTCGTGGTAGAACTCGTTTGCTTGCTATTGACCTGCGTGTGCGCCGGGATCGTCATATTGACGGTGACCGACTGATTGTCCGTTGTGGTGATCGACTGTTCCTCGGTCTTGCTCGCCTCCCACAACTGGGACATCGTGGTTTCGGCCGAAAACGACGTCTCGATCTCCTCGCTCGCTGTTGCGGGCACGCCCAGCGACTCCTTGAGGCTCACCGATGCGCCCCACGAGCCACCTTTGGAATACGATGCGGATTCAGAAGTGCTCGTGCCGACCGTCTCCTCGGTACCGCGGGCGAGCGTGATGCTCTGCGAGGCGTCCTCATAGCCGACGTTAAGAGCCGAGGTAACGAGCTCCTGCTCAGTCTTAGAATCGACAAAGGAATAGCCCGGCGCGTCCTCGGGCGCACAGTTAAGCTTGTTCACGCTGTTGAGCTGCTGAACTCTAAAGTTATAGAACGCGATGCCAAAGCCATTGAAATCGTACTGGTAGGTGCCGCCGAGCTTGTCCACACACGCGATGGTGGCATAAATGACGTCCTGCTCAGTCGTGTCTTTCGACAGTCCGTCGAGCGGCACGTATTTACGGAAATCGGAGCCCTCCAGCTTGTGACCGATACAGCCGGCGATATCGTCGGTCAAGCGCTCGTAGACCGCATTGAGGCTTTTTGCAGATGTCAGACCACTCTGCTTCGATTTGTCGGCACCATCGGAATGCTCACCGTTGCCGCCCGAAAGCGCATCATACAGATAGATATAGTGACCCTTACCGAAGTCCTTCTCAAAGCCCTTGCCGGCGTGGTCCCAGTACAAAAAGTCCCCGGAGTCGTCGCCTCCACCATAGCCAAGGATGTTATAGGCTAGCGATGCCCAGTTGGGCAGCACCTTTTTGACGGCGGCCGTGTAGAACGAGACGTTGTCGTACATCGAGGTACGGCCCTCGAGCTTGCCGTCATCGATGTCTACAAACGTGCAGTCGCGATCGTTGACCGTAATGGTGAGCGGGTTGACCACGTCGCCATAGAGCTCGTCGCGCGAATCATCCTGAAGGGCAAAACCGGCTGTCGGCATCCCGCAAAGCGCCGTGACCGCAACGACCACCCAGCACAGGGTCATCTGTGCCCCCCGACGCGCTCGTTGCAAATACCTGGTGAGGTTTTTCATCGCAGTCCTCCCGTCAGTTGCCAATGTATTGAACCAACGTAAAACGCCGCCGCGTCCACGGGGGGCGCGACGGCGCGAAGGGGGGCGTAAAAGGCGCAAATGGAACGCGACTCAGTTAAGCGGAACGCTTCGCCTCGAGCTTGGCCTGAGCGGCAGCCAGACGCGCGAGGGGCACGCGATAGGGCGAGCAGGACACGTAGTCCACATCGGCCACGTTAAACAGGGCCTTGATGGACTTGGGGTCGCCGCCGTGCTCGCCGCACACGCCAAAGTGCATACCGGGGTTGGTAGTGCGACCCTTCTCGACGGCCATGCGCACCAGCTCCAGTACCGCCGTGTCGATGGTCTCGAAGGGGTTGTCCTTCAAGATCTTCTTGTGCATGTACAGCGGGATGAACTTGGCCTCGGCATCGTCTCGAGAGAAGCCGAAGGTCGTCTGCGTGAGGTCGTTGGTGCCAAAGCAGAAGAAGTCGGCGTGCTGCGCGATCTCGTCGGCAACCATGCAGGCACGCGGCAGCTCGAGCATCGTGCCCACGGGAATATTGAGCTCGACGCCCTCCTCGGCGGAAACCTTGGCGATCACGCGCTCGATGACCTCGCGGGTCTGGACATGCTCCGCCGTGATGGAGACGAGCGGAACCATGATCTCGGGACGCGGGTCGACGCCCTCCTTGATGAGGCGAGCGGCAGCCGTGGCGACGGCGCGAACCTGCATGAGCGGCAGATCGCTAAAGACAACGGACAGGCGCACACCGCGCAGGCCGAGCATCGGGTTGGACTCGACCATGCCGTCGATACGACGCAGGCGGGCACGCAGGACGGCAAGCTCTTCCTCGCTGGCGCCGGCGGCTTCCTTCTTGGTGATGGCGACCTCGAGCTCGCGAGGATTATCCAGGAACTCATGAAGCGGCGGATCGAGCAGGCGAACAACTACGTCGCGACCGGACATGGTCTTGAACATTGCCAGGAAGTCCTCGGTCTGAACCTTGAGCAGGTCGGACAGGGCCTGCTGCTTCACGGCCTCATCATCGGACAGGATAAAGCTCTGGATGATGTTCTTACGATCGCCCAGGAACATGTGCTCGGTGCGGCACAGGCCAATAGCCTCGGCACCAAACTCGAGGGCGAGCTCGGCATCCTCGGGATTGTCGGCGTTGACGCGCACATGGTTGGCGTGGCCACAGGTCTCGTCCAGACGGATCTCGTCGGCCCAGGACAGGATGGTGTCCAGGTCGCCGGTGAGCTCGGCGGAGACCAAATCGACAGCGCCATCGACGACGATGCCCTGGGTGCCGTCGATGGAGATGACATCGCCTTCGTACAGCACACGATCGCTACCCTCGATGCGCACAACCTTCTCGGCGGCGTCGATGTGGAAGCGCTCAACGCCGCAGACGCAGGGCGTACCCATACCGCGAGCGATAACGGCGGCATGGCTCGTCTTGCCACCGTGGCTGGTCAGGATACCCTCGGCGGCGACCATGCCCTTCAGGTCATCGGGGTTGGTCTCCCAGCGAACCAAAATGACCTTGTGGCCCTCGTTGGCGCGCGCGACGGCATCATCGCTCGAGAACACGACTTCGCCCACGGCGGCACCAGGGCTGGCGTTAAGACCGCTGGCCAGAGCCTCGTACTTCTTGGAGGCATCAAACTGCGGGTGCAAAAGCTGGTCGAGCTGGGCGGGATCGATACGGGCCACGGCCTCCTCGCGGGTGATCAGGCCCTCCTCGACCATTTCGATGGCGATACGCAGGGCGGCGGTGGCGGTGCGCTTGCCCACGCGAGTCTGGAGCATCCAGAGCTTGCCTTGCTCGATGGTGAACTCAATATCGCACATATCGCGGTAATGGTCCTCGAGCGTCAGGAACACGCGCTCGAGCTCTTCACCAGCGGACTCGAGGCCCGGGGTGGTCTTGAGGTCGGCGATGGGCTCGGTGTTGCGGATACCGGCGACGACGTCCTCGCCCTGGGCGTTTACCAAAAAGTCACCGTAGAACTCCTTGGTGCCGTCGGCCGGGTTGCGCGTAAAGGCGACGCCGGTCGCAGAGGTCTCGCCCTTGTTGCCAAAGGCCATGGCCTGCACGTTGACGGCGGTGCCGAGCTCGTCGGAAATGCCATGCTGCTTGCGGTAGATGCAGGCGCGCTCGTTCATCCAGCTGCCAAAGACGGCCTGGATGGCAAGGCGCAGCTGGAGCTCCGGATTATGCGGGAAGACGGGCTTGCCGTCGGCAACGTCGAGCTCGGGATACAGGGCGGCCTCGACGTTGTCGGAGAAGATGCTCTTAAAGGTCTCGACGAGCTCCTGCAGGTCTTCGGCCGAAAGCTCGGAATCGACACGAACGCCGGCGACCAGGCGGGCCTGAGTCAGGGCGTTCTCGAACAGGTCGGCGTCAACACCCATAACGACGTTGGAGAACATCTGGATAAAGCGGCGGTAGCTATCCCAGGCAAAACGCGGGTTTTGCGTCTGGGCGATGAGACCCTGGACGGAATCGTCGTTGAGGCCCAAGTTGAGGACCGTGTCCATCATGCCGGGCATGGAGAACGGAGCGCCCGAGCGAACCGACACGAGCAGCGGATCGGAGGCGTCGCCGAGCTTCTTGCCGCAGCGAGCCTCGAGGTCGGCCTCGGCGGCAACGATCTCATCAAGTGCGCCTTCGGGCCAGACGTTGCCGGCGCCGGAGTACTCGACACAGGTCTGGCAGGTAATGGTAAAGCCACCGGGAACCGGCAGACCGATGCGGCTCATCTCGGCAAGGTTTGCGCCCTTGCCGCCAAGCACGAAGTTCATGGACTTGTCGCTCTCAGTGACACAGGTGCCCTGGGCGTCGGTTCCAAAACGGTAAACCCTCTTGCAATCGCTCACGATACTTCCCCTTCCATGCGCTCTCGCGCACGACCGTGGTGACGAATCGACCCGCCGGATGCGGGCCGTGAGGGAACTATACGGCGGACGTTGAGCGGGCTTGCGTAGAGGGCGAGGGGTTTGGTAAACGTGATAAATGCGGCGGTGAACGGTAGGTAAAGGTGGTTACCTTATGAAGATACCACTGCAAGAAAATTGCAGGTCAAATGCAAGTTCTTTGCTAAATCGCTTTACCAATATCGTGCATTATTTTTAGATAGTATTTTAAGGACGGTGAATTTTTAGCTACCCCAATGAGTTAGCTTTGCTGACCTCGGCGGGCGGCGCGGCGGGCACGGGCTTCTTGGATTTCCATCAAATGACCGATGATCTCGGAGGCGCTCTCCTCAATCGCTTTGCCATCGGTACGCACCACAAAGCAGCCCAGACGCTTCATGAGGGCACGGGCTTCCTCGAGCTCGCTGCGCACGCTCTCGGGCTCGGCATAGGAGCCGGCGACGGAGCGAGCATAGTCATCGCCCAAGCGGCTATCGCGAATCTCAGAGATGACGTCAACGGTCGAAATCAGGCCAAACAACCGCATCGGGTCAATCTCGTAAATAGACTTCGGCGGCTCCATGCCATGTGCCAACGGAACATTGGCAACCTTGTAGCCCTGATAGGCCAAATACATCGACAGCGGCGTCTTGGACGTGCGCGATACACCCAGCAGCACGATATCGGCCCCCGACAGATCATCGGAACCGCGCCCGTCATCGTGCTCAACGAAATACTCCATGGCCTCGATACGATGGAAATAGCGGTCATCGGTCTTGTGAATCACGCCCGCGACGCCCTTGGGCGGCACACCAATGAGCGACGACAGCACGGCGAGCGCTGGGCCGATCAGGTCAACCGAACGAATATGCAGCATGCCCAGGTAATCGAGCACGCGGGCGCGAAGCGCCGGATCGACAATGGTGTGGAACACGGCAATATCGCGATGGTCCGCATCAACGCGCGGGCCCACAAACGACTTGACCTGCTCCACCGAGTTCACCTTGGGCAGGCGCAACAAACGAAAAGCCCCTTCATCAAATTGCCCGGACGCCGCAAGCACCACCTCACAAGCGGTATCACCGAGCGAGTCGGAGATAACGATAACGGTGGGACGAGCGGTGACCGGGCAATCCATGCGGGGCTCCTTTTGCGCTTACGCGCAGGCTGGCTTACTTTTTGCGGGCAAGCTCACCGATGTTGGCGATGCCGGAGAAAACGGCCTCGAAGCGGTTGAGCAGCTTAAGGCGATTATCGCGGAGCTGCTCGTCCTTGTCCATGACCATAACCTCGTCGAAGAAGCGGTCGATGGGGGCACGCAGAGCTGCAAGGGCGGCAAATGCGGCCGGGTAATCCTCGGCAGCAAGGGCGTCATCGACAGCGGTCTGAGCAGCCTCGGAGGCGTCGGCGAGCGCGAGCTCGACCTCGCCCATCAGGCTGCGGTCGTACTCCGCACCCAGCTCGGGCTTGGAGATGTGAGCGGCACGGGCATAGGCGGTAGCCAGGTTGTCGAAGGTCTCGGCATCGTTCTTGCGAGCCTCGTCGAGCGCGGCGCAGCGGGCGAAGAAGACGGACGGAGCGATGATGTGCACCGCGGAAACGGCGGCGACGGTATCGGCCGGAATCTTCTCGTCGCGGGCCATGCTCACCAGGCGGCCATGGAAGAAGTCACGGACCTGTTGGGCGACCTCGGCGGCGTCGAACTCAATGCCTTGCTCGCTATAGAGCTCAAGGGCGAAGTCGATGAGCGACGTGGGGTCAATCGGCAGGCGATCGCGCAGGATGTTGATGATGCCGATGGCGGCGCGACGCAGTGCGTACGGGTCGGAGGAGCCGGTCGGGGGCTCGCCGATGGCAAAGATACCGGCAATGGTATCGAGCTTGTCGGCGCAGGCCACGATGCAGCCAGCGGTGCCCTCGGGCAGCTCGTCACCGGCAAAGCGGGGACGATAATGATCGCGAATGGCGTGGGCGACCTCGTCGTTCTCCCCCATCGCGATAGCGTAGTAACCGCCCATCACGCCCTGCTGGCTCGTGAACTCGACGACGGCGTTGGATACCAGGTCTGCCTTGCACAGGTGCGCAGCGCGAGCAGCGTCTGCAGCAAGGTGGGCGCCCAGATGGGCCTCACGGGCGATGGCGAGCGCGAGCTGCTCAATACGCTCGGACTTGGCGAGCACGCTACCGAGCTTCTCCTGGAAGGCGACCTTGGCCAGACGCTCGCGGAACTCGTCGAGGGAGATCTTCAGGTCCTCCTCGTAGAAGAACTTGGCGTCGTCCAGACGGGCGCGCACGACGCGCTCGTTGCCGTCGATCACGCGCTCGGCGTTCTCGGGCTTGCTGTTGGAAACGACCACGAACTCACGCGTGAGCTTGCCCTCGCCGTCATAGATCGGGAAGTAGCGCTGGTTGGTGAGCATGGACTCGCAGATGATCTCGTGCGGGACCTTGAGGAACTCCTCGTCAAAGGTACCGACGAGCACCGTCGGCCACTCGCAGAGGTTAATGACCTCCTCAAAGACCTTCTTAGGCGTGTCGACATGGCAACCGGGGCGCGCAGCCTCGACCTCGGCGATACCGGCAAGGATGGCCTCGCGACGACGCTCGGCAGAGAGCACACCGGCGTCCTCGAGCACCTGCTCGTAGACGGCAGGGCTGGCGACCACATGGTCACCGGGGCCCAGAACGCGATGTCCGCGCGTGGTGTTGCCACTCGTCACGTCGGCAAAGGACACGGGCACAACGTCCTCACCCAAAAGGCAGCAGATCCAACGGACCGGACGAACAAACGTCGCGTGCTCGTGGCCCCAGCGCTGGCTGCGATAGTTGGGCCACTGCAGCCCGGCGATCGTCTTCTCGCACAGAGCCGTCAGGATCGGGGTAGCCGGTGCAGAGGGAATGTTCTTCTCGGCGAACACATACTCGCGACCGTCGGTGTCCTCGCGACGGACCAGGTCCTCGGCAGCCACACCGCACTTGCGGGCAAAGCCCTGGGCGGCCTTGGTGGCGTTGCCGTCGGCATCAAAGGCAATGTTTGCCGCGGGACCGCGCTTGACCTCATGGACCTCATCGGTCGCGGTGGCGACGTTGGCCACGAGCGCAGCCAGACGACGCGGGCTCGAGATCACGCGGACCTCGCCATGGGCCAGACCGGCCTCGTCGAGGCCCTTGGCGATCATGGTGCCGAGCTGCTTGACGGCATTGTTCAACGGTGCGGAGGGCATTTCCTCCGTACCGATCTCAAACAGGAAATCCTTAGCGTCTGCCATGGCTTACGCCACCTCGCCTTCCTGGTCGGCATTGTCGTTGATTCCGGCGACCTCGGCCATATAGGCCTCGCAGCACGCCTTGGCGACGGCGCGGACGCGCAGGATGTAGTTGGCACGCTCGACCGCGGACAGCGCACCGCGGGCATCGAGCAGGTTGAAGGCATGGCTGCACTTCATGACGCAGTCGTATGCGGGCAGCGGCAGCTTGCGCTCCAGGCAGGAATGACACTCGGCCTCGTAGTCGTCAAACTTCTGACGCATCATCTCGACGTTGGCGACCTCAAAGTTGTAGGCACTAAACTCACGCTCGTTCTCCAGGAACACGTCGCCGTAGGTCATCGGCGTGCCATCGGGCAGATAGCTCCAAACCAAGTCGTAGACGGAGTTGACACCTTGGGCGTACATGGCGATGCGCTCCAGACCATAGGTGATCTCGACGGGCACGGGGTCGACCTCGATGCCGCCCACCTGCTGGAAGTACGTAAACTGCGTGACCTCCATGCCGTTGAGCCAGACCTCCCAGCCAAGGCCCCAGGCGCCCAGCGTCGGGCTCTCCCAGTCGTCCTCGACAAAACGAACGTCATGGTCGTTGGGGTCCAGACCGATAGCGGCAAGAGACCCCAGGTAAAGCTCCTGGGCGTTGACCGGCGACGGCTTGATGAGCACCTGGAACTGATAGTAGTGCTGCATGCGGTTGGGATTCTCGCCGTAGCGGCCGTCGGCAGGACGGCGGCAAGGCTGAGCGTAGCAGGTGCGCCACTCGGCGGGACCGAGCGAGCGCAGCGTGGTCGCGGTGTGGAAGGTACCGGCACCGACCTCGGAGTCATAGGGCTGCATAATGACGCAGCCCTGCTCGCCCCAGTACTGCTGGAGGCGCAGGATGATGTCTTGGAAGGAAAGCGATGAAGCGTTCATGCCTCTAATATCCCCTCGTCGAAACGATTACACGGTTAGGTACTGTACTATAGCGGTTTTTAATCGATAGTGCCGATGCGGTTGAGCGGCCAGTAGCGCACAAGCGCCACGGCGATCAAATCAGAGCGATCAACGGGACCAAAGTAGCGTGAGTCGGCAGAGTTTTCGCGGTTGTCGCCCATCACCCACACGCACCCGTCGGGAACGGTGTAGGGATAGCTCACCTGAGCGCCGGGGGCTTGGACCGAAAGCGGCCAGCTCATGCCAGTCGTATAGTCCTCGTCGAGCGCCTGGCCATCGACGACGACCTTGCCGTCCTGCAGGTCGACCGTCTGGCCGGCCGTGGCGATGACGCGCTTTACCAGCACGTCATGCTCGGACGTGGCATCGGGGTTGTGGAACACCACGATATCGCCTTGGCTGACGGGCTGGCCGAGCTCGAGGCTCACCTTTTGCGCCAAGATCTGGTCGCCGATCTCGATCGTGGACTCCATGGAACCGGTGGGCACCACAAAGGGCTCGACCACAAACGAGCGAATCAGGAAGGTGGCGACCAGTGCGATCGCGACGACCACGATCCACTCAAACGCACCCTTTAGCACGGAATGCTGCGCTGGAACCATTCTCACTCCTCGCTCTGCGAATACGACGCGTCCAGGATCTCCTGCGCGTATGCGCGCTCCTCGGGCGTAAGCCACGCCGTCTCGATCAGGTCGGGGCGCCAGCGGCAGGTGCGCTCGATGGCATTCTTACGGCGCCAGGCGTCAACCTTGGCATGATCACCGCTCACGAGCACCGGCGGCACGCCCTCGCCTTTGAACTCGGCGGGACGGGTGTACTGCGCGTACTCGAGCAGGCCACCGTCCTCGGCAGTCGAGAACGACTCATCGACGTTGCTCATCTCGTCACCAAGGGCGCCGGGAATCAGACGCACGACGGCATCGGCAACGACCATAGCGGGAAGCTCGCCGCCCGTGAGCACGTAGTCGCCGATCGACAGGCGCTCGTCGGCATACGCATACGCGCGCTCGTCGACGCCCTCGTAGCGGCTGCATACAAACAGCAGACGCTCGCTTTTGAGCAGGCGCTCGGCCACATGCTGCGTAAAGGGTTCGCCGCAGGGCGTAAAGAACACCACGGTGGGCTTGGGACCCTCGGAGCTAATAGCCTCGATGGCTTCGGCGATGGGCTCGACCTTCATGAGCATGCCCTGCCCGCCGCCGTACGGCTCGTCATCGACAGTACGATGACGGTCGTGCGTCCAGTCACGCAGGTTGTAGGCCTTAAAATCAAAAAGGCCGGCCTTGCGGGCGCGGCCCAAGATCGACGTGGACATGACGGGCTCAAACATCTCGGGAAAGACCGAAAGGGTCTCGATCAGCATGTTTTCCTCCCTACTTGTCCATATCGATCAAACCGTCCATAACGTGGACGGAAATTGCCCCCTGATCGGGAAGATCGAGCACAACCTGCTCGATCACGGGAATCAGCACCTCGCCGTACCGATCGCCCTCGACAACCCAAACATCGTTGGCGGGCGTCGACATGATCTCGACAATTGTGCCGAGCGAGCCAAAACGCTCGTCGACCACCTCGCGACCCATCAGGTCGGTATAGGCGGCGTCGAGCGAATCGAGCTCAAAGTCGTCACGATTTGCCAGCACGTAGCATCCGGTGATGCCCTCGGCGGCTGTCAAGTCGTCAATGCCCTCAAACGAGACCAGATCGCCATCGCCCGTATCGGTGACGGATGTGACCGTGCAAAAACGGTCGCGCTTGAGCGCCGGCGGCGTCAAGGCGACGCGCATACCCGGCGTCAATACAGAAGGAAGCCCCCGCAGCGGCTGCGCGAGGACCTCCCCCTTCCTTCCGTGCGGTTTGACCACACGGGCGATGTTTTTGTACTGGGACCTCAAGGTCCTAGCCCAGAACCTCTACCTCGACTGCAGTGTCGAGGCGAGCGGCCAGTGCACGGGCGAGCGTGCGAATGGCCTTGATGGTACGGCCACGACGGCCGATGACCTTAGCGACATCATCCTCGGCAACCGAAACCTCAATCGTGGAGGCGTCGTCACCATCGATGACCTCAAGGCTCACGGAATCCGGGTCGTCGACGATCTGAACAACGAGATATTCGACGAGATCGGCGATGCGATCTGAGAGCATTGCCTCACCCTCGAGCTGTGCAGCGTCAACCTCAGGCACGATTTACTCCTCGGCGCCCTCAGCGGCCTCAGCGGCAGCCTTAGCGGCCTCGGCCTCTTTGGCGAGCTGCTTCTTGGACTTCTTGACGACGGTCTCGGTCTTCTCGCCCTCGTTAGCGGCCTTGACCAGAGCAGCGACAGCGTCGGTGAGCTGAGCGCCCTTGGACTGCCAGTCGGCGATCTTCTCGAGGTCGAGGTTGATGGTCTTGGGGGCGGTCATCGGGTTGTAGCGGCCAACCTCCTCGATGATACGACCGTCACGCGGGGCGCGGGAATCGGCGACGACGACACGGTAGTACGGACGCTTCTTAGCGCCGTGACGAGCAAGGCGAATCTTGACTGCCAAAGGAAACTCCTCCAACCAAGCAGCTTTAGGCTGCAACTACAAACAAACAGTTGAACATAATACGCCATCGACGCGGGCAGGTGAAGTCCGTGAGACCAACTTCTTCGGTATAGTCGAAGGCAAATCCATATCTTAGACAAGAATTCGCGATTTGCAAGCACATCCACGCACCCCACATGAGCTGCGCGGTATACTCATCCCATGAATAGACGCGAACATACATACGGTTATGAAGATGCTGCGGGCGTCACGCCGCCGCCCTGGACGGGACCGGCGGTGGGCCTCATGGATCTCGATGCATTTTTTGCGAGCGTGGAGATGCTCGACCATCCCGAGTGGCGCGGCAAGCCGCTCATCGTGGGTGGCGATGCCGATTCGCGTGGCGTCGTGTCCACCTGCTCATACGAGGCGCGTCGTTTTGGCGTGCACTCCGCCATGCCCTCGGCCGAGGCACGACGTCTCTGTCCGCAGGCCATTTGGACGCATGGGCATTTCGATCGCTACCACGAGGTCAGCGCGCAGGTCATGGCGATTCTCGCCGACGAGACCCCGCGCGTTGAGCGCGTATCCATCGACGAGGCCTTTATCGATATCACACCGGGTCGTTTTGCACCCGAAGACCCGCTGCTGGTTGCGCGGCGCATCAGTGATCGCGTGGCGGCGCTGGGAGTGACCTGCTCCATTGGCGTGGGCTGCAACAAGACGGTTGCAAAGATCGCAAGCGAGCGGGACAAGCCGTTTGGGCTGACCATCGTGCGCCCCGGAACCGAACAGCGCTTTTTGGCCGCGCTGCCGGTATCTGCCATGAGTGGCATCGGGCGCTCAGCCGAGGAACGACTGCGCCGCATGCGCATCTACACGCTCGGCGAGCTGTCACGCGCACCGGAATCCACCTTGGCCTCTATTTTTGGCGTCAACGGCGAACGCATGCGTCAGCGTGCGCTGGGACTCGAAATCTCCGAAGTCACGAGTCTCGATGAAGGTCGTGAGGTCAAGTCAGTCAGCAATGAACGCACCTTTGCGAAAGATTTGACTGAGCGTGGGGACATCGAAGCCGCGATTGCACTATTGGGAGAGTCAGTGGGACGCCGCCTGCGCCGTCAAGGACTAACGGGCGCCACGGTGACGCTCAAGCTCAAGTATTCGTATGGAAGCGGTCGCTCGGCACAGCGCCGACTGCCGCATCCAACCGACGATGAGAACATCTTCGTGGCGGTTGCACTCGAACTGCTCGACAACATCTGGCAGGATGGCATGCATGTTCGCTTAGCGGGCATCGGCATGAGCGACTTCGACCACCAAGGCGGCATCCAGACTGACCTGTTCTGCGAGATCGATGACCGCGGAGCCCAATCCAGCGACCGCCGCGACCTCTCCGTCGCCATCGACGCCGTCCGAGACAAATTCGGCGACACCGCCCTTTCCTTCGGCCGCCAATCCCGCTTCAAAAACTAATCTCTTTTGGACGGCGCTTTTAGCTACCGTCGGTCAGACACGGCATGGGCAGTCAATTTGGGACGGGGCTATTTTAGCTACCCCTATATATCGCTTGAGCTCCAGCCCGGCCCTTAATCATTCCCCGTCAGCCAAAGGGTAGCTAAAATAGCCCCGTCCCAAATTGACTGCCCCGGATGCCCGGTTTGGCGACCGTAGCAAAAATTACCGCGCCTGAAATGAGCTATTTTTCAACTTTGACTTTTTGAATCGTGCAGTGGCCGATGCCCGTGAGGCGCACGATCTGCTTGATCGAAAAGCCCTCGCTTTTGAGCTTACGGATACAGTCATCACGCACACCCTTGGGCAGAGTTTTGAGATGATGAGGCTCGTAAGGTTTGAGCAACGCCTGCGCAAACTCAAGCGCGTCAGCATCACTCACATGAGCGCCATAACGGAAGCAATAGCCATTGGGCTCGCCCGAGGTGCTAAATGCAAAAAACCTCTGGGAATTCCCGAGCAACCCGAGCACGCAATCAGTCTTACAAATACCCGGATAGCCCATATACTCGCTAAAGCTGCTCCAGCGATAGAGCGAAGAAGTGCCAATTCTGGCTTTCGCAGGGTTGTCGTGAATGTAACGAACGCAGTTAAGCAGCTGATCATCATCGAGGATCGGCACGCTCTTAAATCTATCCTGGAAGACTGGACCCTTTCTGCCTGTCTTAGAATTGAAATACATGGCATACGCCGTCGTAATCGAATGCATGCAATCACTCAGATGAGCATGCTCGTCGTCAAGCAGAAGATGAATATGGTTATCCATAAGGCACCACGCGATGACATGAACTTTGAACTTCTGGCATTTCGAAGCAATCAGCCGAATCAAATAGAGTCGGTCATCCTCATCCTCAAATATGAGTTGTCCAGCACACCCCTTTTGGACGACATGGTAAAAGCCATATTCAGAGATTTCTCGCGCAGCCCGAGTCATACGCATTCCCTCCTCTACAGATAAAAATTACGTTACCCGAGCCAGAGCAGAAAAAAACGTACTTGGAACGACAAATCGCGTTGTTCGGCGAACGGTAGGTAGTAGTTAAAAAAGCCCCGTCCCAAATTAGCTACTTTTGGGGTAAAAAGAAAGCCGGGCAGCTGCGAATGGAGCAACTGACCGGCGAACGGTAGAGGGTAGCTAAAAAAGCCCCGTCCCAAATTAGCTACTAGAGCAGGTCGAGGGGAAGCTGGGGGGCGTCACCCCAGAGCTTTTCGAGACGGTAGAACTCACGGGCCTCGGGAGTGAAGACGTGGACGACAACCGAACCGTAGTCCATGAGCATCCAGGTCTTCTGCTCGCGGCCCTCGATGGAAAACGGGTGCTCGCCGCAAGCCTCGGCGACCTTCTCCTCAATCTCGTCGACGATAGAATCAACCTGGCGGTTGTTGATGCCGGTAGCGAGGACAAAGTAGTCACACACATCGGAAAGCTCAGTCAGGTCGAGCACCTGAATGTCCTCGCCTTTCTTGTCGTAGGCGGCCTGCGCGGCGGCGCGGGCGACATCCTCGGCGGCGACACCGCTCGCGGACAGCGAGGCGGCAGTGCGGTCGGACGTGGCAATGAAGCTCTTATGCTCCACACCTTCAAGAATCTGCTCGTCGGTCATGGTCTCGTCGGCCATGGAATACCTCTTTCTAGACAGCCCGAGCTAGCGCAGCTGGGCGTAATGGTTGTAAATCGTAATAGCCGTGGGATAAAGATAACGCCCGGTCTGGATCACATAGACCAGACCCTGCGCAAAACAGGAGAAGAACAACTCATCGAGTGAGGACTTCCCCACCATCTTGCGCAGAGCATGGGCATAATCGCCGTGGCGGTTGGGTTCGATGGCATCGGCCACAAAGACCACCATATCGAGCGGCGTCATGTCGCAAGCGCCCACGGTGTGACGGTCGACAGCCTGAAAGACCGCCGGCGACAGCGCGGGAAAAAGCTGCGGAAGCTCATAGGCGGCAACCGGGCCATGCAAAAGCGGCGTCGCGGCAGACGGAGAGCCGGCAATCTTAATGCCATAATGCAGAGCGCGCGTGACCAGCTCGTCGTCAGAGAGCACCTTGTCCCAGTCATGGATCAGGCCGGCGGCAGCGGCATCAAAGCGGTCGACACCGTATACCTCGGCTAGGTGCAACGCAGTCTCGGCAACCCCGAGCGAATGCACGTAGCGCTTACGCTTATCCTTCATGCGCACATCGAGCAACTCGTGGATACGCGTCAAGAGAGCGCGCTCGTCGTCCTCAAACTGTTCTTCTACCGACAACGTTCTCCCCCATCAATCAAAATCTTCTTGCCCAAGATCGGCATACAGGCCGCGCTTACGGATATAGCCGAGCACGGACTCGCTCGTAAGATAGCGCACGCTCATGCCGCGAGCAACCCGCTTGCGAATGTTGGTCGAGCTAATCGCCAGCGCCGGAATCTGAATATAGCGAACGTCGAATGGCAGTCCCGATTCCTTAATCCGCGCCCGGGCCGTATCGATGTCAAAGCCGGGGCGCGTCGCAGCAATAAAGGTTGCCAGTTCGGCAATCTCGTCTGCATTGTGCCAGGTTACAATATCGATAATCGCATCAGCACCCGTAATAAAATAAAGCTTCACCTGTGGCGGGTAAAACTCGCGAAGGGCACGCAGCGTATCGGCTGTGTAGGTGACACCGGCACGATCGATCTCGAAGCGGCTTGCCAAAAAGGCCGGGTTCGCGGCGGTCGCGAGGACCGTCATGGCATAACGGTCCTCGGCCGGCGTCACCGGTTTGTCGAGTTTAAAGGCAGGAGAGCCCGCCGGCATAAAAAGCACAGCGTCCAAGTCGAGGGACTCACGCGCCTGCTCGGCGGTCACCAGGTGACCGTAATGGATGGGGTCAAAGGTACCACCCATAATGCCGAGCCTAAACTCCTGTCCGTCCTCTATGGGAAGCTCGGGCAGACCGATTCCACCGCGCAGCGACATGGCTTACTCGCCCTCCGGGGTCTCAACGACGTCGACTTCGGCAGTACCTTCGGAGCCCTCAGTGGCATCAACCACGTCCGCACCCTCGACCGCCACGTCAATAACCTCAACGCCTGCATCCTCGAGCTCGTCCTCGTATTCCGAGAAGTCCTCGGCCCCCTCAAAGTCAAAGGCGCGCTGGCAAATGCGAACCTCGTCGCCCGCACGGCAGCCGGCCTTCTCGAGCGCGTCGTCGACACCCATGCGCGCAAACTTATGCTGCAGGTAGATGACAGCTTCCTCGTTTTCCCAGTCGGTCTGGATGACCATGCGCTCAATCGCGCGACCAACCACACGGAAGGCATGGGGCTCTTCCTGGACAATGCGGAACCGCTTCTCGCGCTGCAGACGGCGGCGCTCCCACTCCTCGTCACGCAGGTCGACCGGCTCATCAGAGACCGCCAGCTCGGCGCGAAGCTTAGCCACCTGCTCGCCTACGGCAAGCATCAGCGTGTTGAGACCGGCACCCGTCACGGCGGACACGGCAAAGAACATATGACCATCGTCGAGCGCTGCACGCTTAAGGTCGGCAATCTTGTCGGCCGTGCCCGGCGCATCGCACTTGTTGGCGACAACAATCTGCGGGCGCTCCGAGAGCTCTGCGCCATACTGCTCGAGCTCGCGGTTAATAATGCGATAGTCCTCGACCGGATCGCGATCCTCAAACCCGCCCGTCATGTCAACGACATGCATGATCAGGGCCGTGCGCTCAATGTGGCGCAGGAACTGATGGCCCAGGCCCTTGCCCTCGCTCGCGCCCTCGATGAGACCGGGGACGTCGGCAACGACGTAAGAATATTCGCCGGCACGCACCATGCCCAGATTGGGCACGAGCGTGGTAAACGGGTAGTCGGCGATCTTGGGACGAGCGGCACTCATGCGCGCGATGAGCGAGGACTTGCCCACCGAGGGAAAGCCCACGAGTGCGGCATCGGCCATAAGCTTCATCTCGAGCTCAATCCAGTGCTCCTCGGCAGGCTCGCCCAGCTGGGCAAACGCAGGAGCGCGGCGCACCGACGTCACAAAGTGGGTATTGCCCAGACCGCCGGCGCCACCGGGCGCCACGACGACGCGCTCGCCGTCGTGCACCAGATCGGCAATCTCGAACATCGGGGTCTGCGTCTCGGGATCGAGCTCGCGTACCACGGTGCCCATAGGGACCTTGAGAATCAGGTCCTCACCACTCTTACCATTGCGACGGGCTCCTTGGCCGTGCGTGCCGCGCTCGGCACGGAAGTGATGCTTAAAGCGGTAATCGATCAGCGAAGACAGCTGAGCATCGGCCTGGATGACGACATTGCCGCCACGACCGCCGTCGCCGCCATCGGGGCCGCCCTTGGGAACAAATGCCTCGCGCCTAAACGACATGCATCCGGCTCCGCCGTCGCCGCCGCAAACGTTAATGCGGCTGATATCGGTGAACTGTGACAACAGAATCGCCTCCTACAAAAAAGAAGGAGACCCTTGAATCCTAAAACTCAAGTGCCTCCCACATATGTGCTCTATGAAGGGTGAATTACGCGTTCGCGAGCGGGCGTACGCTGACCCTGTGCTTGATACCCTTGTGGAACTCAACGGTACCGTCGACCAGCGCGAACAGCGTGTCGTCCTTGCCACGGCCAACGTTCTCACCCGGGTGGATGTGCGTGCCGTGCTGACGGACGAGAATCGTGCCCGTGGTTACCGTCTGGCCGGCATAGCGCTTCGTGCCAAGGCGCTGACCGCGGGAGTCACGGCCATTACGGGAGGAACCGAGTCCTTTTTTGTGTGCCATTGTGTATACCTACTCTTTCGTTACGAGTGTAATCTACTCGGCGACGGGAGCCTCGGCAACAGCCTCAGCCTCTGCCTTGACAGCCTTCTTGGCGCGGGAGGTAGCCTGAACCTTCACGATCTTCAGCTTGGTGAGCTGCTGACGGTGACCCTTCAGACGACGATAGCGCTTGCGCTTGTGGAACTTGAAGACCAGCTGCTTCTCGCCCTTGAACTGCTCAACGATCTGAGCGGTAACCTTGGCCTTGGCCAGCTTGTCGGGATCGGTGACGATCTTCTTACCATCGTTGAGGAAGATAACCGGCAGGGTGATCTTATCGCCCTCATTGCCCTCGATCTTCTCGACGGTGATGACATCGTCGGTGGCGACCTTGTACTGCTTGCCGCCCGTGTTAACGATTGCGTACATGTTTACTTGCCCTTCATGCATCAGTTAGTGCAACAGCCGAATATAGTAGCAGGCGATAATACCCCCGTCAACGAGTATGTGGAGCAAATCCACAAGTTCGCACAGGTATGGGGCTGACGAGTCGGCCCTCGTCGTCCTCGCATGCTTGATTCTGACGCTCGACATCGTAGGAGCAGATGGTCACGAGGTCTTGCATACCGGTGGAAACAATAGGTGCATCGACGCCCGGGGTCAAGCCCTGCAACAAAACATCAGCGGCAGAAAGCAAAATTTCCGGACGCATGGAGCCCTCGTTGTCGGCATGGGTATCGAGCATGAGCACCAGATGGTCCGGGCGCTCCCCCGCCTTAAGCTCATAGCCCACGAGCGTATGATCCAAGTCCAGGCGTTTGCTCTTTTTGCCGCGTGCGTAGTCGATGCCATGCCCCGCGCGCAGCGTATCGATTGCGCGACGCACCTCGTTGGCGGACGCCGGCGCCTCGGAATTCAGATGCAGGTCGATACGATAGGACAGACGCGTGAGTTGCGCCGTCAACGCCGGCGTGCGCACGTCGATGTATGCCGCCTCGATGGGGGCCAGGTCGGCCGGAGATGCCGCCGCCAGGCGCTCAAACGCCTCGTCGAGTGCAACGAACTCGGTCATAAACAGGTCATACCACTCGCAAGTCGACGACGTTCCCACCGGCAGCGCCGACGAAAAGCCCACGCGCATGTGCGGAGAGAAGCCCTGCGTCACGGCATAGGGCAGCCCCGCGCGACGCACGATGCGCTCAATGGTATGAATCACTTCGAGATGGCCCAGGTACTTAAGACGGTCGCGCTTGCCATAGCGAACGCGAAGCCTAAAGAGCGTGGGGTTGTCGGTCAGGCGCTCACTCATGCGCGATCACCCACCAATACGTTCTTTGCATGGAGCGTGGGGCAAATTCCGCAGCCGGTGCACGACGTGCGGGTGCAGTCGGGCGTCGTGACGCCCTCCAGCGAGCGGCGGTATTCGCGCTCGAGAAAGCCGCGCGAGCAACCGGGGCTCACGTGCTCCCAGGGCAGGTGCCAGTCCAGTTCGTAGGGCAGGTGCACGAGCTCGTTGAGATCGATGCCGTTTTTGGCAGCAGCCGACTTCCAGTTATCGAGCGAGAAATGCTCCACCCAGGCGTCAAAACGCGAACCGGCTCGCCAGGCATCGATGATGACCGGCGTCATGTCACGGCCGGCGCGGGACAGCGCGGCCTCGACGAGCGAGGTCTCGGCATCGTGGTAGTGCACGCGGACCGCACGGTTTCGCACGCTCGTGATGAGCAGCTTTTGGCGACGCTTGACGTCGTCGTAATCGAGCTGCGGGCACCATTGGAACGGCGTGGCGGCCTTGGGGATAAACACCGACACCGAGATGGACACCGAGATGGAGCCGCGGCGCGCCTTGGGAACCACGGAGCGGCCAAGCTCGAGCACATGGTCGGCCAGGTTGGCGATGGCCACGATATCCTCGTCGCGCTCGCCGGGAAGGCCCATCATGAAGTAGAGCTTCATGCGGTTCCAGCCCGCCTCGAAGGCCGCCTTGGCCGCACGGTCCAAGTCCTCCTCGGTCACGTTCTTGTTGATGATGTCGCGCATGCGCTGACTGCCGGCCTCGGGGGCAAACGTCAGGCCGCCCTTCTTTTCGCCGGCGACCGACTCGGCCATATCCACGCCAAACGAATCCAGGCGCTGCGAGGGAATGGATACGCGAATACCCGTATCCTCCAGGCGGCGGTTGAGCCTGCCGAGCACATCGCGGATGCAGGAGTGGTCGGTGGTCGAAAGCGAGGTGAGCGACACCTCGTCATAGCCAGTCTTCTGCAGGCCCTGGATCACCGAGGAAACAATCTGGTCGGCCGAGCGCTCGCGCACCGGACGATAGGTCATACCGGCCTGGCAAAAACGGCAGCCGCGGGCACAACCGCGCAGAATCTCAATCGACAGGCGGTCGTGAACGAGCTGCGCGTAGGGCACGCACGACTGCGACAGCGGATTAGTAGCTCCAAAGTCCTCAACGACGCGCTTATAGACTACCTGCGGGACGTCCTTGCCTTCGCGCGGCACGGTGTAGCCATGCGGCGAGCAGGGCTCGTCATGGCGCACCTCGTAGAGCGACGGCACATAGGTGCCACCGACCGTCGCGAGCTGCTCGACAATCTGAGCGCGCGAGACGCCCTCGTCGCGCAAGCGGCGATGCAGCTGGCAAACCTCGAGCAGCGACTCCTCGCCCTCGCCGATGAGGATGGCATCGAAGAAGGCTGCATACGGCTCGGGGTTATAGACCGAGGGACCACCGGCAATGATGATGGGGTCGTCCTCGGTGCGGTCGGCCGCCAGCAGCGGAATGCCGGCTAGATCGAGGGCCTCGAGAAAGTTTGTCACGGCCATCTCGTGCGGCACGTGCATGCCGACGATATCAAACGAGGCCACGGGTGCTGCGCCCTCGAGCGACAGCAGCGGGATACCAGCCTCGCGCATGGCATCGCCCATATCGGGCCACGGCACATAACCGCGCTCACAGGAGATGCCCTCGGCCTGATTGAGGATGTTGTAGAGGATGGCGATGCCCTGGTTGGGCAGACCAACCTCGTACACGTCCGGGTAAATCATGCAGCAACGATAGTCGGCATCGGCCTTGGAGAGCGTGCCCCACTCATGGTCGATATAGCGACTCGGCTTCTCGACCTTTGCGAGCAGGGGCTCAATCAAATGAAAACAGTCTTGGTACACAGCGCGCAAAAGAAACCCCTAAGCAGCGAGATCAGATGCGTCCTCAAAGGGACCCATGGGACGAGTAGCGCCGGCAACCGTGGTCACCAGGTCGCGAACGCGCGAGAACGTGGCGGCAGCCACCTCGTTGGCACGGCTGTAGTCGATGTCGCGCTCGTACAGCGAAACGAGCGCACGGCCCATGCCATAGGTGCCCGCGGCGGCGGTCAGCGCCTTGACGGCAAACCCAATATGCGGCGTCTGCTTTACCAGGGCGCGGGTGACGGCGCGGAGCACCAAGCCGCCGGCAAGCACGCCCGCGACCTCATAGCCGCGCTCGGGCTTTATGCCGCGTCCAAAGATGGCCGCGAGCTCAAAGAGCATGCCCACCTGCGCCAGCGCCATAACGGGATAATCGGCCCCCGGCAAAAACACCAGCGCGCCCGTCGCCATATTGGTAAGCGCGCACGAGGTGATGATGCGGTTAGCGGCAGCGATACGCATAAAGGTGAAGTTCGCCGCAAAGGCTGTCTCCTTGTCCGTGCGGTCGAGAATCCAGCGAGCGAGCGTCTCGAGCAGATACGTCTTATCGGTGGCCGCCACCGCGCCGAGCATGGGCGTGGACTCCTGGATAAAAGGCACCTCGACAGCGGACTCGGCAAGCACGCACACGGGGGCGCCGGCAATCACAAGCTCCTGTACTGCGCTCTCAAGACGGTCGGATCCGCACGAAAGGACCAGCACCACGTCGCTATCGGTCTTGGGGACGATACGGTCCTCACCCAGGCGCTCAACGCGCACAATGCCCGACGTCGTCTGCGGCACGAAGGCATCGCGCACCGTCTCGACCAAAAAACGCGAGGCAGACGAATCGAGGTAGACGGACACGCGTACCGGCGTGTCGGAATCCTTCTTGGTGGTCGCGCCCATCTTAAAGACGCGGGTCAGCTTGTCCACAGGAATCTTCATAGCAAACCCCTCCAGCGGTTACGCGGCGCCCGAACGATGCCGCCATATGGATTGTACGATACCCACCGTCAGCAACTGGATCATCATCGAGGACGAACCGAAGCTAATGAACGGCAGCGGAATACCGGTAATCGGCATCATGCCGATGCACATGCCGATGTTCTCGAAGGTCTGGAATGCCCACATGCCGACGATACCCACGCATGACAAGCGTAGGAACAGAGACTCGCACTTAAAGGCAACGCGGATCGTCGAGAAAATCAGCAGCACGTAGAGGCACAGGAGCAAAAAGGAGCCGCAGAAGCCGAACGTCTCGGACAGGAAGGCGAAGACGAAGTCGGTGTGGAACTCGGGCAGAAAGCCGCCGGCAGACTGCGTCGCATGGCCCAGCCCTTTACCGAAAAAGCCACCCGAGCCGACGGCAATGAGCGATTGCTGCAAGTTGTAGGCATCGTCCGAATCGGCATTGTCGGGGTCGATGAAGACCGTCAGACGGTTCATCTGGTACTGCTTGATCAAAACGTCATGGCCCAAAAGAGAATCGAGTACCGAATCGAGCGCCAGGATGAGCGCCACCAAACCCACGAGCAGAGCCAAGGTCGACAGCACCCATTCGCGGCGCGCACCGCTCATGCAGATCACAACGGCACCCGACACCAACACGACCAAGCCCGAACCCAGGTCGCCCATAGCGACGACGGCCAAAAACGGAACGGAGAGCATGCCGCAGAGCTTAATGTAGTCGCGGGCGGTATCGATGCGGCCGTTGTACTGCGAACCAAGCGTGGCGATAAAGAAGATCGTGATGAGCTTGGCGAGCTCGACCGGCTGAAAGGTAAGACCGATACCGGGAATCTTGATCCAACCCGTCATGCCCAGACCGCCCGTATAGGACAGACCCGGAATCTTGGGCGAGAA
>CALFGH010000200.1 GCA_937958315.1 uncultured Collinsella sp. | reverse complement strand
GGGAGGCCTCGCGGCCTCCCCCTTTTTGCGTTTGGTCGATATGAGCTAAACGCCTCTATGGCTTAAGAGCCTTCTCTATTTGAAGAAAACAAAATGAATGACCAGCGCAATTGCTACGATGGCAATGATCAAGAGTGCGAATTGGAGACGGTGCTGTTTACGCCGTCTGTTTGACGATGTAAATATCGATTTCCCCTGCTTAGGCATCTCGAGATAGCGGGCGGAATGCGTTAGAGTTTGCTTGGGACGGGGCCCTCTACGATGTTGCTTTGTGGATGTTTGTGTCTGCTCCTGGCTGCTTGCGCTGTTTTTGGATAAGGGGGCATCTTTTAGATACACCGGATCGCTCGAGGCGACACCCATGTGTCTGCGAGCTGATTGAGATTCTTCAAGGGTTTGATATCGATTGCGAGTTACATACTCAGGCTCTGCATCGTTAATGGGCTCTTGGGAAATATGGGGACGATGGTAGCGTATAGGCTGTGAATAGGCAGAACTATCGTTCTGCAGCGACTCAAACGAATTGTCGGAGGTCTGATCGTCCATGATGCCCTTAGGTTGTCATTAACAACGAGTATGCGCTCATTGTAAGCCCCCTGCTTCGTTTTGACAGGCGCGTATTTGGTATTCAGGGCTCTGTTCAAATAACCTTAACCTCGTTAAAACCTTAGTCAACCAGACTTAGATATGCTTATAGAAAGAGACTTAAAAAACTTTATAGCAAAATGTATATATACGTAATCGTTGGGCATATATTAGAGCGTCAAACGAAGTCCCTGCCACCTGGAAGATGGCTCGGCAGTCCCTTAAAGGAGTGGTAGTCATGGCAAGCATGGTTCCTTATCGTTCGGTCTTTGGTGTTCGTCCCTCTGCTAGCTCGTTGTTTGATCTCTTTGATGATATGAGCGACCTAGCGAACAGCTCGATTGCCTCTAAGGCGTTCCCCGTTGACGTTGAGGATAAGGGCGAAGGCTATGAGGTCAAGGCTTATTTGACTGGCGTCGCCAAGGATGACATCGACGTTGAGCTCAATGAGGGTCGTCTTTCCATTAGCGTGAATGTCGAGGAAGACGAGGAGAACGAGGGTAAGAACTTCCTACAGAAGGAGTTCAGCTCGTACAGCGCGACGCGCGGTGTGTACCTGAAGGATGCTTCGAGCGAGGGCCTTTCTGCAAAGTACGCTGACGGCATCCTTACCGTTACGGTTCCTAAGATTGTCGAGAAGAAGAACGTTACGAAGATTTCCATCGACTAACGCTATCGGCTATTAGCATCGGTGCCTGCGTTAAGGGGGCTGGGAAGTGATTCCCGGCCCCCTTTGCTGTTTACTGTATGGTCATGGGCCGATATTGCCCGGCGGGACGTATCGTGAGTTTATGCAGCCCCTCAACGCGGGTGGCGGTGCTGCCAAGCTCGTTGTCGAGTGTTGCGTCGAGGGAGCTTGCGTAGCTTTTGACGGTCAGGCTTGGGCGATTGTTGTCTTGGCTAATGTGCATCGCGATAAGTTGCTCGGTGCGATCGGTTACCAACGCGCGTGCGGCATCGGCGGCCTGATCGTTGGAGAGATGCCCTTTTACAGACAGGATACGTTCCTGAAGAAAGCGAGGATAGTCGCCTTGACGCAGCATGGTTACATCGTGGTTGCTTTCGAGTGCGAGAATGCGACAGTCCTTGAGCGTATCGATGGCATGCTTCGACAGTTCGCCGGTGTCGGTGGCAAAGCCAACCGAATCGCCCTGAGCGTCAAAACGGTAGCCGACGGGATTGACGACGTCGTGGGATGTCGAATACGTTTGAATGTGGACTCCGGCAATAGAGAGGGTGTCACCTGGGTCAAATTCCTCAACAGGCAGATGTGCGAGGCCTTCTTTTGATGTGAGCGTGCCTCTACTGGAAAAGATCGGGCCATTCCAATGCTTACACCATACCTCAAGCCCCTTAATGTGGTCGCTGTGCTCATGGGTGACAACAAGGGCGGACACGTCGTCTGCCGAAAGGCCGAGCTCCGCCATGCGTTTGAGCGTCTCGCGACGAGACAGTCCGTCATCGACCATAATGAGCCCCTGCGGGCCCTCGATGAGTGCGCAGTTGCCTTTAGAGCCACTGCCGAGGATATGAAGGTGCAGGCGAGACATAAGATTCCAAAGGATACAATGGGTGCGGACGAATAGAGGAGGAAGCGAATGCCAACGGTATCACAGCATTACGGACACCATGCCGCGCCTGGGGCAGTCGATGAGACCCGGACGAGGCAGCAGGCTGCTCCTGTCGTGCTCATGGTATCAGGCGGTGCGGACTCGACGGCACTGCTTCTTATGGCGTGCACATCAAAGCTGGATATCCAAGATGGACGCGGCGTTGCCCCCATTGCTCGCGAGCGCCTGCATGTGCTTCATGTAAATCACCATCTGCGCGGCAAGGCGTCCGACGGCGATGAGGCCTTTGTGCGTGAGCTCTGCGCGAAATATGGTTTACCGCTGTGCGTGGAGCACGCTTATTTTGATGGGGAGTCGGGCAATATCGAGGCGGCTGCGCGCGAGGTGCGTTATGCCGCGGCGCGAAGGTATGTGCGCGAACTATGTGCCAAGACGGGGGCACCGCGAACGGCGGCTCGTATCTGCACCGCGCACACGTCTTCGGATCGCGCGGAAACGTTTTTGATGAACGCGATTAAGGGTTCAGGGCCCGCTGGCCTATCGAGCATTCCTCGCCGGAGGAATATCGTGGTGCGCCCCTTGCTCGACCTAACTCATGGCGAGCTCGTGGGCTATCTACAGGTACATGGTCAGCCGTGGCGTGAGGACGAGAGCAATGAGGATATCTCGTATCTGCGAAACTACGTGCGCCATCGGGTAATGCCAGTGGTGGCACAGCGTAATGCGAGCGTGTGCAAGACGATTGGCGCCGCCTGCGAGATCCTTGGTGACGAAGATGCGTTTCTGTCCCAGCTGTCGGCACAGGCGTTTCGAAGCTGCCTGCGCAAGGAGGCGGCGGGTGCGCTAGTGCTCGATGCCAGACGCCTTGCTGCGGCCGAGGTGGTAATCGCGCGGCGCATCGTGCGACTGGCGATCAAACGCATCGATCCGGACGCTCGTCCAGAGATGCGACATGTGGAGCGAGTCCTTTCCTGCGTTGCCGAGGGCGCAGGCTCGGTCACGCTTCCGGCGGGGATTGACGCACGCGTCGAATTTGGCATGCTGGCGTTTAAGGCTCCGGTGGCTCGCGAGGGCCTGGTCGCGGACTGGGTTACCGTACCCGGTCGTTTGCCGTTGGGCGGGGGACGTATGCTGGTCGCAGAGCCGATGGCCGTTGAGCCGGGATGCGATATCGTGCGCCGCGCCCGTGAGCTTGCGGCTGCCGGGGAAGTGGCAGCTTTGGTAGACGCGGCTGCCCTGGGTTTTGCCGACAACGATAGTGAGCGGATCCTGGCGGGCTCGCGTGGCGAGATCCCTGCACACTCTGGAGAACATGGGCCCCGCACC
>CALFGH010000199.1 GCA_937958315.1 uncultured Collinsella sp. | reverse complement strand
CGCGGCAAGGAGATATATTGCCAGACCGGAGGGGCCCCGGGGGCGGGAATCTGGGCGCACACATTTCCTACACAACTGTGCCTTCAACTGACGCTTGCCAGTTGATAGCTACCGCTTGCCGAGCACATCTTTATATAGAGTGGCCCCTTGGCTATAGCCGATATGCGCCCCTGGCCAAAGCGCAGCCGGCATCCAGCAGCTCATCGCGCTCCTCCACCGAAAAGCCCTCGGCGTACACGCGCACCACCGGTTCGGTCCCGCTGGGACGGATCAGCAGCCAGGTGTCATCCTCAAATGCCAGACGCAAGCCGTCCATATGGCTTACGCTCTGCGGCGCCTTGCCGCATATCGACTTGGGATTCACGCCGGGAAGCAGCGTGCGCAACGTCTCGGCATCCTCGGCCTCAAGGCGCAAATCTCGACGTCCGTAACTCGTCTTGCCAAAGCTCGCCTCGAGCTGATCGATAAGCACGCCCAAGGGCGCGCCGGTCTTGGCCATGAGCTCGCACAAAATCAGGCAGGCAAGGATGCCGTCGCGCTCGGGCATGTGCGCGGCGATACCGATACCACCGGCCTCTTCACCGCCCACGAGAACGCCGCCCTTCTTCATCTCGGCGGCTATATATTTAAAACCGACGGGCTTGATGACCACGCGGCAGCCGAGTGCCTCGGCAATGCGACGCACAAGCGTGGAGCATGAAAGGTTGACGACGACGCGTCCCTTCAGATTGCGATACTGGACCAAATCGCCCAAAACGAGCGCCATGATCTGATGTGGATGTATATATCTGCCGCGCTCATCAACCGCGCCGATACGATCGGCGTCGCCATCAGTCACCAGACCGGCGCACGCCCCGTCTTCGACAACTGCGCGCTCACAAGCATCCACCCACGGCTCGACCGGGTCGGGGCAGATATCTCCCCTATCGGTCGTCTCGTCGGCGTGAATCTCATGGACTTCGACGCCAAGCTCTCGAAGCAAGTCGGCAAGATATCCCTGCGCAGCTCCGCCCATGGGGTCAACCACCACACGCATATGCGCGGCGCGAATGGCATCCGCGTCGACAAACGATGCCACCGCTCGCATATAGTCGGGAATGATATCTGCCGTGCGGTATTGCCCCTCAAGCCCCAGCGGCTCGGCGGCCATCGTCTCCTCGAGCTCTTCGATGACATCCTGGTTGGCCGTCGAGCCATCACCCATCCGCAGCTTGAGGCATAGATAGCCCTGCGGATGATGTGAGCCCGTCACCATAAGCGCGCCGCATGCCTCGCCGTCATACGCAGCCGCCCACGTAAGAGCGGGAGTCGGCACCGGTCGAGACACGAGCACGGCATCGAGCCCGTGGGCGGCAATCACGCCCGCCGCGAACTCGGCGAACTCGCGCGCTAGCGGCCGAGTGTCAAATCCTACATATACCGTTTTACCGGGATTCGTCTTTTGCCATAGCCTGCCGATAGCATCAGTGACACGAGCGACGTTGTTGATAGTAAAGTCTCCGTCGACGCGAGCTCGCCAACCGTCAGTTCCAAAGTGAATTATCGCGCACACGCGCAGACACCTCGCAGTGTTTGGATCATGGTACGCATGAGGTATACCCGCAACGGGCATCCGGCAAGCCGCCGGCACGCTCGTTCACCGTTTAGGCAAAAGCGTCGAGGTGCGCACCGACAACAAAAAACCGCCCCAGCGGGGGCGGTGATTCGATACTCCCATTTTCGGGTTCTATATATTGAGCGCATCTGCCATAGCGGCTGTCGTAACCGCCGTGGTTCCGCAGCAGCTGCCTACCATTGCGGCGCCCGCCCGCTTCCACTCGACGCATGCGCGAGCGAAGGCTTCGGGGTCCTCATGCCACACGGGACCATCCTGTGTCTGAACCGGATTTCCCGCGTTGGGACGCACCGTGACGGGAGTAGTCGCCGATGCAACCATCCTGGGCACCGCCGCGTTCGCGGCCGCAAGCGAACAGCAATTAACACCAACCGAGTTTGCGCCGTGTTTTTCGGCGTACAAAACGGCTGCCTCGATGTTGAGGCCATCGCCCAACAGGTCGCCTTTATCGTCAACGACAAAACTCACCAGGACAGGCATACCGTCGGCGGCATCTCGGGCGCCGGCAAGCATGGGCTGCAAATTACGGATAGACGTCACCGTCTCGATCAGCAGACCGTCAACACCAGCATTGAGCAAGGCGTGCGCTTGTTCGCGCGCAATGCCTCGGATTTCACGATACTCGGCAGAGTCCTCGGCAAACCACTCAATACAAATCGGGCCCATCGAGCCCAGCAGCAGCTGTGGGTGCGCCTGGCGAGCATCGTCGACGGCCCCGCGATTGACCTCCGCCACGGACGGCGCAATCTGGTCGTGCTTGAGGGCATAGCTTGATGCCTGAAAGGTGTTGGTAATGAGCACCTGCGCGCCGGCGGCGACATACAAGCGATGGATACGAGAAACGGTCTGCGGCTCTGCCAGATTCCAAAACGCCGGTGGAATGTCGGCGGCATCGTACTCACTCAACAGAACACTGCCCATGGGGCCCTGCGCCAACAAGGTCTCGCTCGACAAGCGGCGCGTAAGTTCCTCGGCACCAAAGCGGTTGTAATAACTCGTATCCATATATATCCCGCTATTCCTCGACGCTGATTCCCTGCTTTTCGAGATAGGCGAGCCAGCGGTTCATCGTGTCCTCGGATAGAGCATGCTCCATCATGCAGGCCTCGGAATCGGCTCGCTCAAATTCGACACCGAGCTCCTGAACCAAAAACGTGCGGACCAGACGATGGCGATACCAGATAGCCGAGCCGACCTCGCGCCCACGGTCAGTCAGGATAACTTTGCCGTAGTGAGACTGTTCGACAAGTTCAGATGCCTTGAGAGCCGAAACCGCCTTGTTGACCGATGCCTTCGAGACGCCAAGGCGCTGCGCGATATCGACCGACCGCACGCCGCCGGTCTCCCCATCTTCGCTTTCGATGCGAACCATGCACTCCAAGTAGTCTTCGTTCGCCACCGTTAGGTGTAGCTCGCGCGAGCTATTTGTCGTATCCATGAACATCCGTCCCTTCTGCACTCAATGGCTGATTCTACCCCATCCAAGCGTCGCGGTATGCCGCGGCATACCGTGCTAGAGTTCTTGTTGCACACGACGACCAAGATTGGAGCGATCTTTATGGAAAACACCACCACGGACCCCGACGTCCTCGAGCGTTTTTTGCGCTATGTCCAGATCAACACGCAGTCCGAGGATGCCAACTGCGACCAGGTGCCGTCGAGCACCGTACAGTTTGACCTTGCCAACGTGCTTGCCGAAGAACTGCGCGAGCTGGGTGCAACCGATGCCCATGTAACCGAAAACGCCTATGTCTGCGCGCACATTCCCGCTAGCGCCGGTTCCGAGAATAAGCCCGCCCTGGGCCTGATCGCGCACCTCGATACCACCGAGGTCGCGCCGGGCGCCGGCGTAGCGCCGCACATCGTACACTACGAGGGCGGCGATCTGGTTTGCGGCATCGTCGACGGCAAGCCCGTGTCCATGAGCACCGCCAAGCTTCCCGCCCTCAACAACCTGGTGGGTGAGGACCTTGTCTGCACCGACGGAACTACGCTGCTGGGCGCCGACGACAAGGCGGGTGTCGCCGAAATCATGGCGCTTGTCGCACGCATCGCGCAGGATCCCTCCCTGCCCCATCCCGCGCTCGGCATTTGCTTCTGCCCGGACGAGGAAATCGGTCACGGTGCCGAGCTGTTGGATATCGAGGCCTTCGGCTGCAAGTACGCTTACACGGTCGACGGCGGTCCGGTTGGCGAGCTTGAGTGGGAGTGCTTCAACGCCGCCGAGGCAACCGTTCGCTTTGAGGGCCAGTCCATTCACCCCGGCGACGCCAAGGGGCGCATGGTCAACGCGGGCAACCTGTTCTGCGACTTCAACGCCCTGCTCCCCTACGAGCAGCGCCCGGAATACACCGAGGGCTACGAGGGCTTCTATCACCTTGAGGGCGTCTCGGCAACGGTCGACCATGCCACGGCGCGCTATATCGTCCGTGATCACGATGCCGCCAAGTTCCAGCAGAAACTCGAGCTGATGAATGCCGCCGCCGCACTGCTCAACCAGCGACTGGGCGAGGAGCGCGTAACGGTCGAGATTAAGCAGCAGTATCGAAATATGGCCGAGATCGTTCGTGACTATCCCGAGCTTATTGATGTTGCCAAGGAAGCCTACCTTGCCTGCGGCGTTGAGCCCCAAGTACTGCCGATTCGCGGCGGCACCGACGGCGCACAGCTGTCGTTCCGCGGCCTGCCCTGCCCCAACCTCTCGACAGGCGGCTACTGTTACCACGGCGTCAACGAGTTTGTCCCGGTCAGCTCGCTCGTCAAGATGACCGACGTCCTGCAGGAGCTCGTCGCCCGTTTCGCATAAGACTGGCTGCATAAGCCCAAAAGACGAATCGCCCCGTCCTCAACCGAGAACGGGGCGATTTTTGGTGCAAGAAAAGTAGTCGGCATCGCAGGTTGAGCCAACGTCAGCGAGCGACGTCCAAGGCGAACAAGTTGGCATGAAAAAGGCAGGGCATTGACCTTCTGGTCATGCCCTGCCTTTTGAATGACAAATTGTCGCCCTGGGCGGCGCGCAGCGTCGAGCCGTTACGGCGTTTGGTAAAACGCCGTAACTTAGTAGTTGGCTTCGTAGCCGTTGCCGTCACCGGTGGGCTCTTCGTAGTAATCGGAGCCGTCGCTCGAATCGTCGGAATCGTCCGAGCCACCCGACGAGGTCGCGGTGCCATATGCGTAGTCCTCGGACGTATTGTTGTTGAGGTCACCGATCGTGGAGCTGGAGCCGTCTGAAAGGCCCATGGTGTTGGGGCCCTTGGGATCCTCACCGGCGTCGACGCGGGCCATCATTTCCTTAAGCTCGTCTTCGTAAACAAAGACATAGCTCACGCCGTCGATCATAGTGCTGTCGTCGGCGTACGAGGGCAGGTTGGCCGAGTAGATGCCCTCGACATCCATGCCGCGCATGGCATTGACCGTGGACACGATATCCTGAACGCTCATATCGGTTACGAGCATATCGGACAGCGAATTAACCAGGCCAAAGATCTTCGTGGCATCGAAGTTATTGAGAATCTGGTTGGCAAGGGCGCCAAGCACCTGACGCTGATGGCGCATGCGCGTGTAATCGCCGTCGGCATAGGTGTAGCGGCAGCGGGCATAGGTAAGGGCGGTAGCGCCGTCCATATGCTGCTGACCAGCGGTAATCTTAATATCCAGATGCTCGGGATCGTCGACGTCGTCGGTCGCGTTGATGTCGATACCGCCAACCGAATCAATAAGCGACTGCATGCCGTCAAAGCTGACCTCGGCATAGTGAGAAATCTGCACGCCGCACAGCTCGTTGACCGCCTGGACCATGGCCTCGGCGCCGCCAACGGTGTGGCAGGCGTTGATCTTCATGGTCTCGCCCTTGTACACGACCTTGGTGTCGCGCGGAACGGAAATGAGCGTCGCCTGCTTTTGCGTGGGGTCGATGCGTGCCAGGATAATCGAGTCGGCACGATACGTATCCTCGCCCGGACGACCGTCGGTACCAAGAAGCAACACGTAGAACGGATCTTTTGCCTCATTGGTATCGACCAGAATCTGGCGCAGGTTGTTGGTAATGACATTGGAGTCGCCAAGCTTGCCCATGATAGTGGCAAACCACAGACCCGCAGCAGTCGTGGCGCTCAGCAGCACGCCGAGTACGGCGATGAGAGCTACGCGGCGAACCGTGCGGCCGCGACGGCGCTGACGGGCGCGCTCGGAATAGCGTGCGACATTGTCGCGGCTGTAGATCTTGGCCTGCGCACCAGTCGAGGGTCTTCGGGTGTTATCCGCTAGGGGTTTCTTGTTAAACATAGGCAACCTGCATTAGTAGATGACGGGATCGGGAACGGTGGCATGTTCGACATGCGCGCCAAGCGCCTGCAGCTTTTCGACAAACTGCTCGTAGCCACGTTTGATGTGATGGATGGCCGAGACCTCGGTAACGCCATCGGCGATAAGACCGGCAACCACAAGCGCCGCGCCGCCACGCAGGTCGGGTGAGGTGACCTGTGCGCCCGAGAAGCCCTTGACGCCGTGAATCATGGCGTGATGGCTCTCGATACGAATATCGGCACCCATACGCACGAGCTCGGAGGCGAACATGAAGCGGTTCTCGAAGATGTTCTCGGTAATTACGGAGCTTCCGTCGGCAAGGGCCGAAAGCACCATGATCTGCGCCTGCATATCAGTCGGGAAACCCGGGAACGGAAGCGTCTGGATATCGACCGGCCTGATGCGCTCGACGCGATTGACGTGGACGCCGTTCTCGATACGCTCGCACTCGATGCCCATAAGTTCCATCTTTTTGAGCACCATTCCCAGGTGGATGGGGCAGAAGCCCGTAACATCGACGCCGCGCTCATCGGCCATGAGGGCGCCGGCGACGATAAAGGTGCCGGCCTCGATGCGGTCACCCACCACGCAATGGGTAACGGGATGCAGCTCCTCCACGCCCTCGATGGTCACGACGGGCGTGCCTGCGCCGACGATCTTGGCACCCATCTCGTTGAGCATGTTGGCAAGGTCGACGATCTCGGGCTCGCGGGCAGCGTTGTCGATAACCGTGGTGCCCTGTGCGCGCACGGCAGCCATGATGAGGTTCTCGGTGGCGCCCACGCTCGCGAATTCGAGCGTGACGGTGGTGCCGTGCAGACCCTGGGGAGCACTGGCGTTGATGTAGCCGTGGGCGGTGTCGAACTCGACGCCCAGAGCCTCGAGACCCAAGATATGCATATCGATCTTGCGAGCACCCAGGTTGCAGCCGCCCGGCATGGCGATCTTGGCGCGATGGAAACGACCCAGCAGGGGGCCCATGACGGCGGTGGAAGCACGCATCTTAGCGACGAGCTCGTAGGGGGCCTCCCAAGAATCGACCTGGGAGGTATCGATCTCGAGCGTGTGCTCGTCGAGAACATCGATCGTAGCGCCCATGCCCTTGAGCACCTTGCCCATCACGTGGACATCGGAAATATCGGGCACGTTCCGCAGCGTCGTCTTGCCCGGCGCCAGAAGCGTTGCCGCCATAAGTTTGAGCGCGGAGTTTTTAGCACCCGAAACAGGCACGGAACCTCCGATGGCGTGGCCACCCTCAACGCGGATAATATCCAAGGTCTACCCTTTCAAAAAGCATGCCCGGGGTGGCTGGGCCATCCCGGGCATGATGTGTTCGCAAATGGTCGAACGCTAAAGCGTTTGACTATTGGGCAAGCTTGAGCTTACACCATGCGATTTCATTATAGAGGTAGGCGCGGCGTGCATCATCCTCCGACAAATTACCCAGCTTCTCTTCAAAACCTTGAATATCAGCTTTAACCTTGTCGGCATCGACGGTCGCCAAATCGCAAGCGCGCTCGGCGAGGACGGTCACGACATCGTCCGCGACCTGGGCGTAGCCGCCGACCACGGCAAACGTGTGGTCGACAGTGCCCATGGCCTTATCGGAAACGCGAACGTAACCGCGGTCGATCGTGCAGATTTCGCTGGAGTGAGCAGGTAAAACGCCAAACTCGCCATCCGTAGACGGAATCGACACAAACGCAGCGTCACCCTCATAGGCGAGGCTCACGGGGCACACGATGCGGATACGCATAACCTACTTCTCCTCCATCTTGCGGGCGCGCTCACGCACGTCCTCAATCGTGGAGGCATAGCGGAATGCCTGCTCGGGCAGATCATCGGCCTTGCCGTCGACAATCTCGGCGAAGGAGCGGACGGTATCCTCGACACGGACGTAGACGCCGGGGTTGCCTGTGAACTTCTCGGCGACATGGAAGGACTGCGAGAGGAACTGCTGAATCTTACGGGCACGGTTGACCGTAAGGCGCTGCTCCTCGGACAGCTCGTCCATACCCAGAATGGCAATGATGTCCTGAAGGTCGGAGTACTCCTGCAGGAGCTCCTGGACCTTGACGGCGACACGGTAGTGCTCCTCGCCGACGATCGAGGGATCGAGGGCGTCGGAAGAAGACGCGAGCGGGTCGATGGCCGGGAACAGGCCGAGCGACGAAATGCTACGCGAAAGAACCGTGGTAGCGTCGAGGTGGGTGAACGTCGTGGCAGGCGCCGGGTCGGTCAGGTCGTCTGCGGGGACGTAGACAGCCTGGACAGAGGTAATGGAGCCCGTCTTGGTCGAGGTAATGCGCTCCTGGAGGTCGCCCATCTCGGTTGCCAGCGTGGGCTGGTAGCCAACAGCGGACGGCATACGGCCCAGCAGTGCGGAAACCTCGGAACCGGCCTGGGAGAAGCGGAAAATGTTATCGATGAACAGCAGAACGTCCTGGCCACGATCGCGGAAGTACTCAGCGGTGGTAAGGCCGGCCAGACCGATGCGCAGACGCGCTCCAGGCGGCTCGTTCATCTGACCGTAGACCAAGCAAGTCTTGTCGATAACGCCCGACTCGCTCATCTCGAGGAACAGGTCGGTGCCCTCACGAGTACGCTCGCCGACGCCGGTGAACACCGAGGTGCCGCCGTGCTCCTGGGCGAGGTTGTTGATGAGCTCCTGAATCAGAACGGTCTTGCCGACGCCGGCGCCGCCGAACAGGCCTGTCTTGCCGCCACGGATGTAGGGCTCAAGCAGGTCGACGGCCTTGATGCCGGTCTCGAAGATCTCGGTCTTGGTGGTGAGCTCGTCAAAACGAGGTGCCGCATGGTGGATGGGATAGAACTCCTCCACCTCGGGCATAGGCTTGCCGTCGACGGGCTTGCCCATAACGTTCCAAATACGGCCGAGCGTCTTGGGGCCAACGGGCATCTTCATGGGCTCACCGGTATCGGTGGCGATGAGACCGCGCTGCAGGCCGTCGGTCGAGGACATGGCGACCGTGCGGACGACGCCGCCCGGAAGCTGGCTCTCGACCTCGAGGATCGTGCTCAGATGACCGATCGGGGTCTCGGCCTCGACCGTGAGCGCGTTGTAGATCGGGGGCACCGCGCCGTCAAACTTGACGTCGACGACAGGGCCGATGATACGCACGATGCGACCATCACCGGCAGTCGTCTTCTTGGTGGCTTCCTCGACCGCAAGCTGTACGGTGTTATTAGCCATTACTGTTCCTCCAATGCTGAGGCTCCGCCAACGATCTCGTTAATCTCGGTCGTGATCGAAGCCTGACGCACGCGACTATACGTGCGGGTAAGGGTCGAGATGATCGCGGTGGCGTTTTCCGTCGCGGAGTGCATGGCCTTGCGGCGTGCACCCTGCTCGGCGGCCGCCGAATCGATCAGGGCCTGGTAGATGACCGTCAGGATATACGACGGTACAAGCTTGCCGAGAACATGCTCGGGAGAGGGCACGAACTCGAACGTGGACGAGATGCGCTTAGGGGCGTCGGTCTCGTTCTTACGCGGACCGTGGGCCATAGCGATCATCTCGGGATCGAGCGGCAGCAAGTGCTCGACGCGAAGCTCCTGATCCACGCGGTTCTTGGCGTGGTGGTAGACAAGCTCGACGCGGTCAAGCTCGCCGGCACGATACGCATCGCAGATATGAGAGGAAATCATGCGAGCCTGATTAAAATCGGGCTCGGAGGAATTGCCCTCAAAATGCATGACGACGTTTGCGCGGTCGCGGAAATACGTGGCCGGTTTGCGCCCACACGCGATGATCTCGCACTCGATGCCATCGTTCGCCCAAGAAGCGGCGAGCTTTTCGGCCGTGCGCTCCACCGTCGTATTGAAACCGCCGGCAAGGCCGCGGTCCGAGGCAATAACGACAATCAGGCCATGCTTGACGCTCTCATGCTTCTGCAGCATGGGATCGGTGCCCGAACAGGAGGCGTCGCCGGCGACCGTCAACATGACGTCGGTCAGCGCCTCCTTATAGGGCTCGGCCTGCTTGGAGCGATCGAGGGCACGACGGATCTTAGCCGTAGAGACCATTTCCATCGTGCGCGTGATCTGCTTGGTCGTGGTAACCGAGGAGATTCGCTTCTTAATGTCGCGAAGATTGGCCATAGGGCTTAGTTCTCCTCTGATCCAGTCGTATCGGCATGGTGCTTGGCCATGAACTGCTGCTTGAAGTCGCCGATGACGCGCAAGAGCTCAGCCTTGGTATCGTCGTCGATCTTCTTGGCGCGAACCTTGTCGAGCAGCGAGCCAAAGCCGTTGTCCAGGTACTCGATAAGCTCAGCGCGGAAAGGCAGCACGTCGGCAATCTCGAGATCGTCGAGGAAGCCCTCGTTGCCTGCAAACAGAACTGCAATCTGCTCGCCAACCTCAAATGGCTTGTAGCGCGGCTGCTTAAGGAGCTCGGTCATGCGGGCACCATGGGTCAGCTGCTTCTGAGTAGCCTCGTCAAGGTCGGAGCCGAACTGGGTAAAGCCAGCGAGCTCCTGGTACGAAGCGAGGTCCAGACGAAGGTTGCCGGCAACCTGCTTCATGGCCTTGGTCTGAGCGTCGCCACCGACGCGGGACACGGAGATGCCCACGTCGACTGCCGGGCGCTGACCCTGGAAGAAGAGCTCGGACTGCAGGTAGATCTGACCATCGGTAATGGAAATGACGTTGGTCGGAATGTAGGCCGAGACGTCGCCGTCCTGGGTCTCGATGATCGGCAGGGCCGTCATGGAGCCGTAACCGTTCTTCTTGGACATCTTGACGGCACGCTCGAGCAGACGAGAGTGCAGGTAGAAGATGTCGCCAGGATAGGCCTCGCGTCCGGGCGGACGATGCAGCGTCAACGACATCTGACGGTAGGCCACGGCCTGCTTGGACAGGTCGTCGTAGATGACGAGCACGTGGCCGCCGGGGTTGGTCTCGCTGGCGGGCTTACCGTCCTCGCCGTTGTACATGAAGAACTCGCCGATAGCGGCACCGGCCATAGGCGCGATGTACTGCATAGGGGCGGAATCGGCAGCGGTTGCCGAAACGATGATGGTGTATTCGAGCGCACCGTGCTGGGCGAGGGTCTCACGGATGTTGGCAACCGTGGAGGCCTTCTGGCCGATGGCGACATAGATGCAGACCATGCCCTTGCCGCGCTGATTGAGGATAGCGTCGATGGCAATGGCGGTCTTACCGGTCTTACGGTCGCCGATGATGAGCTCACGCTGACCACGGCCGATAGGCACCATGGAGTCGATGGCCAACAGACCGGTCTGAACCGGCTCGCACACCGGGGTACGGTCGATGACGCCGGGGGCCTTAAACTCGATAGGACGACGGTGCGTGGCGACAATGTCACCCAAACCGTCGATAGGCTGGCCGAGCGGATTGACGACGCGGCCGAGCATGGCACGGCTCACGGGGATATCCATAATGCGGCCAGTGGTGCGGCACTCGTCGCCTTCCTTGATGGAGTCGACGGCACCAAACAGAACGGCGCCGACCTCGTCACGGTCAAGGTTCTGGGCAAGGCCGAAGACGGTCTCACCGGTATCGGAGCTCTTGAACTCCAGAAGCTCGCCTGCCATGGCGCTCTTGAGGCCGGTGACGCGCGCGATGCCGTCGCCTACCTCGTCGACCGTTGAAACCTCATGCGTATCGACCGTCGCGGAGAGGTTCGTGAGCTGCTCCTGCAGTTTCTTGGCGATATCCTGGGCATTGAGGGTTTCGGACATTAGGCTTCACCTCCGTACGAATTAGCAGAGTTTGCGAGGGTCTCCTGCGCGATGCGCAGCTGCGTCTTGACGGAAATGTCACGACGCTCGCCGCGAGCCTCGAGCACCAGGCCGCCCACGATAGACGGGTCGACCTGCTCGATAAGGAATACCTTGCGGCCGAAGTCCTGCTCGCATTTCTTAGTGATGGTTTGACGCAGCTCGTCGTCGAGCGGGATCGCCGTGGTGACGGTCACGCCCACTACATCCTCGTCTTCCTCGGCAACATACTTAAAGGCAGCTGCCACCTTGGGAAGAAGGTCGAGCTGGTCGCGCTTGGACATGGTGTCGAGCACGGCGATGATCTCGGGGCTGGCGGAAGCCAGGCGCTCGATCATCTCGAGGTCCTCGAACACATGGTTCTCGGCCTTGGCGGCTTCCAGAAGGGAGCGCGCGTAGGTCTCGAGCACCTTGTCCTGATAGCGGCTAGTCGGCATTCAGGCTACCTGCTTCCTGGATGTAGCGCTCGATGAGCTTCTTCTGCCCGGCCTCGTCCTCGAGTGCCTCGCCCACGATCTTGGTGGCGACGGCAACGGACAGGTCGGCGATGGAGCTCGCGGCACCGGCGTAGATGGACTTGCGCTCGTCCTCGACGGTCGTATGGGCCTTGGCGATGATCTCCTCGGCCTCCTTGTGAGCAGCCTCGATGATACGGGCGCGCTCGGACTCGGCGTCCTTACGGGCCTCGAGAACGATGTCGGCAGCCTGACGACGGGCGTCAGTGACGATCGAGTCGGACTCAGCGCGCTTAGCGATAGCCTCCTGCTTGGTCTTCTCGGCCTCGTCGAGGCTCTCCTCGATCTTCTTGCCGCGCTCCTCCATGGTTTTCATGATGCCCGGCAGGGCGACCTTGGCCAGCACGATCCAGATAATCAGGAAGGCGATAAGCGCCGGGATGAACTCCGCCATCTTAGGGATGAGGATGTCCGCACCGGCGGCGCCGTCCTCGGCGAACGCGGAAACCGGCATGAGCAGCGCGGCCGCGGACGCGGAGAGTGCGATCGCGCTCTTCTGGGATGAAAGATTCATACTTGACGCTCCGTGCTATTTAACGATCAGCGCGACAACGAAGCCGATCAGAGCCAGAGCCTCGCCGAAGGCGGAGCCCATGATGAAGACGGTGAACACGCGGCCCTGGACCTCAGGCTGACGGGCCATAGCACCCGTAGCACCCAGAGCAGACAGGCCGATAGCAAGACCAGCGCCGATAACACCGAGACCGTAACCGATAACTCCCACGATTCCTCCTTTGTCGTGCGTGTCTTATTTCACGCAGGATAACCTTATTTATAACTGCCGGGCTCCATGGGTACGGGCACCAGCGGTTTAACGAATTGCCTTACCTTTAAGGCGCGAACGGAAGACTACTCCTCCTCCGCGACCTCCTCTGCCTCGGAGACATACACGGCGGTAAGGACCGTGAAGACGTAGGCCTGGATGGCGCCGACCACAAGCTCGATCGCATAGATCAGGATGAGGATGGCAAGCCAGGCCAGCGAAGGCAGGGCGCCGACGGCGTGGGCCGCGGAAACTTGCTGAAGCAGCGGCTGCATGAACATGCTCGCCATGATGGCGAACGAGCCCATGACCACGTGTCCTGCGAACATGTTGCAGAACAGACGGACGGCGAGCGTGATGAGGCGCAGGAAGGTCGAGAAAAGCTCGACGACCCACACAAGCACGTTCATCGGGAAGCTCACGCCCTGCGGGGCGAGGCTCTTGATGTAGCCGATCACGCCGTGAGCCTTGCATCCGTAGTAGATGAAGTACACGAAGGCGAAGATGGCGAGCGCGGCGGTGGAGCCGATTGCGCCGGTGCCGGGCTTCATTCCCGGGATCAGGCCGATCATGTTATTGATCAGGATGAACAGGAAAAGCGAGCACAGGAACGGGAAGTGCTTCTTCCAGTTCTCACCCACAACGCCCTTGCCGATATCGTTCTCGACGTACTCGATGATGTACTCGAAACCGTTGACGAAGAAGCCCTTGGGAACCAGGGTCTGCTTCTTCTTGAACACGGCCAGGACGATCAGGAGCACGATCGTGGAGACGATCAGCCAAAACGAGTACTGCGTGATGCCGCAGCTTAGATCGCCCACGACGGGGGTGGAGCTGAACTCGCTGACCAGATGATTAATCTCATCAGGCAGCTTTTCAAAAATTTCCACGACTTACCTTTCGACCTCATGAGGATCTCGCAGCGCCTTGGCGACACGAACCGTGCAGGCGGCCATAAAGGCCACGAAGCCGATCGCCTCGCCCAGAAGGAACATGCGAAATGCCTCTCCGAACAACGCAAACACAACCAAGGTAAAGACGAGCAGGGCGATTGCCGAGACCGCCAGACTCATCATGCCCTTGAGCATGTCCGCATTCTGCTTATCGTCAAGAACCGGCTTGAGCGTAAAAACAAAGGGAAGAAAGGCGATTGCGCCCGCGATGGCGCCTGCAACGATAGCGAGCAGATCGGCTACCTGAAACACTGGCGTCCTCACTTTCCTTTTTAACGCTTCACAGAACAGTTCCCGCCAAACATTGGTGACTATTGTACGAGCCAATCGCTAAAGTACAACCGAAAAAGCATCGGTTAATACGCACCTGTTCGTTTTCTTAAGACCTTCTTTATGCCGCAGGTACGGTAATACGTTTTTTCGCGAACCCTGCAGGGCAAAACGTCCGTTAACAGGGGTGAGCGCGGTCGCCTTTTATTTGTCCGCGCGCACCGTTTCTTCGTATTTTCGACGTTAGCCGGTTTGGCCCAGAAACTACAGCGTGCCGTAGATGCGGTCGCCGGCATCGCCCAGGCCGGGGACGATGTAGGCGGCCTCGTTGAGGTGGTCGTCAATGGCGCAGGTATAGATATGCACGTCGGGGTCTTTCTCGGTCAGCGACTTGAGACCCTCGGGGGCCGCGACGATGCACAGCATGCGGATGTCCTTGACACCGCGCTCGCGCAGATAGCTGATAGCCATCTCGGCAGAACCGCCCGTGGCGAGCATGGGATCGACGACCAGGCAGATACGCTGGTCGATATCCCTGGGCATCTTGCAGTAATACTCATGCGGCTCGTGGGTGACCTCGTCGCGCTCCATGCCAATGTGGCCCACGCGGGCAGAAGGCACCAGGTCGAGGATGCCGTCGACCATGCCAAGGCCCGCGCGCAGAATGGGGACGATGGCGAGCTTCTTGCCGGCAAGCTGCTTGAACGTGGCGGTCGTGATGGGGGTTTCGACTTCGACATCCTCCATGGGCAGGTCGCGCATGGCCTCGTAGCCGTCAAAAAGCGCGAGCTCGCGCACGAGCTGACGGAACTGGTTGGTGCCGGTCTCCTTGTCGCGCAGGATCGACAGTTTGTGCTGGACGAGCGGGTGATCGACAAGGGTCACACGGGACGTATCGTAGGTGACGGTCATGGGTTGATGCCCCTTTCGTTGCGGCCGGAAGATGGCCTTGCTGACAAGGCGCATGGCGACGTTGTTGCCTCGCGCCGTGCATAAGTTTAACGGTTTGTTGTATCGAGCGCCCCGTCGCAGCCCTATTGAGCGGTGCTGAGCGAACGCCTGACCGCATCGTGCCAACCGTCCAGGTTGTGCTCGCGACGCTCAACGGACATATGGGGATGGAATGTCTTGACGATCTGGGTGTTTTGCTCCAGCTCCTCCAGATCCTCCCAATACCCAACCGCGAGGCCCGCCAGATACGCGGCACCGATCGCCGTTGTCTCCACCGACTCACATTGCAGTACGGGGATATCCAGCAAGTCTGCCTGGAACTGCATGATGAACTCGTTGCGCGAGGCGCCACCATCGACGGACAGGCGCTCGATCGAAAGACCCACGTCCTGCTCCATGGCACGCAGCACGTCATAGCTCTGATAGGCCATGGACTCGCAAGCGGCACGCACGATGGTCGCGCGACTCGAGGCGCCGGTCAGACCGCATACGATGCCGCGGGCGTGCGCGTCCCACCATGGTGCACCCAAGCCCGCAAAAGCGGGGACAAAGTAGCATCCCTCGTTATCGCCGATCGAAGAGGCGAGCTGTGCCGATTCGGATACGTTGGAGATAACGCCCATGTTGTCGCGCAGCCAGTTCATCGTTGAGCCGGCGGCAAAAATAGAGCCCTCAAGCGCATAGCTGACCTTGCCGTTCGCAGCGATACCGATGGTGGAGACCAGGCCATTCTTGGATTCGACGATCTCGTCGCCGGTGTTCATGAGCATGAAGCAGCCCGTGCCATAGGTGTTTTTGGTCTGGCCGGGATGGAAGCAGCAGTGACCGAACAGCGATGCCTGCTGGTCGCCCGCCACACCCATGATGGGCGGCATGTTGGTCATGATGTCGCTCGCGACGCGGCCGTAGTCACCGGCGCTCCAACGGACCTCGGGCATCATGGCACGCGGGATGTCGAAGAGAGCCAGCAGGTCATCGTCCCAGTCCAGCGTATGAATATTGAAGAGCGCCGTGCGGCTGGCATTGGTGTAGTCGGTGGCAAAGGTTTGGCCGCCGGTGAGGTTGTAGATGAGCCAGGTATCGATGGTGCCAAACATGAGGTCGCCCGCCGCCGCGCTCTCGCGTGCGCCGTCAACGTTGTCGAGAATCCACTGCACCTTGGAGGCCGAGAAATACGGGTCGAGCGTGAGTCCCGTGCGGGAGCGAACCAGCCCTTCTGCGCCCTGCTCGACCAGCTCGTCGATCAGAGGTGCGGTGCGACGGCATTGCCACACGATGGCGTTATAGATGGGTTGGCCGCTTATGCGGTCCCACACCACCGTGGTCTCGCGCTGGTTGGAGATACCGATGGCGGCGATGCGATCGGAATGGATGCCGCTCTTAAACTGGACCTCCATCATCACGCCGATCTGGCTGGCAAGCACCTCCGTGGGATCCTGCTCCACCCAGCCGGGGCACGGGAAGCTGGTTTTGACGCTACGACGCGCCTGGGCGACGATGCAGCCGTACTCGTCGACGATGGTCGCGAGTACCGAGGTGGTGCCGCAGTCGAGCGCCATGATGTAGGAACCGCCAAAGCTAAACGAGGCGTCTTCCATACCCAGGCTACCTAGATTCAACGACATCGCTTACACCTTTCTATTGCATCGGGTCGGACAGGACCCGCTCGATCTCTGATGCGGGAAGTGCGCCTTGGCGCAGGATCTGGAGCTCGCCATGCTTAAACGTCACGATGGTCGAAGCATCGCGGCACGGCGTCTCGCCCGCGTCGACGGCCACATCGACCCCCTCCAGAATACGGTCCTCAACGGCGGCAAAGCTTGCCGGCGCGGGCGCGCCGTGCGTGTTGGCGCTGGTGCAGGCAAG
>CALFGH010000198.1 GCA_937958315.1 uncultured Collinsella sp. | reverse complement strand
GTGGTCAACACCGCGCGCGGCCCGTGGCGCATCTGCGTGAACATGGACTGCCCGACCAAGGAGAAGAAGCCCGCCCGCGGCCGCAAGACCACGACCAAGGCGAGCGCGGCGAAGAAGACCTCGACTGCGAAGAAGACGACGGCTAAGAAAGCCACTGCCGCCAAGAAGACGACCGCGAAGAAGTCGACTGCCAAGAAAGCAGCCGCCGACAAGTAACGGCGCAGTCGAAACATTGCCCAAAAAACGAGCGAGGGTCCCATGATCCTCGCTCGTTTTTTGACCGGCAGTTAGGGACATTCCTTTTTCTGCCGGCAGTTTAGGAACGTCCCTAACTGCCGGCTCGGAAACGACAAGGCGTTAGTTCACTTCGACGGGTTTGGCGCCGGGATAGCGCTCCTCAAAGTCTAGGCGGTACTTATTGTCATTGGTGCCCGCCACGTTGTCGCGCGACAGCGGCGCCACGATCTCGTTCTTATGGTCCGCGGGCTTTGCGTACTTTAAGCTGATCTCCCAGGCATCGCAGATCGCATCGATGCGGTGATCCAGGTCGTCGTACAGAGCAATGATGTCCTTCCACGAGCTGTAGTTCTTAGAGCTTGTGGGGACGTCCAGGTCCTCGACGATATCGTAGTACTGCTCGATGGTGTCTTCCGTGCGCTCGGCGACGTCGGCGAGATTTTGACGGGCGGTACGGTCCTCTTCCAGATAACCGCCATTGAACGCCTCTGCGCAGGCACGGACCTGGTTATCGAGATCTTCGAGCAGGTCGTAGTATTCGCTCAGGCGACGGTAGAGGTTTTGCTCGGAGAGGGTCGCCTGGCTGCCATCCTCGTCATCATCGTCGTCATCGTCAAAAAGGCTATTGGGGTCGTCGAGAGGCTTGAGGTCATCATCGTCAACATCATGGTGCAGCTTAGTAATCTCGGCAGTCGTTTGCGTGGCGGCGTTGTCGAAAGGCTTGATCACAAAAAAGATGACCAAGGCGATGATAATTGCCACGAGCACAACGATAACGGCGATAAGCGCCTTGGTGCTGCTCTTTTTGGCGGCGGGGGCCTGCGGTGAATCAGGCGCGTACGTAGATGCCGGTTGCTGTTGGGGCGGGGTGTCCGCGACGGGTATGCGCTGCGTCGTTTCGACCGCTGCGGGGCTGGCGGCAGGGTCGGGGCGATAGGCGAGGGGGTCGTCCGGCTTAGCTTGCGGCGTATCGAGGAAGCCGGTCTGCTCAAACGCGGGTTGGCCATTGCTTGCGGTTGTCTGCTCAACGGGTGCACCGCATGAGGTGCAGAACTTGGCATCATCTGCAAGAAGTTTGCCGCACGAGGCGCAATACCGAGACATTGCCACTCCTTTCGCCACATTTCAAATCAATACGACGATTATACCCAGCGCTCAAAAAAGTCGGCAGCTAGGGACGTTCCTTTTCTGCCGGCACTTTAGGAACGTCCCTAGCTGTCGCCTAGTCATTTAAGAGCGTCCCCAATGACTACCCAATGACTAGGCCCGATTTGGGGCGCGCCTGCCCCTGGGGTATCATGGCTTGGTTGATATATCTGCATTTACGCGCCTTATAGGAAGGGGCTGCGCTCATGGCTTTTGAGCCCGCTCAACATAGCTTTATCACGCTCGAGGGCGTCGATGGTGCCGGCAAGTCCACGCAGGCGCGTCTGCTTGCCCGCGCGCTCGAACTCGCTGGCTACCAGGTTGTGAGCCTGCGCGAGCCGGGCGGCACCGCCATCAGCGAAAAGATCCGCGCTCTGCTGCTCGACCCCGCCAATACGGCGATGGGCGACACCTGCGAGTTGCTGCTCTACGAGGCGGCGCGCGCTCAGTTGGTGCACGAGGTCATAGCTCCCGCCCTCGCGGCCGGCAAGGTGGTCCTGTGCGACCGCTTCTACGATTCCACGACCTGCTACCAGGCATTTGCCGACGGCCTCGATCGCCAGATAGTGTGCGATGCCAATAACCTGGCCGTCGCGGGAACACACCCGGCGCTCACGCTCGTCTACCACATCACGCCCGAGCAGGCGGCGCTACGCATGGCAGCCCGTGGCGCGGCAGATCGCATGGAGGCAAAAGGCATGACATTCCAGGAGCGTGTTTACCAGGGATTTTGCGCCATTGCTGCCGAGGAGCCAAACCGCGTAAAGCTCATCGACGCCACTGCGACCGTCGAGGAAGTCTTCGAGAAGACGGTCGAGCAGATTCGCGCGTACGGTCTCGTCATTTCGCAAGATGCTGTCGCCGCCGCGCTTGCCAAGGAGGCCGAGTAACATGGCCCCCGCTCAGGCAAGCCTGCTGGCCAAGCTCGACACCCAAGAGCGCGTTCGCGATTTTTTGACCAACGCCGTCGCCAGCGGCCGCGCATCGCACGCCTACCTGTTTTTGGGCGCTCCCGGTGCCGGCAAGCTCGATGCCGCATGGGCGCTCGCCCAGGCCTTCCTGTGCGAGCAGGACGGCTGCGGAGCATGCGACAGCTGCGTACGCGTTGCTCGGCATACGCATCCTGACGTGCACTATTACACGCCCGAGAGCGCCACAGGCTACCTCATTGCCCAGACCCGCGAGCTGCTCGATGACGTGCCGCTGGCGCCCATCCGTGCCAAGGCCAAGGTCTACATCATCGACCGTGCCGAGCAGCTGCGAGCCAACACCGCCAACGCGCTGCTCAAGACACTCGAGGAGCCGCCCGATGGCGTTATGTTCATCTTGCTGGGCACCTCGGCAGACGTGATGCTGCCCACCATCGTGAGCCGCTGCCAGTGCGTGCCGTTTCGCCTGGTGTCGCCCGCCGTCGCCGCGCAGGCCGCCGCTGCCGCCAGCAGACAGGGCACCACTCGGGTTTTCATCGTCCATCACCTCGCTGTATCCTATGCGCAGATGGCAGACATTAGAAAAAGGACACGGCACAGGCCGTGTCTTTTCCGTTTGTTCACATATTTCCGCTGGAAATGATATACAATACCCTTACGGCTGTGGCGGGGGGTCAGCTGGTCAGCCGCCGCCAGCACGTCCTCCGTATCCGCCCCGCACAGGCGGATGAGCTTCTCCGCCAGGATCTTGGAGAACCCGGCGATCAGAGCGCTTTCGATGACCAGCAGCTCCACGGCGTTGCCGCAGTTCGACTCGGTGGCGCTGTGGATACCCTCCGCCCCGGACTGCACCTGCTGGTTGAAGAACAGCCCCACACGCCGGAATTTCAGGGAGTAGTCCTCATACACGGCGCGCACGTCCGTCTCGTTGCTGTCCGCCGGCAGGATCTTCTGCACATCGCTGATGCTGAGACTCTGCTTCATGGTCAGGATCATGATAAGATACGCGATGTGGATGCGGTGGTACTTTCGCTTTTCCGGTGCGGGCATGATCTTCAGCCGCACATAGTTGTTGATGGTGGAGGATGTGACGAACCGCTCCTTGCCGCCCACCGGTGCAGGGATAAAGCTCAGATACTGCTCCAGCAGCACGATGACCTGATCCATGTACAGGCCGAAATCCGGGATGGAATCCCAGTCCGGCAGATGATAATCCGTGATAAACTTGTCCCACCGCTGCAGCTTGTGGGCGATAAGCTCTCTGTCGTATTCCATAATGACGCTCCCCATATCAGATTCGCCATACAGTATATCACAAATCAGCACATAATGCAACAAACAGTGCGAGGAAATATATTGACGCGCGTGTTCTAATATGGTATATTAGGTAAAAAGACGCAAGGAGGCGTTCGTTATGGAGCGTGCGTTTATTTACGGAGATTCCCTGCTGAAGGCCACGGTGCCGGACGAGGACATGCATTACCGGTTCCACCTGCCGGAGGTGATGGCGCAGTACCCCACCGACCGGCTGGAGGTGGTGAACCGCGCCAAAATGGGCGCCACGGTGACAAAGGGTCTGTCGCTGGTGGAGCACGACGTGCAGCGCGGCATGGACGCCCGCTGGGCGCTGGTGGCCTACGGCGGCAACGACAGCGACTTCGACTGGGAGGCCATCGCCGCCGCCC
>CALFGH010000197.1 GCA_937958315.1 uncultured Collinsella sp. | reverse complement strand
CACCGAAAGACCTCAAGACGGTGATTATCACACCGATGGAACATCCTACCTGCTCTACCGTCAGTGACGACCAAGAGGGCGGCGCGCGCATGGCGTGCGAGTACTTCTTGAACCACGGGCACAAGAACGTGTACTTCGTCTCTGGTAAGAAAGAGTCACTGTCGAGCCAGTGCCGTATGAAAGGTTGGCGAGCGGCACTCGAGGCACGTGGCATTGAGCCGCCCGAGCCTCTGCAAGGCGATTGGAATGCGGATAGTGGCTATGCCGCGGGCCTTGTGCTTGCCGATAAGCCCGATTGCACGGCGGTCCTCGCTGCTAACGACTGCATGGCAAACGGCGTGATGATGGCTCTACGTGACAAAGGGCTCAATGTGCCCGACGACGTGTCCGTGATCGGCTTCGACGATGAGCTCTACAAGACGATTCCCAACTCGATTCTGACGTCGGTGAAGTTCCGCCACCGCGAGCTGGGCGTCCGTGCGCTTAACGAGGTCGTTGCGGGCATAGAAACTCCGAGCTCCAGAAGCCGTACGCTCGTCTCGGGCGTGTTGGTCGAGCGTTCCAGCGTAAAGGACTTGCGGGCGTAGACGTGCTCGGCCTGTTTGTCTCAATCTGTAACAGGTGGGACCCGAAAACTCGACTAGGTGTTATAGATTGAGATTTTGTCTACCCAGCCATCATCTTTGTCTCGATCTGTAACAGTTAGGAGTGAAATGACCAGCCAGGTGTTACAGATCTAGATTGATTGGATTGACCCATCTGTTTGTCTCGATCTGTAACATCTAAGCGGTCAAAAGCGGTCTACATGTTACAGATTGAGATTTTTGGCTTGGCCTGTGCGTTCACCTCGATCTGTAACAGCTGGGACCCAAAAACTCGGCTAGATGTTACAGATTAAGATGAACAGGAGGACGGGTGCGGTCTAAACAAAATGGCCCGCGCATCACGCATCGATGCACGGGCCATTTTTTTTTCTGCGAGCGGCAGGTGGCGTCAGCGTCTTATGCCTCGAGGTTTTCCTCGATCCAGGCGACGGCACCCTTGGGATCCTTAGTGAGGTCGATGTACTGTTTGCCCTTGGGCGACAGCAGCGTGATGCCCAGGCGGTCGGTGTCGGCCTTCATCTCGTTGTAATAGGTGCGAACCTGCGGAGCCAGGACGATGACGTTGTACTGGTCCATGATGGCGTAGTGGCTGCCGTAGGCACCGGCGTTGGCGGTAATGTCGATGCCCAGCTCGTCGGCGCCTTCCTTAAGCGCGTTGGCGAGCAGTGCAGAGGTGCCGGCGCCAGCGCACAGAACCAGAACCCTCAGATCCTTGCCCTTAAGGGCGGACGGAGCTGCGGAGGCCTCAGTGGCAGAAGCGGTCTCGACAACAGGAGCCTCAACGGCGGGGGCGGCAGCGGTCTTGACAGCCTTGGTCTCCTCGGCCTCTTCTTCGGCCAGGGTCTCGGCCTCCTGCTTGCACAGGACGTTGTCGTAGGCCTTGCAGAACGGGTAGTAGATTAAGAAGTCAACGACCAGCAGGACGACAACCAGGACCAGAGAGATCGGCTGGAAGTTGGTGTCGATGAAGGTGCCGATCGGTCCGGGGAGTGCCCACGGCATGGCATAGATAAAGCCGTTCATGCCCAAAAAGTCGATGAAGAACTTACCAATGAGGACGTTGGCCACGGGGGCAAACAGGAACGGGATCAGGAAGTACGGGTTGAGGATGATGGGCGCGGCGAACAGCAGCGGCTCGTTGACGGCGAACATCACGGGTACGACAGAGGCTTTGCCGACGGCCTTGAGCTGCTTGGAGCGCATAAAGAGCAGGAAGATGATCGGGACAATGAACGTGGCGCCGGTGCCGCCGAGTTCGCCGATGTAGTTACCGAAGTTCTCGGTCAAGGCGAGGGCGGGGTGACCGCCGGCCTGCAGCGTGGCGAGGTTGGTGGTGATGTTGCCAAACAGCGCGGCGTTGAGGGCAGGCTTAACGACCGAGGGGCCGTGGATGCCCATGAACCAGAACAGCGGGATCATGAACCAGATGAGGGCGAGGCCGGCGTAGGAATCGGCAGCGGCGAACAGCGGGCTCACCAGCGTGGAGATGACGTTGGCAAACGGGACGGCCAAGCAGGTGCGGCAGATAACGTCGATGACGGCGACAAACAGGATGGAGAAGCTGAAGGCGAAGATGTCGCGGAAGTTCTGGGCGATGGCGCCGGGGACTTCTTTGGGCAGCTTGATGGTGATGTCTCGCTTAATGCAGAAGGCATAGATGTTGACCGTGGCAAATGCGGCGACAAAGGAGCTCAGTAGGCCCTTGGTGCCCATGTTGTCGGTAAAGAACACCGAGACATCGGCGCCGTCGATCTTGGCACTCGTCTGGGTAACGGCCAAGATGAGCATAGCGCACATGGCGGCGACCATGGTGCTCGTGGCGTTGATGGCCTTGCCGGCAGGCATGCGGCGGTTCTTGGAGCCGGTCAGCGCGCTTGCGGTGGTGCCGGCGACCATGATGCCCACGACGCCCATCGTGAAGTTGTAAACCTTGTTGCAGAAGTTCACGACGTCGACGTTCCACCAGTCGGGCAGCGTAAAGCCGCCGACCGTGGCGACAACGCCCGGCAGGGTCGAAATAAGCAGGAAGACAGAAGAAGACAGGATGATGGGCATTGCTGCCAAAAAGCCGTCTTTAATGGCCTGAAGGTAGATGTTCTTAGAGACCTTGTCGAAGTACGGCTGACCTTTCTCCAAGAACTTAACGATCGATTCCATAGTTCACGCTCCTCTTTGCATGAAATCTTAATGGCATGGACGTTGAAAACCTATATGGTCTCCCGCTTGCTAAAAGCCCGGGTGCAGGCGGGGTCGGTCCCAGGGGGAGAGAGGGGAGCGGCTGGGTTTGTATCGCATAGGGCCGCTCCCCTCTCGGGGGAAAGCGAGGCGATGCGCTACTGCGCGTCCGCCATAGTGTCGGCGAGCTCCTTGTACCAGAGTGCCGACTGCTTGATGTAGCGTTTTTGCGTGTCGAAGTCGATGTAGAACAGGCCGTAGCGCTTGTTATAGCCGTTGGCCCACGAGAACTGGTCCTGCAGGCTCCAGATAAAGTAGCCCTGGACGTCGACGCCCTCGGCGCGCGCCTGGAGCACCTTCTCCATGTGCTGGTCGACAAAGTCGATGCGCTCGGGATCGGCGACGATGCCGTTTGCGTCGGGCTCGGGGTCCTTGTGGCCCAGGCCGTTTTCGGTGATATAGATGACGGGGAGGTTGGGATAGGTGGCGCTGATGTGCTTGAGCGTGTCGTAGAGGCCTTGCGGGTAGATGAGCCAATCCCAGTCGGTGGTGGGGATACCCGGCATATCGACCTGCTGCCCGACGCCCTTAAACTTAAAGCACGAGGTGCCCTTGTCTCCGGTGCCGTTAAAGCTGTTGGTGGACTCGCCATCGTAGGCGGCGATAAACGCCGACTGATAGTAGTTGAGGCCGAACATATCGTTGCGGGGCGCCGCCTTGGCGAGCTCCTCCATGTCGCTGTCCTCAACCGTAAGCGTGGCGTTGTTGGCACGCAGAATCTCGTTGATGAGTGAGAGGGTGCGCGCGGAGTAGTGACCCAGGAAGGCGCCGTCCATGATGAAGTCGGTGTAGAAGGCGTTGTACAGGTCGGCGGCGTGCTGGTCGGCGGGCGAGTCTGTGGCAGGATATGCCGGCGTCAGGACGTTGACCATGCCAATGCGTCCGCCCAGGTGCTCGGTCTCGTCAAGATCCTTATACAGGTTGACGGCGCGGGCGTGGGCAACGAGCTCGTTGTGCTGGCTCTGGATGCCGCTCGTCACATCAAAGTGATGGTTGGGCGGGAAGTTGCCTTGGATGTATTGGGAGTGCGAGAGGCTGATGAGCTCGTTGATGGTGAACCAATTCTTGACCTCGCGGAACTCGCGGAAGCAGAACTCGGCATAGCGCACATAGGCGTCGACGGTCTTGCGGTTGAGCCAGTCGCCCTGGTTGAACAGGGCGGCGGGGGAGTCAAAGTGATGCAGGGACACATAGGGCTCGACGCCATACTTTTTGCAGCAGGCGAACAGCTCGTGGTAGTGCTTAACGCCCTCGGCGAGGGGCTCGGCATCGTCGCCGTTGGGGAAGATGCGGGTCCAGGCGATGGACACACGGATGGCGTTGAGTCCATGCTCGGCAGAAAGGCGGATATCCTCCTCGTAGCGGTTGTAGAAATCACTGGCCGGGTCGGGCAAAAAGCGACCCTGGGCGACAAGGTAATCGTCCCACATGGTCTTACCCTTGCCTGCCACCTTCGTGGAACCTTCCGTTTGGTACGCGGCGGTTGCGGCACCCCAAACAAAGCCCTTCGGCAGCTGCTGTACGCGGTTTAGCAAAGACATATGCATACACCCTCTCGTCTCGCTGTTCGATATTGTGCGTTTGCGCTCAGGAGGCTCCCTGGTTAGCGTTCAGCGGTGAAAAAGCCCGATAAACACTATCTTAAAATGATTAGAACCAAAATGAGCACGTGAACATTTGACAATGAGCACGTTAACATCCGGCTGGGATGTATAGAAACAAAACAACTTCAAACAGCCGCGAACGGTTGTATTTGTTCGGTAAGCGGTTTTGATTGACAGAAGTTTTCATGTTGTGGTATATGGCTCGGGTATCATGAGCACGTTATCAATGTATGTACGATGCGCCATGGGCGCGGGGAATAGTTGGGAAGCAGGTTAGCGTGGAAGGCATGGCTCAGCAGACAAGGAATGGTCATTCGGCGAGCGCGGCAGAGGTTGCGGCGCTCGCTGGCGTGAGCCGCCAGACTGTGTCTCGCGTGGTCAACGGTATGCCCAACGTGACGGAAAAGACGCGCAAGCGTGTGCTGGCCGCCATGGAAGAGCTGGGCTTTCGTCCCAATTTTGCTGGAGCGGCGTTGCGCGGCGGGTCGTATCGTTCTATTGGCCTGTGCATGTACAACATCACACGTGTCGGTAACCTGGCGACGCTCGAGGGTATCATGCAAGCGGCGCGCGAGCACGATTTTGCCGTCACTATGATCGAGATGGGCGGCGACAAGCCCTATACACTTGCCGATGCCTCGCGCCGCATGGTCGAGCGACCCGTCGACGGCATGATTCTCAACATGAACCGCATGGCTCCCGATTTTGAGGAGTTTGTTCCCCAGCCGGGAGTGCGAACGGTCATCCTGTCCATGTATGCGCATCCGCGCTGCACGACGATCGACTCCGACCAGTATGGTTCGTGCGAGCTGTTGACCAATTATCTGCTGGAACATGGTCACTCGAATATGCGGTTTGTGGCGGGTCCGGAAAACTCGATTTCCTCGCGTTTTCGTGAGGCCGGTTGGCGCGATACGCTGGGTCGTGCTCATGTCGATGCCGCTCCGATGCTGCGTGGCGATTGGAGTGCGGACAGTGGGTACGCCATGGGCGAGCGGATTGCGGCCGAGGTGCTTGCCGGCGGGTCGCAGGCGCCGACTGCCGTGCTTGCGGCAAATGACCAGATGGCGCTGGGCGTTATCGCCGCGCTCGAGAACGCGGGCCTGTCCGTGCCCGACGACGTGAGCGTGGTTGGTATCGACGACGCACTCGAGGGACTTGTTCCTCACAATCGGCTGACGACGCTGCGATTTGATTTGCGCGGTGTCGGTAAGCTTGCGTTTGAGGCGGCGATTGGAGAGAGCTCGTCTATCGAGGCGATTCATGTGCCGAGTACGCTGGTCGAACGCTCGACTGTTAGGGACATACGGGGTTAGGTCCTACTCCGTTTGTCTCGATTTGTAACAGGTAGACGGTCAAAAGCGGGCTACGTGTTACAGATTTAGATTCTTCGGAAAGAGCAATCCTGTTCGTCTCAATCTGTAACAGCTAGGACCAAAAAACTCGGCTAGATGTTACAGACCGAGACAAACGTGCGACACGGTCCGCCCAAAAAAGGCCGGGGGCGGCGCGCCGTGTGACGTGCCGCCCCCGGCTGAGAAATGGGGACAGGTTGTGTGAGCGGGCAACCCCGCCAGCCACTAGTCCAGACGACGGGTCTGCGCCACGTGCTTATACCAGTAGGCGCTTGCCTTGGGCGTGCGCTTCTGGGTCTCAAAGTCAACGTAGAAGAAGCCGTATCGCTTGTTGTATCCGTTAGTCCAGGAGAACTGATCTTGCAAGCTCCACAGGAAGTAGCCACCCACGTTGACGCCCACCTCCATGGCCTTGAGCAACCAGCGCAGGTGCTGCTCGATGTAGTCGATGCGCGGCTGGTCGTCCACAAAACCGTCCTTGTAGGGGTCCTTGTAGCCCATGCCGTTTTCGGTAATGAAGATCTGCTTGTAGTTGGGATAGCGCTGCTTAATGTAGACGAGCAGGTCGAACAGGCCCTCGGGATAGATGATCCAGTCCCAGTCGGTGGTGGGGATGCCGGGCTTGTTCACATGCTCGCCAATGCCCCTGACGCGCCAGCGGCCGGTGCCCTTCTCACCCGTACCGTTGTGGTGCAGGTCGTTCTCGCCGTCGTAAGCCTTCAAGAAGCGGCACTGGTAGTTGTTAACGCCCAAGTAGTCGTTGTAGAGCGCGGCCTCGCGCATGATTTTCAGATCCTCGTCCGGGATCTCGATGGTGCCGCCCGAGACGGCAGCCAGGCGGTTGGCGCACTCGAGGGTGTCGGGGGCATACTCGCCGCGGAACGTCGCGTCGAGCAAAAACTGGTTTTGCAGCACGTGCTCGTTGTTGGCGGCTTTGATGTCGGCGGGGTCGTTCTCGTTGAGTGGGTACTTAAACTCCAGCGACTGGATGACGCCGATTTTGCCCTTAAAGCCGCCGTTGTGGAAGGCCAGTACGGCCTTGGCGTGGGCGAGCATCATGTTGTGCTCGCACTGGAAGGCCTCGGCAAGATGCGCCTTGACGCCACCGGGGAAGGTGCCCTCGATGTAGGTGTTGGAGGCGTCGGCCCAGATCTCGTTAAAGGTGAACCAGTAGGTCACCTGGTCGGCGTACTCCTTAAAGCAGAAGGTGGCAAAGTCCACAAAGGCGTCGATGGTCTCGCGGTTGAGGAAGTCGCCCTTCTCAAAGAGGGGAAGCGGCGTGTCAAAGTGATGCAGCGTGACGAACGGCTCAACGTGGTGCTTGTGGCACTCGGCGAAGAGGTCATGGTAGAACTGGACACCCTCGGGGTTAATCTCGCCGGTACCATTGGGGAAGATGCGGCTCCAGGCGATGGAGAGGCGAATGCCGTTGATGCCAAACTCCTCGCACAGCTCCAAGTCGACGGGGTACTGGTTGTAGAAGTCCGAAGCGGGATCGGGGGAAAAGCGCCCCTGGGCCTCCAGGAAGTCGTCCCAGGCAACCTTGCCCTTACCGTGAGTGCGGGTCTCGCCCTCTACCTGGTAGGCAGCAGTGGCGCCGCCAAAGACAAAGTCCTCGGGAAACTGCGCAGGCGGGTTAGTGACGCTAGCAGGGTTAACGGACATGATGAAATATCCAATCGTCTAAATCGAAGGGCCAGCCGGTCTTGGATGGTCGGCTGGCCCTGGGCGTTACTTACTTCGAAAGTTGCTCACTCACGAAGGCGAGAGACTTGTCGCCGTTCTGGGAGAGCTCGATGTACTGCTTGCCACGGCAGGCGACGCACTTGTTGCCCACGCGCTCGCAGTCCTTCTGCAGGTCGGCCAGGTAGCTGGCGGCCT
>CALFGH010000196.1 GCA_937958315.1 uncultured Collinsella sp. | reverse complement strand
GCGTCGTAGCCCTCGTCGGCGACCTTGTCGGCGAGCGCGGTCATCTTCTTGCCGGTCTCGTAGAGCGCCTTACCGTCCTCGAGATAGCCCTCCTGGTCGAAATGCATGATCTCGATCTTCTCGGTTTCCTTCATTTGTCTCTCCTTTCTGGGGTTGTTTCCACATCCCCCATGCCAACGGGCATCAAAACCCGCTTACATTCCGTAACACTCGGCCGCTTTGGCCTTAAGCGCATTGACTGACTCTTCGTAGCCCTCTGCCTTGACCTCCATTTGCTTGGAGACGGCATCGAGATACGGGTGCACGTCCCATGACTTCAGACGCTCGGCGATCATTGCCGCAATCGTCTGGAAGAACACAAGATTGGGAATTGCGCTGAGCAGCGGAGCCACCTGAGGCACCGCAACCTCGTGAGCCCTACCCTTGGGATGGGCCGTGAGCAGCACCGTTTTTGTCGTAACGTTCGATAGCGCATCAGCGATATTCGCAAGACGCTCCGACCCCTGCGGATCGTCGACGATAAACACCAGATAGCCCGGAACGATCTGCATCTCGGGGCCGTGGACGAACTCCTCGCCCTCGTGATGCATGGCGGGAATCTTGATGGTCTCGCTCAGCTTGAGCGCTGCCTCCTCGGCAACACCGTAGTTGGGGCCGTTGCCGACGACCATGGCGGGCGCGTGCTCAGAAAGCTCGAGCATGTGGTCTTGGACATATGCCTCGGCGGTCTTGCACATCACGGCATTGGCTTGGATAGCCTCGCGCAGGTCGTCAAGACGCTGGGCAACGCCCTTGGCGTCAATCGTTCCGCGCGCCTGACCGCCGTAAATACCAAAGAGTACCAGGTACTCAACGAGAACCTCGACGCCCAGAGTCACAAAGTCCACCGACTCGACGCCCACACCGTAGTCAAGAACGATGTCAGTGTGCTCCTTGATGGGTGCCTCGACGTTCGCCGTGAGCGCAACTGCAGCCATATCGTGTGTGCGCATGTAATCGAGCGCCGCAATCGTATTGGTCGAATAGCCACTCTGCGAGACGGCGATGTTGAGCGCATGCTGCGGATAGGTGTGTTCAAAATCGACGAAGGCTTCGGGCGTCACAACGGACACCTGCATCTGCAGCGCATCTTGCAGGTAATCGCGGGCGCAATCGGCGGCATGGCGAGACGAACCCGAAGCAACGATGCGCAGTGCGTCAAAAGAACCGGACTGGAAAATATCAACGAGCTGCGCTACCAGCTCAGACGAACGCTCGAGGTTCTCTCCCATACGCACATGGGCAAGCTGAACGTAATCGAGCATCTTCATCGTCTCACCTCGAAACAAATCATTAGTATTTGATACCAATCACAGTTACAGGTTACGGCTTTTTGATACCTCTTTGTCGATTAATTTATCCCCTTCGGCGAACGGTCGATTTTGGGCCCTGTAAGGTTGTATATACAGCTGACCCAACGAATCAAAATTCCGTCAGCTTTTCAGCCCGTTATGCAAAAAAACCAGCTAGTACGTATAGGTATATCCACCCGCATCACCGCGGTTAAACGACTTGGCGTACTCGATCGCCTGGCCGTTCGCATCGAAGCTCACGCACTCAAGCGTCAAGGCAAAATCGCCCTGCTCCAGTCCAAGCAGGCCGGCATCTCGTGCGCCCAGCGCTTCGATATCGAGCTTTTCCTGTGCCATGACCGGCTTTCGGCCCAACATCTCATAGATCTCGTACAAACTGAAGACCGACACGTCAATATCTTCGATTGTGGGAAACAGCAGGCACGGGATGAACGCCGTCTCAATCGATACGGGGTCGCCGTTGACGCAGTTCAAACGCCGAATCGAATACAGCAAATCGTCCTCGGCAATACCAAACAGGTTGGCATAATATGGGCCCGCATAACGCTTGGAACGCGCGAGGATGCGGACGGACGGCTCGCCACCCGAAGCACGAACCGATTCGCGAAAGCCTCCTGTTCGCTCGTACGCAACGGGCACTTTCTGTGCCACAAACGCGCCCTTTCCGCGGACGCGTCGAATCTGCCCACGCCGAACCAACTCATCGACAGCACTTCGGATGGTCAAGCGTGTCGTACCAAATTCCTCGGCGAGGTCTTTTTCGGACGGAATCATGGAACCCGTGGGATATATTCCGCGCTCGATACGCTCCTCGATGCGGCGTCGAATGCGCATATAAACCGGGGTGGCAACTACTGTTTCAGCCATTGTTCACCTGCCACGCTCCTAATGCCGTTCTCTTCGCCGTTATCGGCAAAGCGGAACTTTGTGGGCAAAATCACCGATTTGCAATGCTCCACAAAACGCATGTCCTTATCAAATTCGATCGTGCTCTCATAGAACACCGGCGTTCCCTCTTCTTGCTGGAGCAGCTCGGCCTCCTCGGCGTTCAAACGCGAGATGGAAATATGCTCACGTCCATGCTCAACACGCACGCCGCCTTCTTTGAGCAGGACATCGTAAAGGCTCTCACACTCAAAATCGTGATCGGGAAGCGCGGGACACAGGGACAGGTTAACGTGAGCGGTCTCGATTGACGCCGGCTCGCCCTCAATAAGTCGAACGCGCTGCATACGGAGTAAAGGAGCGCCTACAGACACCCCAAGCTTGTCGGCAAGCGCCTCATCCGCCTCGATGGTCCCGGTGGAAACCAGACGAGAAGAGGGGTGCAGGCCGGCAGTCCGCACAGCATCGGAAAAGTTATACGTTTCCTGAAAGATGTTCAGCGGCTTGGGAGGACACACATACGTACCCGATCCGCGACGGCTCTCGAGCGTTCCACACGAGATGAGCCGCGTGATACCAGCGCGCAACGCCGTACGCGAAACGCCGATCTCTTCGCACAGCACGCGCTCGGCCGGCAGGCGATCGCCGCCGGCAAGCTGATGGTGCTGGATATACCAAAGAATTCCCTCAACAGCACGATCTTTGGGGAGAATTGCATAAGATTCGCCTGCCATTGCACAGACTCCTCATTCAGAAACGTATGCCGCCAAAATTAGGCCAGCCCTCCCATGGCATCAAATTCGGCCTTGATCTTCTCGGCGACATTCCGATACGACTTATATAGACTTGAATCGCGTTTGACTTCGTCGGTCATAACGGGAATCTCCAATTTGGAAACCTCGTCTTTTCCCGTCTGAACCGCCACAACAACGCCCATACCAAGACACATATTACGCTTGGCGGCATTTATTTTTGCTGCCTTGGCAGGATTCGCCAGGATACGCTGGGCAAATTCCTGTTTTGAGGCCACTTCCTCGGCCTCCGGATCGCCCGCCTCGGCTACTTCGCACTGCAACACGTCCGCATAGTCAAAAATCTTCGGCTCGCCTCCGCGCTGATGCACGGCCCACTTGCGACGCGTGGCATCCTGGTAGATAGCCGGCAAAAACGTAAACCGCGGCGGGTCCAAAATCGTATCCGTGATGGTAAACACATCGGGATCAAAGGCATCCTGCGGGTTTTTCTTCTTGAACAGACCCATATCAGCCTCCCGTACTAGCATTAAACGACTCAAGCCGAATATAGCACCAATTTCAAGCTCACGCTTTATCACATCGGTGCGTGGCACCTATGGCTCGCTCAGCGGAAGAGTTTACGGACGAGGACGGGGTGCCTGCT
>CALFGH010000195.1 GCA_937958315.1 uncultured Collinsella sp. | reverse complement strand
TGCATGCCCGTTGTAATAGGTTCCATGAACGAACCCCTTTCGGCGTACCATTCGTACTATTTGAGCGTGTGTCGGATAGACAACGCAAAGGGATGCATAAACATGCACTCAACAGTGTAGCAAGTTGTACCCAAATACGCTGCTGACAGGTTTTATTACCCCCGCTAGTTAAGGCGCTCCACAAAGAAATCTGCCATGGAGAGGAACAGCTCGCGTGCGTGCGGATCAAGCTCAACGTTCTCGATGGCCGCTTTCGCCTTGGCGGTCAGGTCGAGCGCGTAAGTGTGGGCGTAATCGATGGAGCCGGTCTCCTGGAAGATCTCCACGGCGCGTGCAAGTTGCGCGGGGTCCTCGGTGCCCGAGGAAAGGATTGCCTCGACCTCGTCGTGATAACGCTCGTCTGACAGGGCGTGCACGGCGACGAGGGTGCGCTTGCCCTCGGTGATATCGGTGCGGAAGTCCTTGTTGGCGGCCTCTTTGGTGCCGATCAAGTTGAGCAGATCGTCCTGAATCTGAAAGGCAAGGCCCGTGTGCAGACCAAAGGCGCGCAGCGCTTCGATTTGCCCATCGCTGCCGCCGCCGATAATGGCTCCGGCGGCAAGTGGCGTGGCTCCGCTGTAGTACGCGGTCTTGTGCGTCGCCATGTCCAGGTAGTCATCAACTGAGATATCAAAGCGCCCGTCACGGACCCAACCTAGGTCGAGCGCCTGGCCCTCGATGGTGCGAACGATCATCTCGGTAAGCTCGTGGAGCACGCGCAGCTTCACGCCGGACTCCAGCGTGGGGTCGTCGAGAACCGTCTTGGTGACCATGGTGAGCGCCAGATCGCCGCAGTTGATGGCAAGGCCCGTGCCCTCGGTAAGGTGCATGCAAGGCTTGCCGCGACGCAGCTGGCCGTTGTCGGCGATGTCGTCATGGATAAGCGCTCCCGACTGAAAGTGCTCGATAGCCGCCGCCGCGCTGCGGGCGCTCTCAAAGCTGCCACCTACCGCGGTGGCGGCGAGCATGCAGATGAGCGGGCGGTGGCGCTTGCCGGCATTGGCCGTAAATGTCGAGAGCGGGGTATACAGGTAACGCTCGATATCGGCGGAAGTTGCCTGTCCGTCAAAGAACGTGGCCAGATAGTCGTTAATCTGGTCAAAGTGCTGGGCTAAAAAGCTGGTAAACGGACTGGACACGGGTTCTCGCATTCTTTCTT
>CALFGH010000194.1 GCA_937958315.1 uncultured Collinsella sp. | reverse complement strand
TAAACGATCTTTTCGGCTCTGCGGAGGCGCTGCAGAGGGCGGTGTATGCATCGAGCGGCACGGGTTCCGGCGCGGGCGGCACGGGTACCGCGGCGTTCTTTTCCCAGGGCAGGGGCTGGGTCATGGGCGACTCCTCATCTGACGGACGGCGCGCCTGCGGGCAGCGCCATAGTTTGAGCCGTACCAGTATACCGAGCCGCGCGGACACCGGCGCAAATCACACCACGACTCCGTGCGCCACCGTCAGACCCGCCCCAGCGGATTTGGCGCAATGGGGGGCCACCGATGTCATGGCAGCAGCGAGCGGCGGCCAGAGCGAACAAATTGGCATGAAAAGGGGGCGGCATAGACCTTTTGGTCATGCCACCCCCTTTGAATGACAAGTTGTCGCTCTGGTCGCCGCGCAGCGTCAACCAAGTTACAGGCCGAGCATAGGCTCCAGGACAAAGAAGTACGCAAGCACCACGATGCCCAGGATGATGCGGTAGACGCCGAAGCACTTGAAGTCGTGACGGCGGACAAAGCCCATAAGCCACTTGATGGCGATAAGCGAAACCACAAAGGCGACGATGCAGCCCACGCCTAGGATGGCGATCTCGTTGGTGCCGAAGGTACCGCCCTTAATAAAGTACTTGACCAGCTTGAGCGCGCTCGCGCCAAACATAACGGGAATGGCCAGGAAGAACGTAAACTTAGACGCCACCGAGCGCGTGCAGCCCAGCAGCAGGCCGCCGATGATGGTGGAGCCGGAGCGCGATGTGCCCGGAATCAGCGAAAGCACCTGGAAGCAACCGATACCCAGCGCGGTCTTCCAACTCAGGTCCTCGAGCGTAGTGATGGAGCCAAAGTCCAGGTTATCATCATCGTCTGCGGCGGCAGTCGCAACGGGCGCGGCAAAATGCGCACCAGCGGGGCGTCCGCCCGTCACCACGGCACGCGAACCAAACGAACCGGCAAGAGCGGCCTGGTCGCGCTTGTTCGCGCGCCAGTTCTCAATCACGATAAACAGCACGCCGTACACAATGAGCGCCAGCGCCACGACGGGAGCATTATAGAAATGCTCCTCCATCCAGTCGTTAAGCGGCAGACCGATCGCCGCGGCGGGAATGCAGCCAAGCACGATCTTGCCCCACAGCACCCAGGTGTCGCGACGGCCCTCCTTGCCTTTGCTGGGAGAAAACGGGTTGAGGTCGTAGAAGAACAGGACGCAGACGGCCAAAATGGCGCCAAGCTGAATCACGACCAGGAACATATTCCAGAACGTCTCGCTCACGTTCATCTTGACGAACTCGTCCACCAAGATCATGTGACCGGTCGACGAAACAGGCAGCCATTCGGTAATGCCCTCGACCAGGCCCATGAAGGCAGATTTTAGAAGCTCGATGATATCCAAAGGGACCCCCCTCGTTAGACACCCGCCGATATGTTCTGCGGACGGTGCGGGCGATGTCCCATTATCAACCGTTGGCGGCGCGCCTGCGCCTACCCTTACCAAAAAACTCGCCCGTTCACAGAATTGCGAGCGATCAAAACCAAATCCTTGGGTATAACTGCAACAAGATAAAGTGTCCGGCGGCCAACGCGTCGCCCGACGCACGAGCCCCGCGCCCGTGCGATAGACCAAGGAGGAAACCATGAACGAGGGCTATACCAAGGTATTTGTTTCACTCGACGGTACTGAGCAGCAGGATTTTGTGCTCGCACGCGCCATCAAGGTCGCCGCGAACAACGGCGCCAAGCTGATCATCGGCCACGTCATCGATTCCACGGCGCTCGAGAGCGCCGGTTCCTATCCGGTCGATCTGGTCAACGGCCTAGAGGAGGCATTTAAGAACTCCATCGCCAAGCAGCTCGAAGAGGCCAAGGCCAATCCCGACATTCCCGAGGTCGAGGTCATGATTCGCGCCGGCCGTATTCGCGAGACGCTCAAGGACGAGATGCTCGACGTGGTCAAGCCCGACCTGGTGCTCTGCGGCGCTCGCGGCCTGTCCTCAATTAAGTACGCGCTACTGGGCTCGATTTCGACGTTCCTGTTGCGCAATACGGACTGCGACATTTTGGTCGTGAAGTAGCAAACGTACGCCTAACGCATCGCGGAGCGCAAGCCCACGTGCCCAAGTCTTCCAAGAGCGGGACCACCATTACGGTGGCCCCGCTTTGCTTTAGGCTGAGAATTGCTCCAGAACCCTCATTCTCTCAACGGAATCCGTCTGAATTTTCAGAGCGACCCGACCCAAATCTCCGGTTGCAGAGGCAAGTTCTGCAAGCTGGGCAGACACCTCTTCAGCCACTTCCGCCGCGATGTTCTTGATCATCTTGAGTGGCAGATGCAAATCTTGAGACATGAATTCGAAATCTTCAGGAGTCACCCCATCGATCACCCGGTGATCCCCAATATCAATCCCAAGATTATGGTCGTATCCCATTATCGTCGTGCAAACAATATCGTATGCAGGGGCCAACCTCTTTTCCCGCCAACTCGGACTATAAAGAAACGAATGGTTCTTGAGATGCGAGTCGCAATTCCCCAACGCATAATCGACCATTACCTGACGAGCGAACATTTGAGTATCAGCAATTACGTTAGACGATTGCTCTCTTATCAATCGGCCGCAAAGAGCCATATAGCAGCTATCGGGACGTGTCTCGTATTTCATATACGAAGGCCAGCCAACCGCTTGGCAAAAATCCTCCTGATGCAGCCTCAGAGGCACATCGAATCCGCTCATCGACGGCGGCTCATTGCTCCAGATTCTGTCATAACGCTCGGAAAAGAACGCACCAGGAATCGTATCCGAAGCTTCTGAACGGGCAATTTCAAGCCCAGCAGCAGACGCTGCCGTCATGCAAATTAATTCGTTGAACGGCAAATCCGGATGTTTAGTTGAAGCAATCTTGACTATGTGAGTCGAGGGGGCAGAGCCGAGCGGCAGCATCCAATCCCCCGACCCGGCCTTTTTTGCATCTTTACCGCGCGGTAAAAACCAACCGGTTTTAGACTGAGCGCCCGCCAACGACAGCCTCGAATCCTGCATATCATTTGCAATCTCAAACACTTCCGCCTTAGAAAGTGCCTCAAAATCCTCGTCTTGCAGAGGACGATAGCCCGGATCGTAGCTCGATTTCTCATCGCCGAGAAACCTCAAGGCACCAACGCACTCATCGCCCAAACGCTCGAGCATCGATAAATAGTCTGACTGGTGGATTTGAAAACGCATCGACAGCTCATGCCGAACCGGGCCCTCGGGAAGCATGCCCGAAAAGAAGGCCGAAAACTCATTGCTGGCATATGGCTCATGTCGCAAGGGAAGAGAAGCTGAGAGTGCGGCAGCATCGTCGCGTTCAAGATATCCCTCATCATATGCAAACGTCTCGTTTACGGGGTCGGCCCTCTCAAATTCTCCGACCAGCTCAAACGTTCCCCGATACTCACGATAAACCTTTAATGCCATGAGCCGTCGCCCCTCTCCCTCAGGATCAAATCGACCCCCAAGCTGTTAGCGATTTGAAGGGTTTGGCGAAGATTGGCACCCGCCTTTCCACGCTCAAGCTCGCTCACAAAGCGCAAACTGCACTGGTTGAAATCAGCCACATCGCGTTGGGTATAACCGAGCTTCTTCCGGCGCTCACGCAAATATGCACCGAGTTCAGCTGGGTCAAAAATCGTTCGCTCATTCCAGTCTTGCATGCTAATCCCCTATGATTATCCCAAACGGGATAATCATAGCACATCATGATGGAATTATCCCGTTTGGGATAATTGTCTTAACGTGAATGACGCTCCGGGACGTTACACCGCGACGACTACTCAAAGTATTGGAATTTGTTGGTCGAGAAGGCAAACGTGACGACGAAGCCTTCGCCGGGCTCGGATGCCGCGGTGACATCGATACCCATCTTGGAGCACAGACGCGCCACCAGGTAGAGGCCAATGCCCGTTGCGCGCTTGGTGGTGCGGCCGTTGTCGCCGGTAAAGCCCTTCTCGAACACGCGCGGCAGGTCGGCCGCGCTCACACCACAGCCGTTGTCCGCGACGGTAAGCTCGATGCGCTCACTTGCCAGGCCCTCGTC
>CALFGH010000193.1 GCA_937958315.1 uncultured Collinsella sp. | reverse complement strand
AACCCGTCATGCCCAGACCGCCCGTATAGGACAGACCCGGAATCTTGGGCGAGAAAATCACAATGAGGTCGATGACGAGCAGCGCCGGCGAGAAGTTAGAGATGCCGCGTAGATCGGTACGCCAGACGAGCACCGCAAGCACCGCACCGATGCCGATGCCCAACAGGTGGCGCGAGAATGAGGCGTCGGCCTTAAACTGCGAGGCCGACCAAATGATGATGGCACCATAGGCTACGAGCGCCAAGGCTGCCAGCAGCACGCCGATGTGCACCTTCTGGCGAAACGTACCGCGCGAGGCCGAAAGCTGCTTGTTGACACGGTCCAGGCTGCTGCGAGAACCGGTTTTAGTTGAGCGGAACAGGTCCGCCGGCGAAAAATCCATCGCAACCTCCTATCGAACCGAGGAATCGCCCGTGGCAGAAGATGTGTCAGGCTCATCATAGATGGCGCCGAGCACATCGCGCACGACGTGCAGCGCGGTATCGGAGCCACCACCGCCCTGTTCCAAGACAGTGACAATCACGTACTTGGGCTCATCGGCCGGCGCGTAGGCGCAAAACCACGCGTAATCGTCCTCGCCGCTCTTCTCGCCCGTGCCGGACTTGCCGTAGACCGTGGGGGTCAAGGAGTTAAAGTGCGCGGCAGTCGAAGTCGACGCCGAGTAAATCACATCGTGCATGCCGTTACGGACCAGCGCCAGGTCGGCATCGCTATTGATATGGGCCTCCAGGCGCTTCTTTTTGCCCTTGCCGTTGTACTTGTAGGCATCGCCGTCGCCATCACGCGACACCGCCGACAAGAAGACGTGGGGCACGTACTGTTTGCCGCCGTTGGCGAGGCCCATGTAGGCACACGCCATCTGCAGCGGCGTCACCAAAATGTCGCCCTGGCCGATAGCGATGTTAGTCATATCGCCGGCATTCCACTTGCGGTCCTCGGCCGAGGCGTCGGTAAAGTACGACTCTTTCCACTTGGCGTCAGGAATGCGGCCCGTTCCCTCGCTTGGCAGATCGATGCCGCAGGTCTTGCCCAGGCCCCAACGGCGAAAGACCTCCTGCAGGCCCTCGGGATGCTGGTCGTTGTAGAAAAACGCCTTGCCCATATCGTAGAACACGGGGTCGCACGAGTTGGCGATACCGGACTGCAGCGTCATAGTGCCGTGACCGGAATGCAGCCAGCAGTACTTACCCCATGACTTGCCCAGGCCCGTCCAATAGCCCGTGCAGTTCGTGGTCTGGCCTGAGGTATAGGTTCCAAACTCAAGACCGGCCAGAGCCGAGAGCGGTTTGATGGTCGAAGCCGACATATACTGGCCGCTAATGGCGCGGTTGAGCAGCGGATGCGAACCCTTGTCGTCGTTGAGCTCGGTCCACACGTCGTTGGAAACGCCGCCGATGAACACCGACGGATCAAACTTGGGCTCGCTCGCCATACCCAGAATCTCACCATTGTTGGGATCGAGGCACACCACGGCGCCGTTGCCGGCATCGCTATGACCCGTGGTCTTGGCAAGCTCAATGGCATTCGCCAGAGCCGTCTCGCAGGCCTGTTGAATCTTAAGATCCAGCGTAAGCTTAATGTCAGAACCGGCCTTGGCGGGAACGGCGCCGGCTTGACCGGTCACGTTACCCGAGGCGTCAACTTTCACGGTCTGCTCACCACGAATGCCCTGCAGCAGATTTTCGTAGTAAATCTCTACGCCCGCCTGGCCCACAATATCGCCCGATTGATACGAGATCTGGCCAGCCGCGCTATCGCTGCCGTCCGACGACTTCTTGTTCTGCGCCTCGAGCTGCTCGGAGGTAATGGTGCCGGTATAGCCCAAGATATGGCAGGCGGTCTCGCCATACGGGTATTGGCGCTCGGTGCGCTCGGCGATCTTCACACCGGGAAACTCACCGGCGTGCTCCTGGATGTAGGCGACAGTAGAGCGGCGCACGTCAGTCGCGATCGTATGCAGGCTCTGCGCGCCTTCGGAATTGTCCTGGATATTGCGTAGCACCGCGATATACGGCATGCCGAGCACGTTGGCAAGATGACGCACCAGTACCTTGTCATCGGCAAGGTCACGATAGGCGACGACGGCGAGCGAAGGGCGATTTTGCACCAGCGCGACGCCGTTGCGGTCCAAGATGCGGCCACGCACGGCAGGCGTGGTAACGGTACGGGTCTGATTGCTCTTGGCCTGCTTGTCGTAGTAGTCCGACGAGACCATCTGCATGCCCCACAGCTTAACGGCAAGCGCGGCAAACATCGCACCCACGCCCGCGGTGAGGATGGAAAAGCGGCCCTTAAAGGCCGTAGCGGCCGTATTGCCCTCGCCCTCGGTGGCGCGCGGGGCCGTTCCGTGCTGCGTGTCGTAGGTAAAGCGGGAGTCGCCGCGGCGCATGATGACCAGCGCGACCACAATGGCCACGACCAGCACGATACCGGCGACAACAACCGTCAACTGGGAAGACATCTACAGGCCTCCCCTATTTGAGCTTACGGGTCTTGGGCTTAAAGCGCATACCCGACTGACGCCCACCGCGCGCGGAGAACCCATAGCCAGACTGCGGCGCGACGCCGGACATCAAAAACGGAACGGCGACCAGACCGGTCAGAATCGAGGACGGCAGGGCGTGTCCAAAGATCGCCACGACAAAACTCGATTCCAGTCCCATAAACAGCAAGATAATGCTGTAGATCACGTTAATGGCAAGCGCAAAGGCGCCCACCGTGATGCCGCGAGCGCTCGGGGTGCCGCCCGTCTGACCGGCGGCACTGTGTGTCAGGGCAAAGCTGCCCACTGTCAGCAACAGCGACATCACGCCCACCGGCACGGCTGCCGACAGGTCGTAGAACAGGCCGCTGCAAAAACCGCAGATGACGGCCCGCGTGGGATCGCCCGAAAACACACTCAGGCACACCAGGATAATCATAAAGTTGACGCGACCGCCCGCGATGGAGATCTGCGGCGCCAAGCCCGCCTGCAGCAGGACGCAGACAATGGCGGCAATCGCAAAAGTGCGGGAGCCAGTCCCCTGTTCGTGTAGATCCATGGACATGCCTCCCTATTCGCTCGAGCCCGAGTCAGTCGTGTCGAACGCATCGGAGCTTTCATCCGAGCTTTCGTCTTTGGACTTGGTGGCCGCATCGCGCGAGGTGCCCTGCGGCGTACTGTTGGCGCTGCTCACATCCTCGTCCGAAGCCGACTGCTCATCGGTCAGCGACGTAATGACCAGCACTTCCTCGTTGTTTTCGGCCGTTGTCTGGGCGCGCACGACGATGGTGTAGTACACATCGTTGGCAGACTTCTCCACCGACGAGACCGTACCGAGCGGCAGGCCCTTGGGGAATACGCCGCCGATGCCCGAGGTCACGATGATGTCGCCCACCTTCACGTCGGAATCGACACTCACGTGCTCCAGGCGCAGGGTACCGTCGGGCTGCCCCTGCAGCATACCCTGAGCGCGCGTATCCTGCACCATGGCGGACACGCCCGAGTTCTCATCACTAATCAGGCGGACGGTGGAGGTCTTGGCCGAAACCTCGATAATCTGACCGATGACACCGGCAGAACTCGTCACGGGCATGTTGATGGTAAGACCGTCGGCAGAGCCTTTGTCGATGGTAACGGTCGAGGTCCAGGCATCGCCCGACGCGCCGACAATGCGAGCCGCGGTGGACTTGAGGTTGTAGGTCGACTGAAGACCGACCAGGCTCTCGAGTCGCTCGGCGGTCTTTTGAGCCTCCGAGAGCTCGGCAACCTTTGACGTCAGGACCTCGTTTTGCTTCTTAAGCTCGTCGAGGGTGTCTTGCGAAGCCGTAAGGTTTGAGAACACGTTTCCGATTGCGTTAAAGGGCGCGGCCACAGCCGAGCCCACAAAACGCACCGGCGAGGTAATCGTCGTCACGCCAGAACGCACGGCATGAATCGGTCCCGCCTCGCCCTCGCGAATGTAAAACGTAAGCAGCAGCACCGAAATTACGCTGAAAACAATCAACGGGCGCATACCCGTTGATTGTCGCTTGGTATTCAGATTTGAAGAGAAACCCGAAGATCGTGCCAAATGGAATCCACCTTTTGGAAATTAAGCATTGGTCTGGACGAAGCCACCGTCAAACGCGTTGGCCTCGAGCACGCGGGCGCAGCCGTTGACGACGTTGTCGAGCGCCGTAGGGCTGACGTTGACCGAAACGCCGGTCTCGTCGCGCAGACGCACGTCGAGGCCGCGCAGCAGCGCACCGCCGCCGGTCAACAGGATGCCGTAGTACATAAGATCCGAGGCAAGATCGGGCGGCGTGGCGTCGAGGGCGTCCTTGACGGCCTTGGCCATCTCGTCGAGCGGCTTATTGAGCGCGCGACGAATCTCCTCGCTCTCGATGCGCACGGTCTTGGGCAGGCCCGTGATCACGTCGCGGCCGTTGACCTCGACGTCGAGCTCATCCTTGAGCGGCACGGCAGAACCGACCTTGATCTTGATGTCCTCGGCCGTGCGCTCGCCGATAGCCAGGTTATAGGCATCGCGAACGTGGGTAAGGATGGCCTGATCAAACTCGTCACCGGCAATGCGGATGGACTGCGACACGACGATACCGCCCATGGCGATAACGGCGACCTCGGTGGTACCGCCACCGATATCGATGACCATGGAGCCAGTGGGCTCCTCGACAGGCAAGTCGGCGCCGATGGCAGCGGCCATGGGCTCCTCGATCAGGTATGCCTGGCGGGCACCGGCCTGGATCGTAGCCTCAAAAACGGCGCGCTTCTCGACCGACGTGACACCGGAGGGGACGCAGACGACAACGCGCGGACGCGGGGTCCACGGATAGCGCTTCTCGGACGCCTTGTCGATAAAATAGCGAAGCATGGCCTCGGTAACGTCGAAGTCGGCGATGACGCCGTCCTTAAGGGGACGAACGGCCACAATGTTACCGGGCGTACGGCCGAGCATGCGCTTTGCCTCGATACCGACAGCCAGGATGCGCTCATCGTTCTTGTCGATGGCGACAACGGAGGGCTCGCGAATGACGATGCCCTTGCCGCGCACGGAGACAAGCGTGTTGGCGGTGCCGAGGTCGATGGCAAGATCGCCCGCATAGCTACCGAAGAACATATCCATCAAAGAAAACAACGCAACTCCTGATGTGTTGGATGATTGCTGGAAAACTACTAGCCCATCATACTAGCGCAAGCCCGGCACCTCACTTGCGGTGAAGCACCGGGCAGCGCCAAATCTCATAAGGTCACTACTGGTTGTCAGCAGCCGATAGATCGATGTCGAGCGAGGAGACGGCCCAACCGATATGGTTGTCGGAGCGCACGAACTTGACGGTGTACTCCTGCTCGCCGCCCTTGGACAGCGACGCCTTGACCTTGGCGGTGGTCTCGGTCATAGACTGGTCCATGCCCTCAATGGAGACGGTGGCGCCCTGCGGAATCGAGGAAATGATCATCGACTTGGCGTCCTCGGACAGGCTGGAGGCCAGGCAGGACTCGGCCTTGGCGGTATCGCCGTCACCGGCAGCCTGGAACAGGTCGGTGACAACAGACTCCTGCGAGGGAAAGCCCAGGCCGCGCGTGTAGGCAAAGCCAAGACCGCCTGCGGCAATGACGATCAGCAGAAGCAGCACCAAGAAAACCTTGAGGCCCGTGTGGCGATGGCGACGACGGACCTTGGCCTCCTTGCGGTCCTGCTGAACCATCTCGGACTCGGACAGGGTGAAGAAGCCGGTGTCCGAGGGGTCGGGCATAAATTGACCGGTAGCACCCGTGGGGTCGAGCGGGTCGACGGCGGGAGCATCCATCGCGGGAGCCGGCGCCGTGGCCATGGCCGTCTGGGCCGAAAGAGCAGCGAGGGAATCGTGCACGCG
>CALFGH010000192.1 GCA_937958315.1 uncultured Collinsella sp. | reverse complement strand
CGCGCGAAATCCACGGGCCCGGGTAGGGCATGAGCGATGCCGCCGTAACGGGAATGAGCTCCTTTTGATGCGCGGCGAATGTCAACTTGGCCCGTTCGTAGTACCAACGGTATACATCCTGCATAAAGCGCGGTGAGCGCTTTTCGGACTCCGGAGGCAGATGGCGCACGGTCCACTCGTTATCGAACCACACGTCGTAGCCAAACATGCGCATGTTAAAGAGGTAATCCAAGTCCTCGCCGCGGGTGATAAACGGGTCAAAGGCCACACGCGTAAAGGCGCGGGCGTGCAGGGCCATCAGGCCGCCGCACACGTAGTTGGAGCGCGAGATGCGGGTGCCCGAGAGCGCCTTTTTCATCCAACGGTTGAACTCGATACGCTTGGTCCACCAACGATGGCAGATGCCCACCTTGTCCGTGGGAGCCAGCGGCGAGCCGTCGCGATCGTAGAAATAGCCGCTCTTGACCAAGATCGGCAAGCCCTGACGCGTCTGCTGCCCCAACGCATAGGTCGCGCGCTTCATAAAGTCGGCGTCGATGACAGTCTCATCGTCATCCAAAAAGATAACCGCGTCATGCCCCAGCACAGCGGCACAGGCTAGCCCCATATTGCGGATGGCACCGTAGCCTCGCAGGCTCACGCACTCGCCCGAACCCTTGGGCGCGATCTGAGCAACCCGGTCTGCGATGCGCGAGGCCTGGGTGTTGGTGACAACGGTGACCTTGAGCGTGGGATGCGCGTCGACAATCTCGTGCACGCGCAGCGACACATCGGCTGTGGCAGAAACGGGACAGACCACCAAAAGGATGATGCGCGGGATGTCACGTACCTGCTCAAGCGAGGCCAGGCAGCGGTCGAGTTCGGGATTGTCGGCGTTGAGTCGCGTCGAATGGTCATAGGTGCCAGGGGCGTTTGCGCAAGCGTCATCGCCCGCCCAATACGTTGGAATCACGACTGTGGCGTTCATGCCTTACCCTCCCTGCAACACAAAAACGGGACGCCGCCAAACACAGGCGACGCCCCGCGACCTAGCTGATTCCATCATACCCACTT
>CALFGH010000191.1 GCA_937958315.1 uncultured Collinsella sp. | reverse complement strand
CCGGAGCCCGCCGCGCAGACACCTGCCGCCGCACCGGAGCCCAAGGGCACCGAGGTGACCGCTCCCATGGTCGGCGTTTTCTATGCTGCCCCGGCGCCGGGCGACGAGCCGTTTGTGCACGTGGGCTCTAAGGTCAAGGCCGGCGAGACCCTCTGCATCATCGAGGCCATGAAGGTTCTCAACGAGGTGACGGCAGAGGCGGATGGCGAGGTGATCGAGATCTGCGTGGCCGACGGCGACCTCGTGGAGTTTGGCAGCTGCCTCATGAGGATCGGATAGGTGATGTCCATGAACAAAGAAGAGCTCAAGAAGCTGTTGCCGCATCGCGAGCCGATGCTTTTGCTCGACGAGGCCGAGCTGGTGGGCGACGAGGCCCACGGCAAGATCACGATCACGGGCGACGAGTACTTTTTGCAGGGGCATTTTCCGGGAAACCCGGTGGTCCCCGGCGTGATTCAGTGCGAGATGCTCGCCCAAAACTGTTGCGTGCTGCTGATGGGCGATGAGGAGGCGCGCGGCGCGACGCCGTTCTACACGAGTCTGGACAAGGTGCGCTTTAAGCGTCCGGTGCGCCCGGGCGACACGGTTGATCTGGTGTGCACCATCACGCGTGCGCGCGGGCCGTTCCGCTTTGCGACGGGTACTGCGAGCGTCAACGGTGAGGTTTGCTGCCGCGCCGATATGTCTTTTGCACTCATGCACGAAAGTTAAGGAAGGCTTCATGTTCGACAAAGTGCTCATCGCCAACCGCGGAGAAGTCGCGGTCCGTGTTATCCGCGCGTGCCGCGATATGGGCATCAAGACCGTCGCCGTTTATTCCACGGCCGATGCGGACGCGCTGCACGTGCAGCTTGCCGACGAGGCGTATTGCATCGGCGGCCCGCGTCTTGCCGAGAGCTACCTCAACGACGATGCTGTGCTCACCTGTGCCGTGAAGTCGGGAGCAAAGGCGATCCATCCCGGCTATGGCTTCTTTTCCGAGAAGGCGAGCTTCGTGCGCGACTGCGACAAGTATGGCCTGACGTTTGTCGGTCCTTCGGCCAAGGTGATCGACAGCATGGGCGACAAGGACGCCGCACGTCGAACGGCTGCCGCGGCGGGCGTGCCCATCGTACCGGGCTGCGATTTGCTCAAAAGTCCCGAGGAGGCAACGGCCGAGGCTGAGCGCATTGGCTGCCCCGTGCTTATTAAGGCGCGTGCGGGCGGCGGCGGTCGCGGTATTCGCAAGGTCGAGCGCGTGGAAGATGCGGCAAAGGCATTTGTCGAGGCGCGCGCCGAGGGCGAGGCCGTTTTTGGCGACGGCGAGTGCTACATGGAGAAGTTCGTCGCGCCGGCGCACCACGTTGAGGTGCAGATTATGGCCGATAAGCAGGGCCATGTGTTTTCGCTCGGCGAGCGCGAGTGCTCGGTGCAGCGCCGCAACCAAAAGCTGATCGAGGAGAGCCCCGCGCCGTGCCTCGACGGACGCGATGATATTCGCGCGCGCATGCACAAGGCGGCGCGTGACCTGGCTCGTGCCGTTGGCTATGAGGGCGCCGGTACCATCGAGTTCCTGTATTCGGACGACGGCAATTTCTACTTTATGGAAATGAACACGCGCTTGCAGGTGGAGCATCCGGTTACGGAGTTTGTGACCGATACCGACTTGGTCAAGTGGCAGCTGCGCGTGGCAGCCGGCCAACCTCTGCCCTTTGAGCAGGAGGACATGCCGGTTCGCAACCACGCCATGGAGTGCCGCATCAATGCCGAAACGCCGGACTTTCTGCCGTCATGCGGAACGGTCACCGCGTTGCGTGTACCGGGTGGTCCGCGCGTGCGCTGGGATTCGGCCATGTTCACCGGCGCGACAGTTCCGCCGTACTACGACTCCATGCTCGGCAAGCTCATCGTGTGTGCGCCCACGCGTGACGGCGCCATTCGCAAGATGCGCTCGGCCCTGGGCGAGCTCGTGATTGAGGGCGTGAGCGAAAACAGCGAGCTTCAGCTTGACGTGCTAGCAAACGACGAGTTCTTGTCGGGCATGTATCACACCGATCTGATGGGGCATCTCTATGCTGATGAATAGAAAAGCGAAGACGGTCAACGTCCTCGAGGGGCCGATGACCGAGTCGTGCGCCGAGTTTCCCGCGCGCCACGTGTTTGTCAAGTGCCCGGAGTGCCGCCGTGTGATCGATGAGGCACGCCTGCACGACAACCTCGAGGTCTGCCCTCGTTGCGGCAAACACTTCCGCGTGAGCGGTCGCGCGCGCATGCACATGACGGTCGACGAGGGCACGTTTGAGGAATGGGATGCCAATCTGGCGTCGGAGGACTTCCTCTCGTTTCCCGGTTATGCCGACAAGCTCAAGGGCGCGGTCGAGCGTTCGGGCGAGCGCGATGCCGTTGTGTGCGGCAGGGGTAAAATCTGCGGCTGCGATACGGCGCTCTTCTTTATGGATGCCAACTTTATGATGGGCTCGATGGGCTCCGTGGTGGGCGAGAAGATCTGCCGCACATTTGAGCGTGCGACCGAGCTGGGATTGCCAGTTGTCGGCTTTACCGTTTCGGGCGGTGCGCGCATGCAAGAGGGCGTGACATCGCTTATGCAGATGGCCAAGATCTCTGCTGCCGTGAGAAGGCATAGCGAGGCGGGCGGCCTGTATATCACGGTGCTCACCGACCCCACGACCGGCGGCGTGACCGCGAGCTTTGCCATGGAGGGCGACATTATCCTGGCCGAGCCCGATGCCCTGACGGCATTTGCCGGCCCGCGCGTGATCGAGCAGAACATGCACAAGCGCCTGCCCAAGGGATTCCAGCGCTCCGAGTTTTTGCTCGAGCATGGTTTTTGCGACGTTGTGGTTCCGCGTGGCGAGATTGCGCTCACGGTGGGAGAGCTGCTGGCGCTGCACGAAGGACACGCGCCCGGCCTGGGGGCACCGCATGAGATTGTGCATACGGGTCGCCGCGGCAAAAAACTGGGACACTTGTTTAAGCGCTCGCCGGCACCAAAAACCGCGCTCGAGATTGTCAAGCAGACCCGCTCGGCAGATCGCGCCACGGCGGGTGAGATGATCTCGCTGGGCCTGGATGGATTTGTGGAGCTGCACGGCGACCGTTACTTTGGCGACGACGCCGCTGTGGTGGCTGGCATCGGCTGGAAAGACGGACGCCCCGTAACGGTCATCGCCATCGAGCGCGGCACCACGACCAAAGAGCGTATGCGCCGCAACTTTGGCATGGCGCATCCCGAGGGCTATCGCAAAGCGCGTCGCCTGATGCGCCAGGCCGAAAAGTTTGGTCGACCGGTTCTGTGCCTGGTCGATACTTCGGGTGCGTTTTGCGGCATCGGTGCCGAGGAGCGCGGCCAGGGCGAGGCGATTGCCCAGAATCTCATGGAGATGAGCGGCCTTAAGACGCCGATTGTCTCGGTGGTGACGGGCGAGGGTGGCTCTGGTGGCGCGCTGGCGCTGTCCGTGGCCGACCGCATCCTGATGCTCTCGAGCTCGGCCTATTCGGTCGTGAGCCCCGAGGCCTGTGCGTCGATCCTGTGGAAGGATACCGAGCGCGCGAATGAGGCCGCCGAGGCTCTTAAGCTCACGGCCCCCGATCTGTTGGCGCTCGGCATCATCGACGGCATTGTCGACGATAGGGGCCTGTCGCATGAGGAGATCGCCGGTGCCGTCATGTCCTCGGCATTTGATGCCTTCGATACGCTTGGGCAGCTCGACGACGCGACCCTCACAAACCTCCGCTACGAAAAATACCGCGCAATCGGTCAGTACCGCACGATGTGACAAAGGGACAGCCCGCATGTCGCATTGGGAAAGGCGTTCCATGCCACAAGTTTCTAACACCCCGTTTACAACGACGGTTTCATCAAACGCCATGGCCGTGGTGGACTATCTATCCAAAAGCATGATGTCGGCGCTGCCGTTTATTGTCTGCGCGGCGTTGTTTCGCACCGTCGCCGTCATTATGGGCGAAGGCATGCTGGGCCTGTGGTCTGCCGATTCCGAAATCTATCGCCTGTTCTACAGTTGGCTCTATAACGCCGGCTACTACTTTTTGCCCATTTATCTTGGTTGGGCGGCCGCCCGCCAGCTCGGTTGCTCGGAGCAGCTGGGTATGATGCTGGGCGGCGTATTGATTGCGCCCGATCTGCTTAAGCTCGTCGATGCCGCATCGATGACGGGGGCATCGATGACTTCCGTGTATGGCCTGCTTCCCGCGCCGGTCAACGATTACACGACGACTGTTATTCCGGTTCTCATCTCGGTGCCCGTGCTATGGCGAGTGGAGTGTTTCTTTCAGCGCGTTATCCCCAAGGCCGTGGCGTTTTCGTTTGTTCCGTTTGCAACCATGCTCGTTATGGTTCCGGTTTCGCTGTGTATTACGGCGCCGGCGGGCAGCTATCTGGGCATGCTGTTGGGCCAGCTTATGTTTATGCTTGGCAATTCCGGTGGCATCGTGTCGCTGTTCACGCTCATGGGGCTTGCCGCGGGTTGGGAGTTCCTTAAGATTGCGGGCGTCAGCAACGTTGTCCTATCGCTCGCCTATGCGCAGTTTATGAGTGTGGGAACGGATTCGTGCATCCTGATCGCCGCGACTATGGCGACGTTTGCCGTTTGGGGCATGCCCTTTGGCGCGTCGCTCCGCGTTGCGGATAAGGACGAGAAGGCGCTCATGCTGGGCTATTCGATCTCGGGCGTTCTCGGCGGCGTAAGCGAGCCGGCGCTGTACGGTTGCGGCTTTAAATACGGCAGGTGCCTGACGTGCATGGCTATTGGCGGTGCCGTCGGAGGCCTTGTTGCAGCCGTGGGCCACGTTACGGCCTATACCATCGGCATGACGAACGTCCTTATGGTCATTGGCTTTGCCACGGGCGGTATTTCGAACCTGCTGTGGTGCTGCGTTGCCGGCGGCACGGCATTTGCGGTGTCTGCGGCGCTGAGCTACTGCTTTGGCGTGGTGCCGGCGAAGGAGCAGGCGACGGGGGACGGAGCCGATTCGCCAGAAACAGTGGCGAGCGCTGCTGAGGTAAGCGCATAAACCCGTGCGACAAAAGGACGATTCCTTTGCCATGCTCCAAGGCCGTGGCCCGTGTGGGTCGCGGCCTTTTTGTATCTGGAGGACAAAGTGGCTACACTACAATCCGTTTGAGCAATAGATATATAAGTAGAACCGTGGGGGCGGATGTAGATGGTCGAGTGGATTGTTCGTCGTGCGCAGGGCGACCGTGCGCGCGTGGGCACGTTAGCGGGCATGGTGTGTATTGTCGCCAATGTTGCGCTTTGTGCTGCGAAGGGTGCAATTGGTGTGGTTTCGGGATCGGTTTCGATTGTGGCGGATGCCATGAACAACCTATCCGATGCCAGCTCGAACATCGTGAGTGTCCTTGGCTTTAAGCTGGCGAGCAAGCCGGCCGACCCCGAGCATCCTTACGGCCACGGTCGCTACGAGTATCTCTCGGGTCTGGTCGTGGCGGCGCTCGTGCTGCTGATTGGCGTTGAGCTGGTGAAGTCCTCGGTTGAGCGCGTCATCCACCCTGAGCCTGTCGAGTTCTCGCTTGCCCTGGTGGCAGTTCTAGTGCTCTCGATGGTCGTTAAGCTGTGGATGGCGGCACTCAACCAAAAGCTCGGCGATCGTATTGAGTCCGAGACGCTGCACGCGACCGCGCAGGATTCCAAGAACGATGTCCTTGCCACAGGCGCCGTGCTGGCGTGCGCAATTGTTTCGCAGGTGACGCACATCAATCTTGACGCATGGGTCGGCCTTGCCGTTGGCGCCTATATTGGCTGGAGCGGCTTTGAGCTTATCCAGGATACGGTGAGCCCGCTTTTGGGTCAGGCGCCCGATCCCAAGTTGGTCAAGCACATTCGAGACAAGATCATGAGCTATCCCGGCGTTTTGGGTGTTCATGACCTAATGGTTCACGATTACGGTCCGGGCAGGAAGTTTGCAAGTGCGCACGCCGAGATGGCGGCCGAGGCCAGCCCGCTGGAAAGCCACGACACACTCGATAACATCGAGCAGTCGTTTAGGGACGAGGACGGCATGATCGTCACGCTCCATTACGATCCCATCGTGACCGACGATTCAAAGGTGGCGAGCATGCGCCTGCGCATCAACGCCATGGCCCAAGAGATCGATAGCCGCCTTTCGATTCACGATCTGCGTTGCGTGCCGGGCCCCACGCACACCAATGTGATCTTTGACTGCGTGCGACCCTCGGATTTGGACATGGGGGCCGATGAGCTCAAGCAAACGCTGGCCCAGAGGGTCGAATCGGAATATCCCAAGTCGATTGCCAAGATTACGATCGACGAAGACTACGTAGGGCATACCCACGAGTAGGGCTGTGCCGGCAAAGCAAGTTATACAGAAGGGGAGACTATGAAGAAGCTGTATCTGCTCCGCCACGGCCAGACGGAATTCAACGTCAAAAAGCTCGTCCAGGGTCGCTGCGATTCACCGCTCACCAATTTGGGTCGTCAACAGGCACAGACAGCCGCCGCATGGCTCAAGGTCCATGGCGTCGTCCCCGACAAAGTGGTCTCATCGCCCTTAGGCCGAGCCATGGACACGGCAAGTCTCGTCGCATGCGAACTCCTCGGTCCGGATGCAGCAGTCGAGCCCTGCGAAGGCATCATCGAGCGCTGCTACGGAACCTTTGAGGAAGGTCCCCACGACGCATTGCTTACCGACGTATGGGATCCGGGCGAGGACTTGGTTCCCTTCGGAGGAGAAGGAAGCCAGGCGCTGCAAGAGCGCATGGTAGACACCCTCACCAATATCATGGGCGCCGAGGATATCGAAACCCTCCTAGCAGTAAGCCACGGCAGCGCCAGCCGCCAATTCATCAAGGCTGCAGCCCCAGAGGGCTTCGAGCTCCCAGCAAAACTCCCCAACTGCGCCATCATGATCTTCGATTTTGACGAGCAGAAGCCACAAGCAGAAGGCAAACCTTATCAATGTAAGTTCACCCTTCAGCAAATAGTGGACCCCCAACAAAGTAATTAGCTGAGCGAGCAGAGTTAAGCAGACATCAACGTGTCGTCTCCCGAGCTTGGCAGAGGGGCGGCGAAATATATTAAGTTTGTCGCGAGTTCCGCACGCAAAGGAAAGCACTTAATGTGCTTTCCGTCTTGCGCAGGACTGTAGAGCAGCAAACTTAATATATTTCGCCGCCCCTCTGCCAAGCCCAGGCGACTCCACGCACTTTACCTGCGTAAACAATGTGAGTGAAATATGAATCTCGATGGATACGCCCGCAGCCGTGTATACTAAACAGCTGTGTGTAACCAGGGGAGTATTCTGGCTGGACAAAATGCCTGCTTAATAGGGTTGTCAGGTAGTCCGGACGCAATACAAGACTGGGGAGCACGTCGTGTAAGTAGTGGTCCTCTAGGGGCGTACGCTCGGTGGTGTACGCATTGTCCCAAGACCACGCGAGAGTTGGGATCATATCTTGATCAGCATGATTCTCGGCCGCAAGATTGGCATGACCCAGGTTTGGGACGAGGACGACAACGTCGTTCCCGTCACGGTCATCCAGGCTGGCCCCTGCGCTGTCTCGCAGGTTAAAACTCAGGCAACCGACGGCTATGACGCCGTCCAGATCGGTTTCGGCGACATCAAGGCCAAGAACGTGAACAAGCCCATGGCTGGTCACTTCGCCAAGGCCGGCGTCGAGCCTGTCCGCTTCCTTCGTGAGGTCCGCGTCGAGAACGGCGAGGAGCACAAGGTCGGCGAGGTCGTCACCGTCGCTGATTTCGCTGATGTCGAGAAGGTCGACGTTATCGGTACCTCCAAGGGTAAGGGCTTCCAGGGTCGCATCAAGCGCTGGGGTCAGCGCCGCGGTCCTATGACGCATGGTTCTCACTTCCAGCGTCACCCCGGTTCTATCGGTCAGTGCGCCTATCCTGCGCGCGTCCTCAAGGGCGTCAAGATGGCCGGTCACATGGGTAACGAGCGCGTTACCGTCAAGAACCTTTCCGTTGTCCGCATCGATGCCGAGCAGAACCTCATCTTGGTCAAGGGCGCTGTCCCGGGTGCCAAGAATGGTCTCGTCGCCATCCGTATGGCCTAAGGGCCCAGCCCATTTAGCCCAGCGTCATACCAAGGAGAACACTTAAATGGCAAAGTTTGAAGTAAAGAACAGCGAGGGCAAGAAGGTCGCCGAGGCCGAGCTCGCCGCTGAGGTGTACGGCATCGAGCCGAACATCCACGTTATGCACCACATCGTCAAGTGCCAGATGGCCTCTTGGCGTCAGGGCACCCAGTCCGCTAAGGGCCGCTCTGAGGTTTCCGGTGGCGGCAAGAAGCCTTGGCGTCAGAAGGGCACCGGCCGTGCCCGCCAGGGTTCCATCCGTGCTGCCCAGTGGCGTCACGGTGGCGTTGTCTTCGCCCCCAAGCCCCGTTCCTACGCTAAGCGTATGAACAACAAGGAGGTCAAGCTGGCTATGCGCTCCGCGCTGTCCGCCAAGCTGGCCGATGGCGAGCTCGTGCTCGTCGACGACTACGGCTTCGAGAAGCCTTCCACCAAGGCTGCCGTCGCCATGCTCAAGGCTCTTGGCCTTGAGGGCAAGCGTCTGACCATCATCGTTCGCGATGAGGACGTCAACGCCTACCTGTCGTTCCGCAACATTCCCAAGACGTTCATCATCACTGCCGACGAGGCCAACACCTACGATCTCGTCAACAACAACGCCGTGCTGATGCCCGCCGACATCGCCGCTCACTTCGGGGAGGTGCTTGCTTAAATGACCGCCCACGAGATCATCATCCGTCCGATCGTGTCCGAGCGTTCCTTCTCCGGTATGGAGCAGAACAAGTACACGTTCGAGGTCGCCAAGGATGCTAACAAGTATCAGATCAAGGACGCTGTCGAGGAGATCTTCGGCGTCAAGGTCGTTCGCGTGAACACCCTGACGGTCAAGCCCAAGACCAAGCGCGTGCGCTATGTCGCCGGCAAGACCCGTTCTTGGAAGAAGGCCATCGTCACGCTGGCCGAGGGCGACACCATCGAGGTCTTTGGCAACCAGGCCTAAGACTCGCTGCTGTTGAGTGAGCTCATGCCTCCCAAATAGGGGAGGCGAGAGCTCAAGGTTTTGGGCGTATAAAATGGACACGCCCGGAACCGTGTATACGTCCGGTGTCATCGCACCCGAGGCAGAACCTCGAATCCCTGTCTGCGATGGCTAACGGATTCCTATTGAAAGGGATTGTAATGGCTGTAAAGCACCTTAAGCCGACCTCCGCTGGTAGGCGTTGGCAGACGATCTCCGATTTCTCCGAGATCACCTGCACCAAGCCCGAGAAGTCTCTTCTCGAGCCCCTGCCCAAGAAGGCCGGTCGTAACAACAACGGCCGCATCACCACCCGCCACCAGGGCGGCGGCGTGAAGCGTCGTTACCGCGTGATCGACTTCAAGCGCAACAAGGACGGCGTGCCCGCCAAGGTTGCCACGATCGAGTACGATCCGAACCGTTCCGCTCGCATCGCTCTGCTGCACTACGCTGACGGTGAGAAGCGCTACATCCTCGCCCCCAAGGGCCTCGAGGTCGGTCAGACCGTCATGTCCGGTTCTGACGCCGACATCAAGCCGGGCAACGCTCTGCCCCTCGCCGACATCCCCGTCGGTACGCTCATCCACGCCGTCGAGTTCCAGCCGGGCAAGGGCGCCGCTATCGCCCGTTCCGCCGGTAACTCCTGCCAGCTGATGGGTAAGGAGGGCAAGTACGCTATCGTCCGTATGCCTTCCTCCGAGATGCGCCGCATCCTCGTTACCTGCCGCGCCACCGTCGGTGAGGTCGGCAACGCCGATCACGCCAACATCGTCATCGGCAAGGCCGGCCGTAAGCGTCACTTGAACGTGCGCCCGACCGTCCGCGGTACCGTCATGAACCCTGTCGACCACCCGCACGGCGGTGGCGAGGGCAAGAACCACACCTCTGGTCGTCCCTCCGTTACCCCCTGGGGTAAGCCGACGAAGGGCCTTCGTACGCGCAAGAAGAAGAAGGTCTCGAACCAGCACATCATTCGTCGCCGTAAGAAGTAATTTCGGATACCGAGTTTTAGGAGAAAGCACTTATGAGCAGAAGTCTCAAAAAGGGCCCGTTCGTGGAGACTCGCCTTCTCTCGCGTATCACCGCGATGAACGAGGCTGGCAAGAAGGACGTCGTGAAGACCTGGTCCCGCGCGTCCACCATCTTCCCCGAGATGGTTGGTCACACCATCGCCGTCCACGACGGCCGCAAGCATGTGCCCGTGTATGTTACCGAGTCCATGGTTGGTCACAAGCTCGGCGAGTTCGCGCCGACTCGTACGTTCCGTGGCCACAAGGCCAAATAGGGGGTTAACCGTAAATGGCAACTAAGTCTATTGAAACTGAGGCCACCGAGGTTCGCGCCGTCGCTAAGTACGTGCGTGTTTCCCCCAGCAAGGCCCGCCTGGTGGTCGATCTGATCCGCCGCAAGCCTGTCGCTCAGGCCTTCGACATCCTCCACTTCTGCGACCGCGCCGTCGCCGTGGATGTCGAGAAGGTTCTCCGTTCCGCCGTTGCGAACGCCGAGAACAACAACGGTCTGCGTGCCGACAACCTGGTTGTCGCCGCTGCCTATGTTGACGAGGGTCCGACGCTTAAGCGCATTCGTCCCCGCGCCAAGGGTTCCGCTTCTCGTATTCTGAAGCGTACTTCCCACATCACCGTCGTCGTTGCTCCTCGAAAGGAGGCGTAAAGCTGTATGGGTCAGAAAGTCTACCCCACCGGCTTCCGTCTTGGCATCACCGAGAACTGGCGCTCCCGCTGGTTCGCAGAGAAGGATTACGCTAAGACCCTCGGTAACGATCTCGAGATCCGCAAGTACCTCGAGAAGCGTCTTTCCCGCGCAGCTGTCTCCCGCGTCGAGATCGAGCGCGCTGGCGACAAGGTGAAGGTCATCATCCTCACCGCTCGCCCCGGCGTTGTCATCGGTAAGAAGGGTGCCGAGATCGATACCCTCCGTACCGAGCTCGAGAAGGTCGCTGGCGTCTCCAAGGGCCAGCTCTCCGTCGACGTTGTCGAGATCAAGCGCCCCGAGCTCGACGCCAACCTCGTTGCTCAGTCCATCGCTGAGCAGCTCGAGGGCCGCGTTGCCTTCCGTCGCGCTATGCGCAAGGCTGTCCAGTCCGCCCGCAAGGCCGGCGCCAAGGGCATCCGTATCCAGTGCTCCGGTCGTCTCGGCGGTGCCGAGATGGGCCGTCGTGAGTGGTACCGTGAGGGTCGCGTGCCCCTGCACACCCTCCGTGCCAAGATCGACTACGGCACGGCTGTCGCCAGCACCACCATGGGCGCTTGCGGCGTGAAGGTCTGGATTTACCTGGGCGAGAAGCTCCCGGGCCAGCCCGTTCCCAACCCTGCACTCGAGGGCTCTTCCCGTCCTCGTCGTCGTAACTCCGAGAGGAGGGGTCAGTAGTGCTTGCCCCTAAGCGTATTCTTCACCGCAAGGTGCAGCGTGGCTCCATGAAGGGCCAGGCCAAGGGTAATACCGAGCTGCATTTCGGCGAGTTTGGTATCCAGGCTCTCGAGGCCCATTGGATCACCAACCGTCAGATCGAGGCCGCTCGTATTGCCATGACCCGCTACATGAAGCGTGGCGGTCGTGTCTACATCACGATCTTCCCCGATAAGCCCATCACCAAGAAGCCTGCCGAGACTCGCATGGGTTCTGGTAAGGGTAACCCCGAGGAGTGGGTGGCCGTCGTCAAGCCCGGCCGCATCATGTTCGAGGTCAAGGGCGTGCCCGAGGAGGTCGCTCGCGAGGCCCTGCGTCTTGCTCAGCACAAGCTCCCCATCAAGACCAAGATTGTGGTTGCCAAGAACGCTGAGCAGCGCATCGAGAAGGAAATGGCTGAGGAGGCCGCTCTCGAGGCCAAGTGGGCTGCTGAGGACGCCGCCGCCGCCAAGGAGGAGAACTAATGAAGCCCGCAGAGATTCGTGAGCTCTCGGACGCTCAGCTCGTTGAGAAGCTGAAGGAAATGCGCGCCGAGCTCTTTAACCTTCGTTTCCAGATGGCCACCAGCCAGCTGGACAATACCGCTCGCGTCAACACCGTGAAGAAGGACATCGCTCGCGTCCTCACGGAGCAGCGCGCCCGCGAGATCGCAGCGGAGAAGTCCGCTGTCGCCGAGTAGGACCTAAGGAGAGAACATGACTGATTCGCGTAACTCGCGTAAGGTCCGTACGGGTGTCGTTACCTCCGTCTCCGGTGCCAAGACCATCGTCGTCACCGTCACCGAGCGCAAGCGTCACCCCAAGTACGGCAAGATGATGACCAGCTCCAAGAAGCTGCACGCTCACGACGAGGAGTGCACGGCTGGCGTGGGCGACACCGTTCGCGTTATGGAGACCCGTCCTATGTCCAAGATGAAGCGCTGGCGCCTCATCGAGGTCGTCGAGCGCGCTAAATAAGCAGTCGCTCTTACGACTTGTACGTTTCCGAAGATGTGCGTATGCCTGGCTTGCATACCACGGGCCGCATAAAGGCTGCGCACCTCTCTTCGGTTCTTAGTTCGGAGGAACATCTACCATGATTCAGATGCAAACCATGCTGAACGTCGCCGACAACTCCGGCGCTCGCAAGATTCGCTGCATCAAGGTGCTTGGCGGTTCCAAGCGTCGTTATGCAGGCATCGGCGATACGTTCATCGGTGCTGTCCAGGAGGCTACCCCTGGCGCTAACGTCAAGAAGAAGGACGTTGTCCGTTGCGTCGTCGTTCGCACCGTTAAGGAGATCCGCCGCAAGGATGGCTCCTACATTCGCTTTGATGAGAACGCCTGCGTTGTCATCAACAACGATGGTTCGCCCGTCGGCACCCGTATCTTCGGGCCCGTCGCTCGCGAGCTTCGTGACAAGAAGTACATGAAGATCGTCTCGCTCGCTCCCGAGACCCTGTAGTTAGGGGAGATATATGTATATCAAGAAGGGCGATAAGGTCCAGGTTCTCTCTGGTAAGGATCGCGGCAAGCAGGGCGTTGTCCTGCGTGCTCTCCCCGCCGAGAACAAGGTCGTTGTCGAGGGCGTTTCGGTCGTCAAGAAGGCCGTCAAGCCCAACGCTGCCAACCAGCAGGGCGGCATCGTTTCGCAGGAGGCTCCCATCGATGCCTCCAACGTCAATCTCGTTTGCCCCGAGTGCGGTAAGGTTACCCGCGTCGGTCACGAGAAGGACGGCAAGAACAAGCTGCGCGTCTGCAAGAAGTGCGGCCACAAGTTCTAAGCTGCCCGCAACATCAAGTTGCTAGCAAAGGCCCGGATGCCACGGCACCCGGGCCTTTTTTGATCCCTTGGGGACGGAGGAAAACGGATCACCGGCACCCTTGCGGACGGTAATGATCCGTTTTCCTCCGTCCCCAAGGGATCATTTTGCATGATTTGGAATGGGGCTCTTTTCAAACGGGTAATACCTATCATGGGCTTGCATGTTTGGCACTTTCGCATATTGGCTACTGCCCGCCGTTAAATCGTTCAGCGAAAGGAGCCAAGATGTCCCGTCAACCACGTCAAAAGTCATCTACCGGGCTATATCATGTAACCGCTAGAGGCAATGCTCATCAGCTCATTTTTGAGGATGATGACGATCGCATGGCATTGCTTCTTCGTTTGAAAAACAGTTTTCGCCAGTCGGATATCTCGGTTTTATCATGGTGCTTTATGTCCAATCACTTCCATCTTGTATTGGAAGATCCAATGGATGCCATGTCTCCCTCAATGAAGCGGGCTCTCTCCTCATATGTGCTTAATTTCAATACAAGGCACCAGCGTGTCGGCCATTTGTTTCAGGATCGCTTTTACAGCACTCCTGTCTTAGATGACAGTCATTTTCTTACTGCAATCGATTATGTACATCTAAACCCCGCCAGGGCGTATGGTGGTTCCATTCTTGGATATCGATGGTCGAGCTTGAATGCGTTTGTATTGGGGCATGATGAATTTGCGTTCTGCGATATGTGCCGAGTTCAAGAACTGTCTTCGCTGTGTGTTGATCAGCGCGCATACCTAAGGCATCTTTACGATGTCCTGAAGTTAGACTCAATAACTTATGGAATTCGAGAAAAGCTATCAGACGATGATGCCCTGAGGCTTGTTCGACATCTCGCGGCCCCGTTTGATGCCTGCGATATTAAGGCGCTCGATAAGAATCAACGTAGTGCAATCATGATACGCGCACGAAAGGCTGGCGTGACAGTCGGTCAGCTTGTGCGATGTTGCGGACTCGGTGAGGCAACGGTTAAAAGGGCAACTGCTGGCTGGCGCGACGCCTCAAATGATCCGTTTTCCTCCGTCCCTAACGGATCACCACAGCTTTCCGCGTAAAAGATGATCCGTTTTCCTCCGTCCTCAAGGGATCAGGTGGTGCGCATTAGTGCGTATTTACGTGCGTATGATTGCGTGACAATGCGTGTATATGCATAGTCTGTTGCAGATTATTGCCCATTTACCTGTAATATACGTAGAAGTACGCACATACGCGCGCATTTGTGCGAATATATAGGCGCAGAAATGCAAGACGTCCCATGATTCAGGAGGCACATATGGCAGATTCCAAGCAGGCTCCACTCGATTCCGCGGCAGCCGCAAAGGCAGCGTTCGCTTCGGTCCAGGACAAGCCATTCCCCGATGATATCTTTACGGCACCCGAGCTTCGTTGGGCTGTGATCGGGTGCGGCGTTATCGCCAACCAGATGGCCCAGTCTCTCGCTCTTGCCGGCCGCAAGCTTGCGGGCGTCGCCAACCGCACGCTGTCAAAGGCTCAAGCTTTTGCCGAGCGGTATGGCATCGAGAAGGTCTATGACACGGTCGAGGACCTCTATGCCGATCCGGACATCGACGCAGTCTATATCACCACGCCGCACAACACGCATATCACCTATCTGCGTGCGGCCCTGGCAGCTGGCAAGCACGTGCTCTGCGAAAAGGCCATTACCCTCAATTCCGCCGAGCTTGACGAGGCCCGCGCCATTGCCGACGAACATAACGTGGTCCTCATGGACGCCACCACGGTGCTTCACATGCCCTTGTATCAGAAGCTGCGCCGCCGTATGGATGCCGGCGAGTTTGGCCGCATGAACCTCGCCCAACTCAACTTTGGCAGCTACAAGGAGTACGGCGACCTGACCAACCGCTTCTACAATCGCAACCTTGCTGGCGGTGCCATGCTCGACATTGGCGTCTATGCCCTGTCCGTCATGCGCCTCTTTATGGCAAGCCAGCCCGCTGAGGTCGTTTCGCTCGGCAACACCTGTGAGACCGGTGTCGACGTTGCGGGCGGCATCGTCTGCCGTAACACCGAACAGCAGCTGGGCGTCGTGAGCCTTACGCTTCACTCCAAGCAGCCCAAGCGCTCGGTCATCAGCTTTGACAAGTGCTATATCGAGGTCAACGAGTATCCGCGTGCCGATCACGCGACCATCGTGTGGACCGCGGACGGCCACCGCGAGGAGGTCCACGCCGGCACCGAAGCTTACGCCCTTTGCTATGAGATGGCTGATCTTGAGAAGGCCGTTGCCGGCGACGACTCCAAGCGCGAGCTGCTGGATTATGCTTCTGATGTTATGGAACTTATGACCAAGCTTCGCGCCGACTGGGGAGTCGTGTACCCCGAGGAGGAGTAAGCGATGCTAGCGGAAGATAGGCTCAATGCGATCGTGTCGATGGTGCAGCAGGCTGGCTCGGTTACTGTGCCAGAGCTTGCTGAGGCCTTGGGCGTGACGGCGTCTACCATTCGGCGCGACCTGCAGACGCTCGATCGAGCACACCGCATCGCCAAGGTCCACGGCGGAGCGACGAGTCTTGAGCGCGCGCACGTGACGCGCGACCTAACACTTAATGAGCGAAGCGACCTCCATAACGACGACAAGGAGCGCATCTGCGCCCGTGCGGCGGCGCTCGTGGAGCCCGAGAGCTTTGTATACATCGACTCAGGCTCGACGACGCTCAAGCTCATCGAGCATCTTCCGCACCTTGAAGGTGTCACCTATGTGACCGATTCTGTGCTCCATGCTCAGCACCTTGCTTTGCGCGGCATGCGCACCGTGGTGTTGGGTGGCGAGCTCAAGCCCGAGACCGAGGCACTCGTTGGTCCCGATGCCCTGGCAACCCTGGACCGTTACAACTTCAACTGCGGCTTTTGGGGTTCTAACGGCATTGCCGCCGAGCAGGGCTTCACGGCGCCCGATATCGAGGAAGCGCAAGTAAAGCGTATCTCGATGCGCCATACGGCCAAACGCTTCGTAATCTCGGACGCCAGCAAATTTGGCATGGTGGCGCCCGTCAAGTTCGCGGACTTCCGCGACGCAACGATTATTACCGCAGGCGAGGTCCCCGCCAAGTACCGGGCAATGGACAACGTCATCACGGTCTAACAGCAGGGGGCGGGCTAGGGCCAAAACTACCGCAAAGGTGTCTGTTCCCATTGTGGTGGCTAGTAACGAAAACCGAGGAGTTATCTCAATAGAAAAGCGGCAACGTCCATCACGGGCGTTGCCGCTTTCGTTGTCTGCCGGTTTGTCTCAATCTGTAACAACTGGACCGTTAAAAGTGGGCTAGGTGTTACAGATTGAGATAATTCCGAACCGCGCCATCCTTTTTTCTCAATCTGTAACAGCTGGGACGGATTTTGCCGAGTTACTGTTATAGATCGAGATTTTCCCTTGAGGGGGATTCGAATGTCTCGATCTGTAACAGATAGACCGGAAAATGGGTTCTAACTGTTACAGATCGAGACGTTTTGGGACGGCGGTTGAGCCATTGCGGCAAAACCACTACAAAAGTGCCTGTCCCCATTGTGGCGGTTTTGACGTTTGCCCAGATAAAACCTGCCAAAATAAACCTGTCCCTTTTTGGCAGGTTTTAGGGCTCCCAGGGGCAGGGGGCTTCGATGTGGACGTGCTCGCCGGTAACGGGATGCGTGAAGGACACACTGTGAGCGTGGAGCATCAATCCACAGGGGCGCGGCGTGCCGTACAGGTCGTCACCGACCAAGGGGTGATGCTCGCTGGCCAGATGCACACGGATCTGATGTTTGCGGCCGGTGAGCAGCTCGACATCGATATACGAACGCGTGGGCAGGCCTCGTCGGCTCTTAAGGCGCTTGAGCACCTTGACGCGCGTCTGAGACGGCTTGCCGCTGGCGCCAACGCGCATCTTGCGGCTATCGTGGCGGTCGCGGGCGATGGGCTTGTCGATGAGCTTCTCGTTCCAGTCGATCTTGCCCTCGGCCAGCGCCAGATAGTGCTTTTCGAATGCGTGGTCGATCACCATCTGGTCAAAAGCGGGTTGTGTCTGCTTGTCGAGCGAGAACAACACCACGCCGGTAGTGTTGCGGTCCAGGCGGTTGAGCGGTTGCATGTCGGTCGCGGCAAAGCCGTCGCCCATGGCCAACAGCAGGTCGCTGGCGTAGTCGGTAAGTGTGCGCTCACCGGTGCCGTCACCGTGGACGATCATGCCGGCGGGCTTATCGATGGCCATGAGCCAGGCGTCGCAGTAGAGGACTTGAGGTTCTTCGTTCACGTGTAAGCCTTTCGGTTAGCTAATTCCCACAAACATGCAGCCCGAGGTCGCCCCGCGCAGGCGGGCGGCGGGCTTACGGCCGGCTTGCGCCGCC
>CALFGH010000190.1 GCA_937958315.1 uncultured Collinsella sp. | reverse complement strand
TTACGGCAGCCGCTGCAGCACTCGCCGCGGCAGGCGCCGGCCTCGTCGCCTACAGTGCCCGCCGCACGGCGCTCGAAAAAGACACCGCCAAGGAGGCCAATTCGGATAAGCCTCGCTAGCTCCTAGTTACTTTTGCGAGAGACGCCGACTCGGCTCATCGAACATCGAAATGGGCTGGTTCTGGATGCCCAGAGCCAGCCCATTTCGCATTAGATATCGTCAGTGGAGTCGAGTTCTGCCTCGAGCTTGACACGGCGTCTTTTCGCCGTGAAAAACGTTGCGCACAGGCCAGCAAACGTGGCCGCGAAAATCGTCGCACCGCAGAACACGCCCGTGGCCAGGTTCGCCAACCAAAAGACGCTTTCGAGCGGTACGATCTGCGCCTCAGCGATACAGCGCATTGCGGCAATAACAAGCGCGAACGCGGCGCCGCTAAGACCGCTGAGAAGCAGGAAATATCCAACAGGAAGATGCTCGGTTTGCCCAAAACGATTGGTATCGACATAGCCCTTTCGCGTTTGCAGCACCGCACAAATCAGCATCACGATAACGAGCCATGCGTACATGGCTGCCTCGAACGGCGTTGCAAAGCCATGCGGCATTTCACTGGCGTCGCTGTGAACCCACGCAACCTGTCGAGCTATAAACTGGTAGAAAAAGATCATCAACATGCCAAACGAAAGCAGCACGAAACCAATCTTGTAGATCTTCGCGCTCTCAGCCTCCAGGCGCTCATCCTTTGGGCCGGCATATTCACGCCACTTTTGCACGAGTTTTAAATCTTCGAATTTCATAGCGAACTCCTAAAGAGCGTCAGGGTCGACGTCGTTTTCGTCTTCCCAAAACAAATCGTTCAACGTAACGCGTAGCGCTTTGCAGATCGCCACACATAAATTGAGCGTGGGGTTATAGCCGCCCGCCTCGATCAGGCCGATGGTTTGGCGCGTAACGCCCACGGCCTGGGCCAAGTCGGCTTGCGAAAGGCCGGCCGCCGCACGTGCCGCCTTCATGCGGAGGTTCTTTTTGCCCGGCATGGAGTTCCTTTCGTAGTAATGGACAGATATCCGTTGCAACATGACAGAAATATATTGCATTCATCAGAAGATGTCAACTATATCTGTCATTATGGAAACCATGTTCGTCATTGCGCGCACGGTGCTCCGCTGTACCCGAAACCGCGCGAGGCACTGGCCCTACTCATTGAGCACCAAAAGGGCTGGCCCCGATAACTCGGAGCCAGCCCTGAGTCGCCCGGCACGGGAATCACGGCGCTACTTGAGCTTTAGCGCCTCCATCATGGGCACGACGGCGTCCCAATCGATCTTCCAGCCAATCGACACGCGGACGGTTTCACCCGTTGCGGGAGCCGTCGCAAACAGTGTATGGCCGTTGTCGGGACCGGTAAAGCGCAGCCACGTTATGCCGTTGTACTCGACCTGGTCGGTTGTTGTCTCCTTGCCTTCGTAGACCTGCTCTAGGCTTGCAACCTCTTCCTCCGGCGAGCGCGGGAAGATGCTGATGTTCAGGCGTCCTCCAGTCTCGTCGTGGAAGAAGTTTGCCTTTTCGCGCTCTTCGTCGGACGAATCCAATGTGTACCCATCGGCGGCCTCGATGCTGTACGATGCGCAGTCGATGCCCGTTAAATCTGCCTTCTCGCCAGAATCGGCCACGCCGCCGGCCGCCTTGAACTCCTTGGTCTCGCATCCCGTGGTGTCAAAGTGCATGGCCTCATGATTCTTGGCGGGGGCGTAAGCGTCTACGAACTCGACAGTGATGGGCCCGTAGTACGCCGTCTTGGGCGCCCAGAAATATACGTACTCAACGGTCTCGCCCGGACCGATATCTGGCCTCTCGGAAAGGTCAATTCCCTTGTGCAGATCATCGGGGGCCTCGCTTGCAACGTAGTCGAGCACGGCCGCCTTACCGGAAGTAAACAACGGGTCGCCTGCCTCAAGATCGCCCTGGGCAGCATGCACGTTAAAGGAACTGAACGTCCTGTTCTTTGTGTTGTTGTTGGTGATCTTGATGTGCAGGTAAAAGCCGTCCTGTAGCTTGGCATCGCCACGATAGAACGTACCGTGAGCCACCGACTCATAGGCAATGCCTGCCACCTCGACCGTCTGCGAATCATAGGCCTTGGCCTTCTTGGACTTCTCCTGCACAGGTGCGCTCCCGCCCGAGCTGCCGACCGAGCCGCTAGGAGCGCTACCGCCACAACCAGCCACCGTACAAGCCAGCACAGCCGAAAGCGTCACGGTGGGAATTCCTAACAGCAACTTCTTCGTCATGGGCTTCATCATCCTCACCGCTCCTTTCGGCTTGTAGCTCATCCGTTACCCGAGTCGCAAGTCGACTCCGTGGCATCGGCTTCCACTATGAGCGTATGACGAAACGCGGCGCCGGCGAAGTGACCCACGGCCCAAATAACGACCCACCAGCGTTCCTTATGGGCCAAAAGAACTCGCACATGCACGCCCCCGGCCCATAAAACGAGACGTCTGTCCCAATGTTCGATTCGATCCAACAATCCGCACGACACGTTTTCGACAACGTACCCAACCGCAAACGCAGCAAGACGCATTCGGCCGCCTTCAAACTTACTCGGGCAGAACCGACTCGGTTTTGTCAGAGTAAACGCTGTTCCACCAAATTCCGAACGATTGTTCGATGGATTTCGTGTTGGATGGAATCGCCCAAGGGCCGGGCTATGCTACCTTGACTATCTATATGGCTAAAACGCAGCAAAGGAGCACCGAGAGAGCGAGTATGGCAAAAAACACCGCAAACTATGGTAACGACAGCATCCGCCAGCTAAAGGACGAGGAGCGCGTACGTCTGCGTCCCGCCGTCATTTTTGGCTCGGACGGACTCGACGGTTGCGCGCATGCCGCCTTCGAAATCCTGTCCAACGCCGTTGACGAGGCGCGCCAGGGCTACGGCAAGCTCATCACCCTTACCGCCTTTCGCGATGGCTCTATCCAGGTAGAGGACAATGGCCGTGGCTGCCCGCTCGACTGGAACCCTTCCGAGAAGCGCTTTAACTGGGAGCTCGTCTTCTGCGAGCTCTACGCCGGCGGCAAATACAACAACAACCAGGGCGGCGACTACGACTTCTCGCTCGGCACCAACGGCCTGGGCTCCTGCGCGACTCAGTACGCTTCCGAGTACATGGATGTCACGGTTTGGCGCGACGGCAACAAGTACTCCCTGCACTTTAAGAAGGGCAAGGTCGTCGGCGCCAAGAAGAAGGCACTCGAGATCGAGCCCAGCGACGAGAACCGCACCGGCACCACCATCAAGTGGCGCCCCGATCTTGAGGTCTTTACCTCCATCAGCATTCCCCACGAGTGGTATCGCGAGACCATGCGCCGCCAGGCCGTGGTCAACGCCAACGTGACCTTCCGCCTGCGTATCGAGGGCGACGATGGCGAGTTTTCCGAAGAGGACTTCTGCTATCCCAAGGGCATCGAGGACTACGTGCTCGAAAAGGTCGGTACCGACTACCTTACCGAGCCCTTCTTTATCGAGGCCGACCGCCGCGGTCGCGACCGCGAGGACCTGCCCGACTACAACGTAAAGATCACCGCGTGCATGTGCTTCTCGCGCACCTTCATGATGCAGGAGTACTACCACAACTCATCGTGGCTCGAGAACGGCGGTTCGCCCGAGAAGGCTGCCCGCAGCGCTCTGACCAGCGCCATCGATGCCTACATTAAGCAACAGGGCAAGTACAACAAAAACGAGAGCGGCATTAAGTGGCAAGACGTCCAGGACTGCCTGGTGCTGGTGACCAACTGCTTCTCCACCCAGACGTCCTACGAAAACCAGACCAAGAAGGCCATCAATAACCGCTTTATCCAGCAGGCCATGACGGCGTTCTTTAAGGAGCGCCTCTCGACCTACTTGATCGAGAACAAAGATGCCGCCAACAAGATCATGGAGCAGGTGCTCATCAACAAGCGCTCGCGCGAGAACGCCGAGAAGACGCGCCAGAGCATCAAGACCAACCTGCAGCAGAAGACCGATATGGCCAACCGCGTGCAGAAGTTCATCGACTGCCGCTCCAAGGACAAGACCCGTCGCGAGATCTACATCGTAGAGGGCGACTCGGCAGCAGGCGCCATTCGCACGTCGCGCGATGCCGAGTTCCAGGGTGTTATGCCCGTCCGCGGTAAGATCCTCAACTGCCTGAAGGAGGACTATCCGCGCATCTTTAAGTCCGACATCATCATGGACCTCATGCGCGTGCTGGGCTGCGGTGTGGAGATCAAGGACAAGCGCATCAAGAACCTCGGCGCCTTTGACCTGGACAACCTCAACTGGAACAAGGTCATCATCTGTACGGACGCCGACGTCGACGGGTACCACATCCGCACGCTCGTGCTCACCATGCTCTACCGTCTGGTGCCCACGCTTATCGACGAGGGCTACGTGTATATCGCCGAGTCGCCGCTCTACGAGATCAACTGTAAAGAGAAGACCTACTTTGCCTACACCGAGCTCGAGAAGAACGGCATCCTCAAGGAGATCGGCGACCAGAAATGCTCCATCAACCGCTCCAAGGGTCTTGGTGAAAACGATCCGGACATGATGTGGCTCACCACCATGAACCCCGAGACGCGTCGTCTGATCAAGGTGGAGCCCGAGGACGTCACCAAGATGGAAACCATGTTCAACCTGTTGCTGGGCAACGACGAGGCGGGCCGTAAGCGCCACATCTCCGAGCACGGCAAGGAATACCTGGACCAGCTGGACCTGCAGTAGCAGCAAATCGATAACGACGGCCCATAAGAAGTTCAAGAGGAAATCGTGGCAAAGAAGAAGACGAAGAACCAGCCAAAGAAAAAGCAGGTCAACGCCGAGAACGTCATCGGCCTGCACTCCGAGGTCACCGATCAGCCGATCACGCAGACGCTCGAGGTCAACTACATGCCCTACGCCATGAGTGTCAATGTCTCGCGTGCGTTCCCCGAGATCGACGGCTTTAAGCCCTCGCACCGCAAGTTGCTCTACACCATGTACAAAATGGGTCTGCTCAAGGGCGAGCGCCAGAAGAGCGCCAACATCGTGGGTCAGACTATGAAGCTCAACCCGCACGGCGATGCCGCGATCTACGAGACGATGGTGCGCCTGGCAACCGGCAACGAGGCACTGCTCGCCCCCTTCGTGGAGTCGAAGGGCAACTTTGGCAAGTATTATTCGGGCGACCTGAGCTACGCCGCCTCGCGTTATACCGAGGCCAAGCTCTCCCCCATCAGCGCCGAGATCTTCAAGGACATCGACAAGGACCCGGTCGACTTCGTTGACAGCTACGACGGCGCCATGAAGGAGCCGCGCCTGCTGCCCACCACGTTCCCCAACATCCTCGTCTCGGCCAACAAGGGCATCGGCGTCGCCATGGCATCCGACATCTGCGGCTTCAACCTCAACGAGGTCTGTGCTGCCACGATGCACTACCTCAAGGATCCCGACTGCGACCTGCTCGAGTACATGCCCATGCCCGACTTCTCGACCGGCGGCGAGATCATCTACCGCCGCGAGGAGATGGAGAAGATCATCGAGACCGGCCTTGGCAGCTTCCAGATTCGCTCCCGCTGGCGCTGGATTCCCGAAGAGCGCATCATCGAAGTGTACGAGATCCCCTACACCACCAAGACCGATGTCATCATCGAACGCATCGTCAAGCTCTCCAAGGAGGGCAAGGTCAAGGAGATCGCCGACATCCGTGACGAGACCGACCTGTCGGGTCTGCGCATCGCCATCGACCTTAAGCGCGGTGTTGACCCCGACAAGCTCATGGCCAAGCTCTATCGCTCGACCACGCTGCAGGATTCGTTCTCGTGCAACTTTAACGTGCTGGTCGACGGCTATCCCCGCGTTATGGGCGTGCGCCAGATTCTGCACGAGTGGGTCAAGTGGCGTATTGAGTCCACGCGTCGCCGCATTAACTTTGACCTGGGCAAAAAGTCCGAGCGCCTGCACCTGCTGCACGGCCTTGAGGCAATCCTGCTCGACATCGACAAGGCCATCGCCATCATCCGCGGCACCAAGCTCGAGGCCGAGGTCGTGCCAAACCTTATGAAGGGTTTCGACATCGATGAGACCCAGGCCGAGTTTGTTGCCGAACTTAAGCTCCGCAACATCAACGAGGAGTACATCCTCAACCGCACCAAGGACATCGCCAAGCTCGAGGGTGAGATTGCCGAGCTGGAGGAGATTCTCTCGAGCGAAGACAACATCAAGAAGGTCATCAGCGACGAGCTGGCCGCGGTCAACAAGAAGTACGTGATGCCGCGCCGCACGGGCAGGATTGAGCCCCACGAGGTCATCGAGGTGAGCCTGGAGCCCGAGGTCGAGGAGTATCCGGTCACCATCATGCTCTCGCGCGATGGCTACCTCAAAAAGATGACCGACCGAGTGCTCAAGAAGGCAACCACGCTCAAGTACAAGGACGGCGACAAACCCTTTATCGAGTTTCCGTCCTCCAACACCCACGAGCTGCTGGTCTTTACCAACAAGAGCCAGGTGTACAAGTGCAAGGTTGCGGCATTTGAGGACACCAAGTCGGCCCAGCTGGGCTCGTACCTGCCGACCGATCTTGAGATGGAACCCGACGAGAGTGTCATCTGGGTCATCGACCCCGATGACTACAAGGCCGACGTGCTGTTCGTCTTTGAGAACGGCCGTGTGGTGCGCGTCGCACTTTCTGGATATGTCACCAAGACCAACCGCAAGCGCCTGAAGAACGCCATCTATGGCGGCAGCAAGCTGCTGTATGCCCAGGTGCTCAAGGAAGATCGCGACATCGCGCTGGTCTCGAGCGACTACCGTCTGATGAACTTCAACACGTCGCTGCTCAAAACCAAGACGACCACCAACACGCAGGGCGTCCAAGCTTTCACGGCCAAGAAGGGCCGCTCGGTCACCACCGTCGGCACGACCGAAGAAATCCTTGGCGCCGGCGTCTCGGCCGAGAAGTTTACCGCGCAGAGCCTCCCCTCTGCCGGTGCCCTCATGAAAGAAAACGACATGCCGAGCTTGTTTGACTAGGTACCACGGCAACGAGATCGTTAGATACTTCGCAAAGCGACGAGGCCCGGAACGCAACGGCATTGCGCCCGGGGCTCGTCGTTTTTCTTCTCAACTATTTTTTAACGCAGATAAATTGATTTCTGCTTATTTTTCTGCGTAAAAAAATGTCAGCGTCACTGCTACGATGCCCTTTGGCCAGTCGTTAGCAAAACTTGCAAAAGTTAGCAAAACTTGCAAAAATTAGCAAAACATGCAAAGGAGCTACCATGGAGTACAGCAAGAACCCCTTTACCCCGACGTTCGGAAGCGTCCCTCCCTTTCTAGCGGGTCGCGAGCATATTCTGCGTGACATCAACCGTGGCTTTATCAACGGCCCGGGAGATCCCAACCTGTCGACCATTTTTACTGGCGCAAGGGGAACGGGCAAGACGGCGCTTCTCTCGCTCCTTTCAGAAACGGCGCTTGAACACGACTGGATCGCAGCAAATGTCTCCGCCATGCCAGGCATGCTCGAAGATATTATCGAGCGAACCAAAGAAGCCGCAGATAGCTACCTCTCACAGCCTCACGCGCGCATAAACGGTGTTCAAATTGGCCCAGTGGGCATCGATTGGACATATGCTCAAGAGGCTCAGGGCAACTGGCGCACGCGCATGAATGGCATCTTTAAGCAACTCGAAAAACATGACATCGGACTTCTCATCACCATCGATGAAGTCACCGTCGATCTCGAAGAAATGCTTCAATTTGCCTCTGTTTACCAGCACTTTGTACGCGAAGGTAAAAAAGTTGCCCTACTCATGGCAGGACTGCCCTACAAAGTATCGGCGTTGCTGCGTAACGATTCCGTCTCGTTTCTCAGGCGTTCCCAATATCATCAGTTGGGACGAATCACTGACGTTGAAATTGCAAACGCATTCCGCAAAACCGTTGAGGCCGGAGGCCGCTCAATCACGCCAGAAGCGCTCGAGGATGCCGTGAAGGCCGTCGACGGATTCCCCTACATGATGCAGCTCGTCGGATATCGCACATGGGATGTTTCGGAGAACTCGCCCAAAATCAGCGCACCTGATGTCCAGCAGGGTTCTCTGCTTGCCCGTATGGAGCTGCGCGATCGAATTCTCGAAACTACCTATCGGGAGCTTTCCGATAAAGACATTGAGTTTTTGCTCGCGATGCTGCCCGATTCTGGCCCCAGCAGGGTCTCGGAGATAGCCAAACGCATGGGCGTTGCCAGCAACTATGCAAGCCAATATAAACGCCGTCTCCTCGAGGACGGCGTCATCGGGGAACGTGGACGTGGACTCGTTGGCTTTGACATCCCCGCGTTCAGGGAGTTCCTGAGCGAGAAAGTCTCCTAGCACGCGGAGATTGTCCACAAGGGCAACGGTGCATGACAATCAACGATTCACCCGGCAAGGACGGCAAGTACTTCCGCCAACGCTGATTGCCATGCGTTCTTCTTGTCCTTAGGCGAGCTTGCGGGCGAGCTCTCGCACCTCTTCCAACTTGGGCGAGGATGCCATGCTGTCGCGCTCGGTCATACCGCTGATGGTGACAATGCCCAGGTCCTCCCACTTGCAGTATGCGCATGTGGACTTGTACATAGCGATCGCCGCATCATAGACGCCCTCGCTGTGGCTATCGAGCAAAAGGGCCGTCTTGGTGAACGGGAAGCCCGTAGCACCGAAGGCGTACAGGCGGTCGATAGCGGCCTTCTCCTGCGCAGTGATATCAAACCAGTAAATAGGCGAAGCGAAGACAACCATATCGGCGCCTTTCAGCGACTCGATCACGTCGGCCATGTCATCCTTCTGCACGCAAGTGCCCTCATGGGTAAAGCAGTACTGGCATCCCAGACAACCAGCGATCTTTTTGCCGGCAACGCGGACGACCTCGACCGTATTGCCGCCCTCGCGCGCGGTCTCGGCAAACGCCTCGACCATGGTGTCGGTATTGGCTCCCTTGCGCGGGCTACCACTCAATACAACGATATTCATAGGATTCCCTCTCCCTCATGCTACAGGCGCGCAGCATGTTTTCTTGTAACCAAAACGAATGGAGTTAATCAATCGCCTCGTTTCAGCTACTCCCACTCTTTAGAAGAATCGTTGCTGGAGACTTGGCATTGAATCAAGGTGCGCCTTATTTCAGATATTCCTCAAAGAATGCCTTCAGCTTTCCAAACGGAATGATGTCCATCTGATCGTAAAGGTCGGTGTGGCTGGCACCAGGGATAATGAGCAATTCCTTGTTGTCCCCCGTCAGCTTGCCGTACGCGGTTTCGCTGAAATAGCGGGGGTGCGCCTTCTCGCCATGCACCAGCAACACAGCGGAGCGAATTTCGCTGCTATATTGCAAAATCGGCATATTCAAAAAGGACAGCGAGGGCGTCACATTCCAGCCACCGTTTGAGTTCAGGCTGCGGGGATGGTAGCCTCGAGGAGTCTTGTAGTAGGCGTAATAGTCCCTCACGAACTGCGGCGCATCCTCCGGTAGTGGATCGACCACGCCGCCCGCCAGCGCATAATTGCCGTTTTTATAGTCCTCGATGCGCTGCGCGTTCAGCGCTTTCCGCTTATCAAAGCGTGCCTGCTCGGAATCCTCGGCGTCAAAATAGCCGTTTGCGGTCACGCGGGTCATGTCGTACATGGTCATAGCAGCAGTGGCCTTGATACGGGTATCGATGGCCGCGGCGTTAATCGCCATGCCACCCCAACCGCAGATACCGATGATGCCGATACGCTCCGGGTCGACACTTTCCTGCACAGAGAGGAAATCCACCGCTGCGCAGAAGTCCTCGGTGTTGATGTCCGGCGATGCTACATAGCGGGGCGTGCCGCCGCTCTCGCCGGTATAGGACGGGTCAAAGGCAATTGCAAAAAAGCCCAGCTCCGCCATTTTCTGCGCGTACAGACCGGAGGACTGCTCCTTCACCGCGCCAAAAGGGCCGCTGACGGCGATGGCGGGCAGCTTGCCTTCCGCGTTCTTAGGCACGTAGACGTCAGCCACCAGCGTGATGCCGTATCAGTTATGGAAGGTCGCCTTGCTGTGCTCAACCTTGTCGCTTTTGGGGAATACTTTGTCCCATTCCTGCGTCAGATTCAACTGTTCCATACCTAAACCTCCTTGTCAGTCGCTTTAAGGTATTGCTCGTCGTCCACGGGCTCCAACCACTCGTTGGAGGCCTCCTCGCCCGGAACCTCCACCGCGAGATGGGAGAACCAGCTGTCGGGCGCCGCACCGTGCCAGTGCTTTACGCCTGCGGGAATATTTACTACATCGCCGGGGCACAGCTCCTGTGCCGGTTTGCCCCATTCCTGGTAAAACCCTCGGCCAGCCACGCAGACGAGGATCTGCCCGCCGCCGCTTTTGGCGTGATGGGTGTGCCAGTTGTTGCGGCAGCCGGGCTCAAACGTCACGTTGTAAACGCCGACTTGCTCGGTGGAAAGGGGTGAGAGGTAGCTTTGACCGATAAAGTACTTCGCAAATGCGTCGTTGGGGGCACCGATGGGAAACGCCATCTCGTTTTGGTGCTGCGCCTTTGCGTCGGCAGCGTCTTCGTCCGCCCAGACCTCCTTCGCCATGCGAAAGGCCGCCCATGCCTTGGGCCAGCCTGCGTAAAACGCCGCGTGCGTAAGGATTTCTGCTATCTCCGTCCTGGTCACGCCATTGTTCTTTGCGGACATCAGATGGTATTGGAACGAGGAGTCCGTCAGTCCCTGCGCCATCAGGGCCACAACCGTCACCACGCTGCGATCTCGAAGGGAAAGCCCGTCTTCTCGGCTCCACACCTCGCCGAACAGCACATCGTCATTGAGCTGTGCAAATTTGGGGGCAAAGTCCCCCAGGACATCTCTGCCTGCCGTTTGTTTAATTGCCATGATCGATTTCCTCCTGTCGATGGTTTTGAGTGCAAAACTGCTTCCGTCCAGCTAAGCCGCGCCTAGACTCCTGTGCCCATTCGTCGCGCCTGCTCAAGAGCGAGATGCCCGCCGATTTCGCCCACGCCGTTCAAGCCGCCGGCGAATACCGTTCCGGCAAGCGTGCGCCTTTGGCGAAAATCCCTTGCGCTCCCGATTTATATTGACGAAAATAAAGGTAATACCTAAACCTAACTTTAGGTCAAGGAGTTAATTCGAGATTTGTCCGGAGGGACCATGTACACAATCGGACAGGTGGCGGAGATGTTCGGTCTGCCCGTTTCCACGCTGCGTTATTACGATAAGCAGGGATTGTTCCCGGGGCTGGAGCGGACGTCCGGCATTCGCCGATTCGGCGATACGGAACTCGAGGCGCTTCGGGTCATCGAATGCCTGAAGAAGGCTGGGATGGAGATCAAGGACATCCGGCTGTTCATGGAATGGTGTGCGGAGGGCCCATCGACATATCCCAAGCGCAAGGCCATGTTCGAGGAGCGAAAGGCCCACATGGAGTCGGAGATTGCGAAGATGAACCGCGCGCTGGACATGTTGAAGTTCAAATGCTGGTACTACGAGCAGGCGATCCAAGATGGCAACGAGGATAGAGTGAAGGCGCTGATTCCCGACAATTTGCCGGAAGAGATCAAAGATACCTACAATAACGCCCACGCTCAATAATGCCGCCCGATGCTCAAGGGGCTTTGGCAAGGGACTCTTTCCGAGCAGAACGAAAAAGAAAGCCTCCGAACTAGAGGTTCCGGAGGCTGTTATTCCCGTTATTCCCATAGGCATAAGCGCATCTGTTCGCGATTGCCTATCGATGCTCTGCCTCGAGCACGGCAGACACCGCATCGAGGAACTCCCGCACATGGTCTGCGGGGTGCGACGAATGAAGCAGCCCGTAAGACACGAGACAGTCCCAATCGGTAGGGACGGTTTTGAGCATGGGGTGGACGTTGGCCCACAACGGCAGCGTCGCAAGCGCGAGGTCCTCGTTCGCGCCGCGATTGAACACCTCCGCCCGATATTGCGGGAAGTCTACGAGCGCGATTTGAGGATGATGCAAGAGTATCTCGTCGCGCACGCGGTCGATTTCGGCGTTCCAGCCCCGGCGTATAAGCATAAGACTGTGATTGTGGAGGTCGTCGAATGTGACGATGTCGCGTTTGGCGAGTTCGTTGTCGACGGGAACGGCGCACCAGAGCGGCTCGCGCGAAAGCTCGAGGCCCAGGCACCCGCGCTCTTTAAGAAAGGCATCGTCGAAAATCCCCGCCACGATATCCATGTCTTGCCCGAGGTTCGCCAAACCGCGCGCCGCCGAGGGTGTGTTTTCAAACGTGACTACCTGAAGGCTCATGCCAGGGCAACGTTCCTTCACCTTCGGCCACAGCTTCGTGAGCGGCGTACTGGGCGTCATGAGCGACACTCCCACGCGGATGATGCGCTTCTCTCCACGCTCGGCGACGCGGGCGCGTGCGATTGATTCTTGAGAGTACTGCACGATATGACGGGCGTCGGCGAGCAGCGACCTGCCTGCTCGCGTAAGCGAAAGCCCCTGATGCGATCGGTGGAACAGCGTAAGGCCTAGCCGCGACTCCAGCAGGTTCATCTGCTTGATGACGGCCGTGGGCGTGATGAAGGACTCTTGTGCCGCCTTGGAGAAGCTGCCCGCCTCCGCCACGCGGATGAAAGTGTCAAGCTGTGGGTTGTACATCGATCCTCCTGCCACGCATTATGTGCCGTATATACCCCATGGTTATATCCATCATTCCAACGTGAACTTCTCGCACGTCAGTAAACGCCGTAGCCTTGTATTCGAAAAGTCACCATTAAGGAGGAGACCATGGAGTATCTGAAGCTCAACAACGACGTAGAGATGCCCATCGAGGGTTTGGGCACCTTCCTCATGACCCCGGCCGAGGCCGAGGCAGCCGCAACCGCCGCGCTCGCGGCTGGCTACGAGCACATCGACACCGCCAACGCCTACATGAACGAGAAGGCCGTCGGCCGCGCCATGAAGGCCTCCGGCCTTGCGCGCGGGGAGATCTTCCTGGAGACGAAGCTCTGGCCC
>CALFGH010000189.1 GCA_937958315.1 uncultured Collinsella sp. | reverse complement strand
CTGGCCGTTGCCCGCGCCGCTGCCGAGTCGGCGGGTCTGTCGCTGTACCAGTACCTGGGCGGCGTCAACGCTCACCTGCTGCCCACACCCATGATGAACATCCTCAACGGTGGCGTGCATGCCGACAACAACGTTGACTTCCAGGAGTTCATGATCATGCCTGTGGGTGCTCCGAGCTTTGCCGAGGGCCTGCGCTGGTGCGCCGAGGTCTATCACACCCTCAAGGGCGTGCTGCACGAGGCCGGCCTTGGCGGCGGCGTGGGCGACGAGGGCGGTTTCGCGCCCAACCTCAAAACCAATGCCGAACCGTTCGAGTACATTACCAAGGCCGTCGAGAAGGCTGGCTTTAAGCCCGGCGTCGACTTCATGTACGCCATGGACCCGGCGTCCACCGAGTTCTACAACGCCGAGACCGGTATGTACGAGCTCAAGGGCGAGGGCGTGGAGTACACGAGCGCCCAGATGGTCGATTACTGGGAGAAGCTCGTCGACACCTATCCCATCATCTCCATCGAGGACGGCATGGCCGAGGAGGACTGGGACGGCTGGGTTGAGCTCACCCGTCGCATTGGCAACAAGGTGCAGCTGGTGGGCGACGACCTGTTCGTTACCAACACCGAGCGCCTCAAGAAGGGCATCGAACTGGGCGCTGCCAACGCGATTCTAGTCAAGGTCAACCAGATCGGCACGCTCACCGAGTCGCTCGAGGCTATCGAGACTGCCAAGGAGGCCGGCTATGCTTGCATCGTGAGCCACCGTTCCGGCGAGACCGAGGACTCCACGATCGCCGACCTGGTCGTGGGCGTCAACGCCGGCCAGATTAAGTCGGGCGCCCCGTGCCGCAGTGATCGCATCGCCAAGTATAACCAGCTCATCCGCATCGAGGACGAGCTCGAGGGCAGCGCGCGCTACGCCGGCAAGTCTGCGTTCTACAACATCCGCTAGACAGATGAGCCTGGCGGGGAGGGGGTGGACTCGGTTCCGCCCCGCCTTGGCCGGATGCCGCAAAGCACTATTGGCGCTGGGCCGTGTGGCTCAGCGCCTTTTTTATGTCGAGTAAAGGCTGGCGAAGGCGGTGCGGGCGCTCGTGCTATAACTAAAGGACTTAGCGCAAACAAACCTCAACCGCACAAGGCGCACATGGATCAGATTTACGACAACAGGTACTATTCCGCCGGTTCGCGTGAGCCGTCGTCTCGTCGTGCGCATTCGGTGCAGCTTGGCGGGCCCGATTATACGGGCGCTGCCCGTCCCACGCATCGCACGGCAGGCAATTCGGACTCCCATGCTCAAATGAATATGTCGACGGACCGCCCGTCACGTTCGGCGCGCCCGACGCATGCTTCGCGTACGCAGCGCCCCTCGGCTCAAACGCACGAAAAGTCGACCAGGCCCTCAAGCCGTCTTTCCGGCTCGGACTTTATGCACTACGCCAACGACAACGCAGCGGTCAAGGCAATTTACGACTTTACCCACGGTCCTCAGCGAGGGCTATTCATCGGCATTGTCGTTGCTCTGGTGCTCGTGAGCCTGTATTTCCCCGTGCGCGATCTGTACGTGGCAAAGCGTTCGAGCGATATCTTGGCCAAGCAGGTCGAGATTCGCCAGCAGTACAACGACGAGCTGCAAAAAAGCGTCGACAAACTGCTCTCGGAGGAGGGCATTAAGGATGCGGCGTCCGAGGATCTGGGCCTGGTGATGCCCGGCGAGAAGAGGATTGAAGTGCAGGGCCTGGACGACGATTCGGATTCGTCTTCGAGCAAGAAGTCGTCGAACGCCAAGAAGGCCAGCGAAGTTGCCAAGGAAATCGAAGAAGTCGGTAAGGACGCGCCGTGGTACATCCAGGCGCTCGACATGCTGTTTGGGTTTAACGGTGTCGAGGGCCAGACGGTCGTGTCCAACGGCAAATAGCGCCCGGAGGGGAGCCGGCAATGGCAGATTGCAAACGATATAAGGTGGCGGCGATCGATCTGGGAACGGTGTCGTCGCGACTGGTGTTAGCGCAGGTCGAGGGCGGGGCGATCGTGGGATCGTCCAAGCATACCGAGATTACCGACCTGGGCGAGGGTGTGGACGCGACGGGTCGCTTTTGCGAGGCGGCTGTCGAGCGTGTGCTCGCTGCGTGTCGCATGTTTGTGGATGAGGCCCGTGCCTTTGGGGCCGCGTGCATCTGCACCACGTGCACGAGCGCCGCGCGCGATGCGTCCAATGCCGCGCGGCTGCTGGACGGCCTGCGTAAGCTGGGGCTCGAACCGCAGGTGATTCCGGGCGAGGTCGAGGCGCGCCTGACGTTTTTTGGCGTGGCGCACGACTTTGCCGGCGAGCGCATCATTGTTGCCGATTCGGGCGGCGGATCCACGGAACTCGCGACGGGTGTGTACGCACCGGAGCGTGGGGTCTTCGCGCTGGAGGGTACGCGTTCGCTGGACATCGGTTGTCGCCGCGTGACGGAGCGGTTTTTCTCGGCACTGCCGCCTGCGGACGGCGAGCTTGCTGCCGCTGCCACGTGGGCAAACGAGCAGTTTGCGGGCTACTTTGAGAGTCTGCCTGTCGACTTTGAGCGCGCCGAACGCTTGGTCGCAGTGGGCGGCACGGTGACTACGCTGGTGGCTCTGGTCCACGAGCTGGAGCCGTATGATTCGAGCTTCGTGCACCTGCGCGAGCTTTCGATGGAACAGATTTCGATCGCTATCGAGCGCATGTCTGCGCTGGATGTTGCAGGCATTGCCGCGTTGCCAGGCGTGCAGCCCAAACGCGCGGGCGTTATCTTGGCCGGTGCCGTGGTAATCCGCGAGCTCATGCGAGCCGGCGGCTACAAGACGCTCACTGTAAGCGAGAACAGCTTACTCGCCGGCATGGCCGCCACCATCAACGAGACTCTCGACGGTGCAACCCCCACCATCGCCTGGACCCCGAGTCTGAGCGCTCTTTAACCGTCTCCCTCTGAGTTGCGGTGAAATAGTTCCTAAATGGGCCGGTAAACGGCCAAAACAGGAACTATTCCACCGCAACTTCTAAGGGACCGAAGCGATTTTTTAGCCCGTCCTAAATTAGCTGACTTTCTGAAGCGCGGGGCGGTGGGACGTCTGCGTATTTGCTGCACAGATCCGCACCGGCTTCGGTCGCCTGCCGGTGCCCTCGCTGGCTTGCTGCGGACGCTGCGCGTCCGCTTGACGCTCGCCCCCTCGCGGGCTCGAGCCCCGCCGGCGTCCAAAAGAAACGAGCCCGCATCCCTGGGGGACACGGGTTCGAACGCTTCATATGGTAGGGGCGGTGGGACTCGAACCCACAATCCTTGCGGCGAGGGATTTTAAGTCCCCTGCGTATGCCAATTCCGCCACGCCCCCGTAAGACTAGAAGTCTAGCACAAGCCGTCCGTTACGCGTTGACGGCCATCGAGTGTTGGCCCGACTTCTCCAGGAACTCCTGGAACTTGGCTTCGTCACCCTTGTTCTTGTACTGCAGGGCCAGCAGGTACTCCAGGCGGCAGCGCTTGACCGGGTCGTCGCCGACATCCTCGAGCATGCGCTCCAGCTCGGGAATGTCGTTGTGGCGCTTCAAGATCATCGTGTCGTACATCAGCTGGCACTCGTGCGAGACTGCCTCGGCCTGACCGCCCTCAAAGCCCTTGATCTCGTGCAGAAGCTCCTTGGACTTTTTGCGGTCCTCCTGGCCAACGTAGTAGTTAAAGGCTTTGATCACCAGGTCGACGCGCTGCATCTTGGGCAGATTGAGCCCCAGCAGCAGGTCGAACATCTCGCTGGCACGCTCGTGGTCCTCGCGCAGCAGATAGGAGTTCAGACGCAGGTAGTCGCGGTTGTAGCGCGGGTACAGCATGCTGGTGAGTTTGCCATCGAGCAAGCGATCGAACTCGTCCCACTGCTTGGCAGCCATAAGCTGCTGCAGACGCTTAAACGTGGTGCGTTTTTTTACGCTAAAGAACACCGACACGGCGATACAGATGATGACGACGGCGGTCCAGAGGGTGCGGGAATCGGGCATATTGGGGTCCTTAGTCGCTCATAAAGCGAGCGGTATGACAACACGTACTAGATGTATTATACGCAGCGCGCAAGCAAACTGGCATAAAAGCTCATCGAGGCTGAGTGCCATCGCTCGCTGCGGTACACTTACCTAAAGTAAACCACGAAGGGAGACATTACCTATGAAGAAGATCGTTTTGGCTTGCGGTGCTGGCGCTGCTACTTCCACGCTCGTTGCCCAGAAGGTCGCCACCATGCTCGACGCCAACGGTTACGCCGACAAGTACGAGATCGTGCAGTGCGCCATCTCCGAGGCCAAGGACGTTTGCGACGAGGGCGCCGACCTGCTGATCGCCACCACCGTTGCCCCCGAGGGCCTCACCTGCCCGTACGTGAGCGGCGTGCCCTTCATGACCGGCATGAACCGCGTCGCCGCCGAGAAGGCCGTCCTCGACGTCATGGCTCAGTAGGCGCTGACTGTATGAGTGAGCAGAACGCCAACCCGGTAGAGCTCTTTGGCATGCGCGTCGCCCACGTGGGCATCAACGCCACCGACCCGGCCGATGCCCTGGAGATCGCTGAGCTGTTCTCGACGATGATGGGCCTGCCCGTTATCGAGACCCCGGTTTCGTACTTTAACGATTCGCTGGTCGAGGTCATGAAGCAGAACGGGCGTGGCGCCAAGGGCCACATCGGCTTTGCCGTTAACGACATCGATGCGGCCGAGAAGTGGTTTGCCGAGCGTGGGCTCGAGGTCAACGAGGAGTCGCGCGTGCTGCTGCCCGACGGTAGCACCAAGCTCGTGTACTTTAAGCGCGAGTTCGCCGGCTTTGCCGTGCACCTGTGCCGCGAGTAGCGCGCAAGCTGCTATAGCTAGCAAAAAATGGGGTAAGGCGCGTGGCCTTGCCCCATTTTTAATGCCGAGAGGGTGACTGACGGGCTGCCGTAAATCGAAGGTGAATGGCTTTCCGCGAAGTGAACGAGTGAAATCGAACCCCTGGAGCATCGACACTTTGGAGGCACCGTTTCCTGCGGTTTTGTCAGGTTTTCCCTGCGGTTTTGGCGCCAAAAAGTGCGGATGCTCCAGGGGTCCAAAATAGGTCGTTCACTTCGCGGAAAAGCATTCACCTTCGATTCGTGAGAGACGCCCCTACCGCGGCAGGCGAATCGTAAAGCGGCTGCCGACCCCTTCGACCGAGGTCACACCGATGACGCCGCCGTGGCTGTCGACGATCCACTTGGCGATAGCGAGCCCCAGGCCCGAACCCTGTGCGCCGGCATCGCGCGCGTTGTCGGCACGGTAGAACCGCTCGAACGCGTGAGCTGCGGATTCCTGGTTCATGCCGATGCCCTCGTCCTCAATGCTTATGTCAATCGCGCCCGTGCCCGCATCGGGCGTTATGGCAAACGTGACGGTCGTGCCCGCGTCCGAATACTTGGCGGCGTTTTGCACGATCACGCGCAGCGCCTGCTTCACGAGTGCCACGTCAACCGATGCGTTGCAGCGCGGGTCGCTGGTAAGTGCGGCATCGTACGCCAGCCGATACGTGTGCCCGGCATCGATCATCTGCGATTCTTCGCAAACCTCGCCGACCAGTGCAGCCAGGTTGGTATTTGCGCGCCGCAGCACGGTGCGGCCGGCATCGCCGCGCGCCAAAAACAGCAGCTGCTCCACGAGCTCCTGCATATGCTCGCTTTCGGCCTTGAGGGATGCGATAGACTCCGCCAGCACGGCTGGGTCGTCCTTACCCCAACGATCGAGCATGTTCACGTAGCCCTGGATCACTGCGATGGGCGTGCGCAGTTCGTGACTCGCGTCGTTGACAAAGCGCATCTGCTGTAGCTTGGCCTCTTGCATCTGACGCAGTAGGCGGTTGAGCGCGACCTCGATGCTCGCCAAGTCGGCGTCGCCAGTGGTGACGCTCGGCGAATCGACGCTTGCTCGCTCGATGGCCTGCTCCAGCGTTTCCATCTTGCCGCCGGAGAGCTGCATACGGCCGAGCTCGTCCACGCGCAGGGCCAGGTCGTTGAGCGGTGCCATGGTGCGGCGTACGCGTCGGGCGCCGCCGAGCATGTTGAGCACGCTGATGACCTGCCAACCTACAACGACAAGGTAGAGAGGCCATAGCGTGACGAGGTCCTGCGCGAGGGGGAAGGTCTTGATGGTGCGCGCAAGCTCGACGGTATAGGTGAGTGTTGCCAGGTCCCAGCCACGCGCAGGCGTCAGCGACATGCCGCGAACGGCGGCGCTGGGGATCCATCCCGCGGTAAACGCGCCGTCGGGCAGCGTCTGGTTGTATCCATAGACGAGGATCGCCGCTGCAATCACCACCAGCAGCAGATCGAGCCAGACGTAGCTCATCAGGCGGCGCCACATATAGCTCCAGTTGATGGCACGGGCGATGGATGTGACGCGCTTGGTCTCGGCGTTACGCGCGGCAGACATAGCCTACCCCGCGCACGGTCTGGATGACGCGGGCGCTGCCGGCGTCCTCGATCTTGGCGCGCAGGTGCGCGATGTGCACGTCGACGTTGTTGGTGT
>CALFGH010000188.1 GCA_937958315.1 uncultured Collinsella sp. | reverse complement strand
AAGGAAAGCACTTAATGTGCTTTCCGTCTTGCGCAGGACTGTAGAGCAGCAAACTCAACCCGCGCCAGCCGACCCCGGAGACCCTCCCGGAGAGACTGAAAAACTTTTTCAAAAAAGTTGTTGCGCGGCGGACAGACTTCTGTGTATACTAATCCCCGCAGCGCACGCGAGCGGAAACAAACGCGAACGACTGCCTGGGGAGTTAGCTCAGTTTGGTTAGAGCGCCGGCCTGTCACGTCGGAGGTCGCGGGTTCGAGCCCCGTACTTCCCGCCAACGCAATTAAAGCCACGTCTTTGGACGTGGCTTTTTGCGTTTAATAGGTCATCAATCTTATATGCCTCTTTATCCAAATCACCGCATTTGCAACGAGCGAGCCAACCTCTACTGACATATGTGTTCAAACAGGGGGTTTGTTGCGCAACATCTGTTCAATGAAGCAGGGGGTTCGGTTATACTAAATTGCACTTTAGGCCGTACCTGATTCAGCCAGTCTTCAAGTGCGGCATTCAGTGGACACCCAATTTATAATTTGGTTGTTCAGGCGGTCATTTGGCGTCTCGACACAAGCTCGGCCCCGGAGCTCGTTCGAGCTGTTCGTATTCCTTGAAAGGGGAAACATGGACATATCGAGGAAGACTGATTATGCCCTTCGCATGCTTGCGATGCTTGCCGAGGAGCCGGAGCGGTTGCTTTCTGTTCGCACTGCTGCCGAAGAGGTCAATGTTCCGTATTCGTTTGCCCGTTCGATTCAGCACGGCTTGGTTCAGGCCGGCATTGTGGAGAGCCTGCGTGGTGTTCATGGCGGCATGCGCCTTAAGGTGAGCCCCGACGATGTCACGATCCGTCAGGTCGTAGAGGCCGTTCAGGGCCCCATGGTTATGAACGATTGCACCGCGCCCGATGGCGACTGTGCGCGCATGGGCACGTGCTGCTATCATCCCCTGTGGGCCGGAGCCCAGGCGCTGATGCGCGACTATCTCGATTCCGTTTCGCTCGGCGATATCGTCGCCCATCGCCAGTTCCCGGCCGTCGATCCCAAGTTCGCCGATCGCGATGCGTTTCCCGAGTACGCCGCCTGCGCGTACGCTTGCCGGGAGGAATAGCGCCGCATAAGGAGCATTGCTATGATTCAGGACCCCTTTCGTTCGATGATTCGTTCGGAAGGGGTTCTGCGTTATCGCGACCTTCCGTGGCGCCGCACGCGCGACCCGTATATCATCTGGCTCTCCGAGGTCATGCTGCAGCAGACGCAAGTGCCGCGCGTGGAGACGCGCATGCCGGTGTGGCTCGATCGCTTTCCGACTGTTCAGGCGCTTGCTCAGGCCGCCCCTTCCGATGTCTTGGATGCGTGGCAGGGAATGGGCTACAATCGCCGCGCCCTGGCGCTTCACAGGGCTGCACAGTGCGTTGTGGAGGACTGGGACGGGGTATTTCCGCGCGAGACGCACGACCTGGTCGCGCTGCCCGGCATTGGTCCGGCAACGGCGCAGGGCATCCGTTCGTTTGCATTCGATCTTCCGGGCGTGTATCTGGAGACCAACGTGCGCACGGTCTTTTTGCATCATTTCTTTCCCGATGTGCCGGCCGTTCCCGATCGCGAACTGGTGCCGCTGATCCAAGCCGCCTGTCCGGCGGCTCCCGGTACGGCGGCGGATGAGATCGCGCTCTTTGCCGTGCCTCAAGACGATGCCGACACGCCGCGCGCGTGGTATTACGCGTTGCTGGATTACGGCGCGTATCTTAAAAAGACGCTGCCCAATCCGTCCAGGCGGTCGGCGGGCTATAGTCGTCAGTCCAAGTTTGAGGGCTCGCGTCGCCAAAAGCGCGCCCACATTGTGCGCATGCTGCTGGCAGCGCGCGATGGACAGCCGGCGGGTATTACGCCTGATGAAGCCGTTGCAGGCGTTAACGAGATGGAGACGGCGGCCGGCCGAGAGCCGGTCGAGCGCGAGCTGGTCGCAAGCATTCTTGCCGATTTGGAGCGCGAGGGCTTTTGCCGCTCCGAGGGCAATCGTTGGTTGAGTATATAGCCCGCTCAAATCTGAAGAACAGGATTGCAAGGTTTAGATTCTCGACATGAGGGCATCCTAAAGACAAGGCCGCTCAAAGCCTATGGGCGGCACGTGTTGAAGGGAAGTACACCTATGGATTTTGAGAACTCTCAGACCAAGAAGAACCTCGAGACTGCTTTTGCCGGTGAGTCCCAGGCACACACCAAGTATCGCTACTATGCATCCAAGGCCAAAAAGGACGGCTACGTTCAGATCTCGAATATCTTTGCCGAGACGGCGGGCAACGAGTCCGAGCATGCCAAGCTGTGGTTTAAGTATCTGCACGACGGCGCCGTTCCGGGCACTCTGGACAACCTGCGCGACGCCGCCGCGGGCGAGAACTACGAGTGGACCACGATGTATGACGAGTTTGCCAAGACCGCCGAGGAGGAGGGCTTTGCCGAGATTGCCGCAAAGTTCCGTGGTGTCGGCGCCGTGGAGAAGGCTCATGAGGAGCGCTACAACAAGCTCGTCGAGCGCATTGAATCGGGCGAGGTGTTTGAGCGCGAGGGCGTGAAGGTGTGGAAGTGCCTGAACTGCGGGCACCTGCATGTGGGCGCCGAGGCGCCCGAGGTGTGCCCGGTGTGCAACCACCCGAAGGCGTACTTTGAGGAGCAGGTGGTGAACTACTAGCGCGTGGCGCTGGCTGCTGCGGGGCGCAGGGCGGGGAAATACCTTTCCCTCTCGCTCACGGCTCCGCAGGGTCGCGCGAGGCAAAGGTATTTCCCCGCCCTGCGCTCCGGCGTTGGGTCGTCGCGTGCTCGTTACTGAAAAGCTGATATTAAAGTTTGTGTGCCGCCCCTTTGGGGCGGCACTTTTTGTGTGGGGTCCCGGTCTACACAATTTCCGTCAAGCTTTTGGTCAGCTTTTGGTTAGTTGGCGGGTTGGTGGAAGGGCAAAAGATCATTCGATAAAAAAGCTCAGAGAAAGTGCTGGTAGGGGAGTTGTTGAGGTTTTCGACAGCTTTTGTCAACAAGAAACTTCGCAGCTATTGCTGCGGATTGCGTTGCCGTGGCCTTGGCGGTGCGGGATGCTGATCGTAAGCGTCGAATGCTCCGTTTTTGGAGGCCAGCATGGATCTGTTTCTTGAGACTCCGCAGCAACAAGCCGAGCGTATGTTGCGCCAGCAGCAACGGCTTATGGAGATGCAAATGCAGGGGGCGGCCGTCCAGCCTCCTGCGCAAAACGCCACGCCCGCGGTATCGTCTGCGGGCGAGGCGGCCCCAGAGGCCTATTCCGTACAGCAGGATTCATATGCCCAGGAGCTCGCGTTCGATAGACGTCGTGCGCGTCGCCGTCGCTGGGCCCAGCGCCTGCGTACGCTGGCGATGATCGTGCTGATCCCGTTGGGACTCGCGGCAATCTTCTTGGCCTCATATGCCCTCACGTGCATTCTCAACGGCGCCTCGCCCAGTGAGGTACTTGAACACTTGGCAGCTCTCGGCCAGCGCCTGGGCGATGTCATAACAACCATCCGCGCCGGCTGGGAGAGTTAGCGTTTGTCACCTTAGGACTTCTAGGGAGTAGGGATTATCGCCACGAGTAGAATTCTTGCATCCCGTGGGTCCTGTTGTGCAACTGAATAGTATTATTGAAAATGAATAATAATAGGATTTGCTATGTATAAGCAGGATTTAGAGCAGACTCTTTTGGGCATTGACGAAGAGGCGGAGCTGGAAATAGGTCCAAGAGACGATAGGCCGAGCGTTGTATTGGTGGGAGGAAGCGCCTTCATGCTAAACGATGTGACGAATCGGTCGGTTACACATGACATTGATGTGTTTGAGGCAGACAGGTGCCTCCGCGAGATCATAGCTCGATACCCCGAGGTGAATGGTATGGCGGTGGCATATTGCGATCAGATGCCATTCAATTACGAAGATCGTTTGATTCCCTTAGATATTGGGGCGCGTTTTATCAGGTACTTTACGCCATCCTTGGAGGATCTGGCGGTAATGAAGCTCTATGCCTACCGTCCGAACGACATCGTCGATCTTCATAGTCAGGCATTCGTCGACCGACTTGATTGGGGGCTGCTCGAACGGCTTATATTCGATGAGGGAGAGGCGCTGGCGTCGTCGCCTTCGGAGCGGAGTTATCAAGAGATGGTCTGCGCATACAGGCAATACAAAAAGGAGGTGCTCGGTTGAATCTGACCTTTGAGGGATTCTTAAAAGGCTATTGCCGAGAGCTATCCGGACAACAGTCTCTGAGTTTTAGAAAACTGGTTGAGCAGGCGATGACGGTTACGCCGCGCGTGGCGGAGCCTCTGTTTTTGCTCGCTTTGGTGCAAGGAAAAGCTGAATACGTTCTGGGTTTATCCGAGGGCTCGTGGATGGAAGAAAGTTACCGAGGCGTTTTGTCCTTGTACGGTCAAGCGGGTAGCATGGCGTCTCTATGCACCAAAAGTGAGCTCCCTAATCGTTATGCCAACGTTTGGCGTGCGTATAGAGCGGTGAAGGAAAAGCCAGTGGCGGACAGAAGGATCAACGCCCTGATGCGAAAAAGAACATTGGGGGCGCTAGGGGAATCGGGCGTAACGCGCTACGGTCTCTGCCGCGATTTGAATCTGAATAAGGGAAACGTATACGCATACTTAGCCGGTGATGACTCAAAAGTGAGCAGGGAAACGGCGCGCCGCATTATGGAATATGCGGAGGGGAGCGGCGCCAAAGAAGGGGCCGAGCGCCCGGTGCGTGTGGCGGGGTAAGATTGATCGCGGTTTTGATTGATGATCGATTGGGTTTGTTGGGCGGAGACTATGTCTGCTATTGATATCGTGCTTGTTGTGATCGCCTTGGTGGCGGTGGGGGTTGCTGTGGCTTGTGCCCTGCAGCTCAAGGGCCTTCGCGCCGAGCTGCGGGGGCGCGGCGATAGCGGGGCAGAGATGCTGGCTGCGCTCGAGCAGGCCAACAACGCGCTCGATGCCCTGAACGTCGCGCTGGCCGAAACACGCCGCACGGCCAATGCCATCGCGCAGCAGCAGACGACCGATGCGGCCGTGGAGCAGCAACGTTACCTGACCATCGCACGCGAGTTCTCGCAAGCTGGTGACCGGATGGATGACCTGCGCCGCGAGACGGCCCAACAGCTCGGCGCCAATCGCGAGGGCATCGAGCATCGCCTGGACAAGGTGCGCGAGACGGTCGATGCTCAGCTGGGCGCCATCCGCAAAGACAACAACGTGCAGCTCGATCAAATGCGTGCGACGGTGGACGAGAAACTCTCTCGCACGCTCAACGATCGCCTGTCTGCATCGTTTAAGCAGGTGAGCGACCAGCTCGAGGCTGTGTACAAGGGTTTGGGCGATATGCAGTCCATTGCCACCGGCGTGGGCGACCTCAAGCGCGTGCTGGGCAATGTAAAAGCGCGCGGCATTTTGGGCGAGGTGCAGCTGGGTGCGATCCTGGCGGACATCCTTACGCCCGACCAGTATCTGGAAAATGTCGCCACCAAGCCCGGCGCCTCGGAGCGCGTTGAGTTTGCCGTCAAGCTGCCGTCGGACGAGGGCGATCCCGTGCTGCTGCCGATCGACTCCAAATTCCCGGGCGATGCGTACGAGCACTTGCTCGACGCGCAAGAGTCGGGCGATGCCGAGGCTGTGGCCACCGCGCGCAAGACGCTCGACGCGATGGTGAAGCGCGAGGCAAAGGACATCTGCGAAAAGTACCTGAGCGTGCCCGCGACTACCAACTTTGGCATTCTGTTCGTTCCGTTTGAGGGGCTGTACGCCGAGGTCGTCAGTCGCCCCGGGCTTATCGAAACCCTGGGCCGCGACTATCACGTCAACGTTGCCGGCCCCAGCACCATGGCGGCCATCCTCAACAGCCTGCAGATGAGCTACCAGACGTTTAGGCTGCAAAAGCGCACCGACGACGTGCTGCGCGTGCTCTCTGCCGTCAAGGCCGAGCTGCCGCGCTATCAGGCGGCGCTGCGTCGCGCCCAGCAGCAGATCGAGACCGCGGGTAAAACGGTCGAGGGCATCATCACCACGCGCACCAACGTTATGGAGCGCAAACTCAAGGATATCGACGCCCTGGAAGACGCGCAGGAGGCCGACGAGATTTTGGGCTTGGAGTCCGCAGGCTTACTCGCGGGCCAGGAAGACGAGGACTAGCTGCATCTGACGGCGGGGCGCCTGCGCCACCACGGCGCGGGCGCTTTTCGCATCGTGCTTGTCTGAAGTGCGCTTTAGTGTGCAACAATGGCGTTTCGCCCTATCAGACGCGAAAGGAAGCCCATGTCTCAGAGAAACACCAGTCCGCTCAAACGCTCCACCGTGCGCCGCACGCTGCAGTGTTTTTGGGACGTCACGCGCACGCAGCCGCTGATTGTCTTTCTCTCGGTGTTCTCGTCGGCGGGCTACATCTTTTTGCTCACGTTTGCCAACACCTATGTGATGGCCCTCATCGTTGACCGCGTTCAAGCGGGTCCCGTGGCGGGCGACCAAGTATTCGAGGTCTTTGGCCCCTACATTCTGGCACTCGTGCTCGTTAACCTAGTGGGCCAAATCCTCTCCAAGCTGCAGGACTACACCGTCTACAAGCTCGAGATTGCGGGCAACTACCACCTGGCGCGCCTGTGCTTCGACACGCTCTCCAATCAATCCATGACATTTCACACCAGCCGCTTTGGCGGATCGCTCGTGAGCCAGACGAGTCGTTTTATGAGCGGCTATACGGGGCTGGTGGACGTGACGGTGTATTCGCTCATTCCCACCATCACCTCGGTTGTCTGCACGGTGGCGGCGCTTGCTCCGGTGGTGCCGACGTTTACCGTGATCCTGGTGGGCATTATGGTCGTCTACATTGCGTTTGTCTGGCTTATGTATAAGCGCATCATGCCGCTTTCGGCCGCGACGTCCGCCGCGCAGAACAAGCTGTCGGGCGTGCTGTCCGACGCGGTCACGAATATCCTGGCCGTCAAGACCTGTGGGCGCGAGGACTTTGAGCGCGACCTGTTCGATACCGCCGACCGTGCTGCACGCGACGCCGAGACGGTCTCGATGCACGCCATGATGCAGCGCAACTTTACGACCTCGGGCCTTATCGTCATCACCATGGCCGTGGTGAGCGTGTTCGTCGCGGGCGGCAACGCGTGGTTTGGCATCTCGGCCGGCGCGCTCGTCATGATCTTTACCTATACGTACAACCTCACCATGCGTCTGAACTACGTGAGCTCCATGATGCAGCGCATCAACCGCGCGCTGGGCGATGCAGCCGAGATGACACGTGTGCTGGACGAGCCGCGTCTGGTGGCAGACGACGAGAACGCCCCCGAGCTCAAGGTGGGCGAGGGCGCGATTGATTTTGAGCACTTGAGCTTTGCATACCGTGACGCCGCGGCGGGCGAGAGCGTGTTCGACGACCTGACGCTCCATGTGGCGGCGGGCCAGCGCGTGGGCCTGGTGGGCAAATCGGGCTCGGGCAAGACGACGCTCACCAAGCTGTTGTTGCGCCTGGACGACGTGCAG
>CALFGH010000187.1 GCA_937958315.1 uncultured Collinsella sp. | reverse complement strand
CGTCGCGTCGAGATCGCTCGAGCCCTGCTGTGCCCGGGCGGCGCGGTGATTCTTGACGAGCCCTTTACCGGTTTAGATGCCGCTGCGCGCGACGCATGCGCCGAGGTCGTGCTCGACTTGCTCGACGGTCGCATGCTGTTGCTTGCCACGCACGATGTCGCCGACGCTCGGGCCCTCAATATCTCGGACATCATCACGCTCTAAATACTTACTTAGCAACAAAATGATCCGTTTTTCTCCGTCCCCATGGGGTCGGGTATGGTATTCTATCTGCGGGGTAATACTTAGGAATACCAAGTTATACCAACGCCGTAGAAACAAACTCCAGATGCGGGCCAATCGGGTTGCCTTCACAGCCCGTCGCCCAGCCGCGTGGCCCGCATCTATCCGCACCACCGCCGTTTCAAAAAGGAAGCGCCATGGCAGAACACATGACCCCGGTTGTCGCGAAGGTCTTGCCCGAGGAAAAGGCGGCCTTCGCGGCGGCAACCCAGCTCGTAGGCACCACGCCGTCCAACGCCATCCGCATGTTTATCGCCGCATTCAATCGTTGCGGCACCTTTCCGTTCGACATTTCGCCCAACGGGGCCTTTGGCGCTGCGCCCGATTCTCATCAATAAGTGATCCGTTTTCCTCCGTCCCCATGGGATCAGCTTTCTGCCGAGTTGTGGTAGAACTAGGGAACGGTTTTGAGGAGGTTGGCATGCTCAATGCGATGGTTTGGGCGCTTGCCTGTTTTGGTGTTGTCGCTGCCGATATAGCCCTGAGCGTGGTTCTGTTTTCAGTTCTCGATGCCGTATCGGTGCTGACGGGCTATCCGATCGACAATCTCGATATCCAATGGTTCCAGGCTACCGCTCAGACGGCGTCGTTTTTGATGGCGCTGCTGTGGTGGCGTTATCTGTGGCCGCGCTCGTTTATGGCGCGCTGGCAGGGCGAGCGCCCGCTTGGCGGGGGAGCGCGTGGGGCGTGGAAACGCATCGCCTGCGTTATCGTGATCGGCCTTGCCCTGCAGGTGGTCGTTGGCTACGTGACCGACGCTGTGCTGTCGCTGTTACCCGAGGCGGCGGCCGATTACAGTGAGCTCGTCGAGGAGACGGGCATGGGCGACACGAGCTATCTGGCCGTCCTGACCACGGTGCTCGGCGCTCCGTTTTGCGAGGAACTGCTGGTGCGCGGTATCATTTTTGAGTTTTCGCTCCGAGCGTTTAACCCGCAGTGCCGTCCGCTCTGGAAACGCCGGCGTCGTGCGAGCGCACAGGACGGTGCCATGGTGCCCTGGACGGCTCCAAGCACGTGGGGTATCGCCGCGGCGACTGTGTTGCAGGCGGCAATCTTCGGTTTTATGCACATGAATTGGGTGCAGGGTTGCTACGCGGGCGCTGCCGGTCTGGTCTTTGGCTGGGTGCTCGTGACCACCGGAAAGCTCCGTTACACGATCCTGTTGCACTTTGCCTTTAACGCCGGGTCGTATCTCATGGGCCTGCTGTGGTTTGTGAACACGCCGCTCGACGTGATAATCACGGTTGCCATCGCCGGCTTTGTGCTGGTAGGGGCGATGCGGTCGCTCAAGCTGACGTGCCAGCTGGCTCGCTCCCGTCAGTAAATGTGATTCCCCTAAGGAAAACACGGTTAGGTGCGTTTGAACGTGTTTCCCCTAGGGAAATCACGACTAGAGACAGTCTAAGTGTGTTCCCCCTAGGGAAAACACGCCTGGGCCGATGAAGGGGCGCCGGCTGGCCAAGAGACGTCGGCTGGCCCTCGCCGCGCTAGTTGCGGCGTCCGCCTCCGTTGGCGCCCTGACGCCC
>CALFGH010000186.1 GCA_937958315.1 uncultured Collinsella sp. | reverse complement strand
GCGCGGCGGGCATTCCGTGCTTTGGCCCGGGTGCCGAGGGCGCCCAGATGGAGGGCTCCAAACTGTTCTCCAAGCAGCTCATGGAGCGCGCTGGTATCCCGACGGCAGCCTATGGCTCATTTACCGACGAGGCTTCGGCTCTTGCCTATGTGCGCGAGCAGGGCGCTCCGCTGGTCGTGAAGGCCGACGGCCTTGCCGCGGGCAAGGGCGTTATCGTGGCGACTGAGCTCGAGCAGGCTGAGGAGGCCGTGCGTGAGTGCTTTGGCGGAGCCTTTGGCGATGCCGGCAGCACCGTTGTCATTGAGGAGATGCTGACCGGCCCCGAGTGCTCGCTGCTGGCCTTTACCGACGGCAAGACCGTGCGTCCCATGGCCACCTCGCAGGATCACAAGCGTGCGCTCGAGGGCGACAAGGGCCCCAACACCGGCGGCATGGGCGTCTATAGCCCGGTGCCTATCGTGACCGACGAGGAGCACGCCACCATGGTGAAGGTCATGGAGCAGACCGTGGCCGAGCTTGCTGCCGAGGACATCGACTACCGCGGCTGCCTGTACGGCGGCTTTATGCTTACCCCCGCCGGCCCCAAGGTGCTGGAGTTCAACGCCCGCTTTGGCGATCCCGAGACGCAGGTCGTGCTCCCGCGCCTTAAGAACGACCTGGTCGAGGTCATGCTTGCCTGCGCCAACTGCGAGCTCGATCAGGTTGAACTCGATTGGCGTGACGAGTGGGCCGTTGCCGTTGTTCTGACGAGCGCGGGCTATCCCGGCAGCTACGAGAAGGGCAAGGTCATTACCGGTATCGAGGATGCCGAGGCCATGGAGAACGTGACGGTGTACCACGCCGGCACCGCTGTGGTGGACGGCAAGCTCGTGACCAACGGCGGTCGTGTACTCGCCGTGACCGCACTGGGCGATACGTTCGAGAACGCTCGCGACCTTGCCTACGAGGCCTGCGAGAAGATCAACTTTGAGGGCAAGACCCTGCGTCACGACATTGGCCTGCGCGCACTGCGCGGCCGCGATGCCTGGGATGCCTAAAATCCGAGAGGAATGAGACGGATGGACGAGAAGAACGAAGAGCTCGTGGACGCGCAGATCGTCGAAGAGGACGGCCGCATGTATGGGCACGCCGAGGGCGAGCCTGGTGGCGAGGTCGCTGACGAGCCGGCGCTGGTGCTGGGGGACGAAGACCCGCATGACGCCGAGCTACACGAGAAGATTCTTTCGGAGGAGTGCGCCTGGAAGGGTAAGATCCTCGACGTCCACCGTCTTGAGGTTGAGCTGCCCAACGGTCATCGCAGCGCTCGCGATATCGTTCGCCATCCGGGTGCGGCGGCCGTTGTGGCACTGACCGAGAGCGGCAAGATCGTACTGGTGCGTCAGTATCGCACTGCCATCGACCGCGTGACGGTCGAGATTCCCGCCGGCAAGCTCGATCCGGGCGAGGACCCGCTCGACTGCGCCAAGCGCGAGCTGCATGAGGAGACGGGCTTTAAGGCCGGCCGTATTCGCTTTTTGACGTCGATTGCCACGACCTGCGGTTTTTGCGACGAGATCATTCACATCTACCTGGCTACCAAGCTCGAGTTTGATGCACCCGACCCCGACGATGACGAGTTTGTCAACGTCGACCTGGTGCCACTGCATGAGCTGATCGATGCCGTACTCGACGGCAAGATCGAGGATGCCAAGACCGTTGTGGGTGCCTTGGCTTGCGACAGCATTGCTCATCGTTTGGGTGGAGCGGAGCTCTAGGTTACGCGGTTTTACCAAACCGCGTAACGAGTCGACGCTGCAAACGCCCCTAAGCGGCAATCTGCCTTTCAATCGTCGCTCGCGTACCGAAGTACGCGTCGCTCCTCTTTCAAGGCACCTTGCTCGCTTAGGGACGTTTTCGCTGACGCTGCCAGAACATTGGCGTTATATCTGTCGTGGGTTTTTCTTTCGGTTCGCTTGGTCAACCGGTTTTTCCGTTCTTCCTATTTCTAGAGGACCACATGCTGAAGCGTTTTCTTTCGTATTACAAGCCCCAGATGGGGCTTTTTGTTGCTGATACTCTTTGTGCTCTGGTGCTTGCCGCCATTGACCTGGCGTTCCCCATTATCTTGCGCAATCTGACCGGCGGGCTCTTTACCCAGGGTCAGGCTGCCATTATGCAGGCGCTCGGTATGATCGCGGTGGGACTGGTGCTGATGTATGTCATCCGCTGCGCCTGCCGCTATTTTGTGAGCTATTGGGGTCATGTGATGGGCGCGCGCATGGAGTCCAAAATGCGCGAGGACCTGTTCGATCAGTACGAACGGTTTAGCTTTGCGTACTTTGATCGCAACAGCTCGGGCGACATGATGAGCCGCGTGGTCAATGACCTGTTCGATATCTGCGAGGCGGCGCACCACGTGCCCGAATGGATCATTATCTGCGGTATCGAGATCATCGGCTCGTTTGTGATTCTGTTTACCATCGCGCCGGTGCTCGCACTCGCCATGGCTGTGGTGACGGTGGTGTTCGCGGTCATTATGTTTTGGCAGAATATGCGCATGCGCGAGGTCTTTAGCGATAACCGCAAAAAGATTAGCGGCATCAACGCGCAGCTGCAGGATTCGCTGGCGGGCATGCGTGTGGTCAAGAGCTTTGCCAATGAGCAGACCGAGCGCTCTAAGTTTCGCGCCTCGAACAATCGCTACCTTTCGTCCAAGGAGAACATGTATCACGCCATGGGCGTCTATACCGCGACGTATGGCCTGCTCTCGGGAGTGCTTTATGTGATCGTGGTGCTGCTGGGCGGTTGGCTCGTTGCCCAGGGTCAGCTGCAGGCGGTCGATATGGCAACCTTCGCACTCTACATTTCGCTGTTCTGCACGCCGCTCGAGACGCTCGTCAATTCGGCTGAGACGTATCAGAAAGCCATCGCCGGCTTTAAGCGCATGGATGAGGTGCTCTCGACTGTCCCCGATATTCAGGATAAGCCGGGTGCTGCGGATCTGCAGGTGACGGCTGGTGCTGTGGAGTACCGCGACGTGTGCTTTAGCTACGAGGATGTTGAATTGGGCGAGCGCGGCGCCGACGGACGCCCTGTTATCGACCACATGGACCTGTCCATCAAGCCCGGTCAGACCATCGCTTTGGTTGGCCCCTCGGGCGGCGGCAAATCGACGACTTGTTCGCTGTTGCCGCGCTTTTACGACGTTGCCGCCGGCTCCATTAGCATCGACGGCCAGGATGTGCGCGACGTGACGCAGCATAGTCTGCGCCGTGCCATCGGCCTGGTACAGCAAGATGTGTACCTGTTTGATGGAACGATCGGCGAGAACATCGCCTACGGCAAGCCGGGCGCCACGGCAGAAGAGATCGCCGAAGCGGCCCGCCGCGCCAATATTGATACCTTTATCGAATCGCTTCCGCAAGGCTACGACACCGTGGTGGGCGAGCGCGGCAGCCGTCTTTCGGGTGGTCAAAAGCAGCGCGTCGCCATCGCGCGCGTTTTTCTCAAGAATCCCAAGATCCTCATTTTGGATGAGGCGACGAGTGCTTTGGATAACGAGAGCGAGGAAGCGGTGCAGGAGTCGCTCGAAGAGCTGGCACGCGGCCGTACCACGATCATCATCGCCCACCGTCTCTCGACTATTAAGCATGCTGACGAGATTGCGACCGTTGAGCATGGTCGCGTTGTGGAACGTGGCACGCACGAAGAGCTTCTCGCCCGTGGCGGCACCTATGCCCGTTACTATCGAATGCAGTTCGAAGGTGCGCATGCGCACGAGCTCGACTGATTGATATGACAGGAAGATCATGGCTGATAAGAACCCTTTGACTCCGGAAGAAGTGACGGAGTTATTCTCCGAAATCGATGCATCCGGCGTCTTGGATCCTACGCTCGCCAAAAAGCGCACCGAGCGCATGCGCGAGAAAGAGGCCGCCGTCAAGCGCGGCGACAAGGCGACGCTGGCGCGGCTGCGCAGCGAGGATCGCGCGAGCCAGGCAAAACATATCGACCCGCTGTCCGAGGACGACCCTTCGGGCTCGCAGGTGAGCCATACCATTACGAAGACCGCCATGGCCGTGGTTATCGGCATTTTGGTGCTGATTGTTGGCATGCAGATTGGCTACGGCGTGATGCGACGTCTGAATACCGCGAACCTTTCCGAAAGTGTTTCGGTGGATACCGTTTCGACCGCGCTCAAGGGTGGACTTGAATGGGGCAATGGCTTTACGCAGTTCCCGCTCGATTTTACCGTCGACGAGGCAGATGAGCGCACGGGCACGGTTGAGGTGACGGTGCTGGACACGTCTTCTGCCAATGAGCTCGAGCTGCTGTCCAACGGTCAGATTCAGGCGGCGGCGCTCGCAACCAATGCCCTGCTCAACGACAAGATCGACCGCGTGGTGTATAACGTTCACGCCTATATCGACGAGGACAGCAGGATCCAGCATGATTCCTTCTTTGGCATGTTTCCTGCTCAGGGGCACCAAAGCGCCATCCTGACGTTCGTTTGGACCAAAAGCTCGTCCAACGCCACGAGTATCGACTGGAAGATGCGCATCGTAAGCATGGACGACACCATTGCCGAGCGCATTCAAAAACAGGTCAACTCGGTTTCGTCGCTGATCGAGGACCCGGTGGTGAGCCAGACCAAGATCACGGAGGAGCAGGCCGAGCGCGATCTTGAGCATCGTCTGCACGGTCGAGAGATCTTCCGCGGCGGAAAGCCCGATCGCACGCCGTCCGAGCTGCTGGAGCAGGACAAGCAAAAGTAGTCCGCAGCCACATAGAACGATGTCATCCCGCGTGAACCGCAAGCCCACGCGGGATGATTTTTTTGGGACGGGATTAAAAAATCATTATGCACAGGAAGTCATAATTATCATTTTGTAAACAATTCTATGTAATTAATGCCATGGGCGATGCTTGCGGTTAGAATACCGCGAGGCCTAACTACACACCTTTAAGCCGGTCCTGTGAGACCGGGAAGGAGAACTATGGCGAACAACCATATTGCGGGCGCTGCCGCCCGCACCGTCGCGCCCAGCGAGCTGTGCCAGCGTATGCTGGCTAAAACCAGCAAGGGCACCTGCGGTCCCTGCATCCTGTATCTTGAGGATGGGACCATTTTTTATGGCCGTGCATGTGGTGCCGAGGGTACCGCAACCGGCGAGGTCTGCTTTAACACGTCGCTCGAGGGCTACTTTGAGGTCATGACCGACCCGAGCTATGCCGGCCAAATCGTAACCATGACCTATCCGCAGATCGGCAACTACGGCATTGACGAGACCGATGTCCAGTCGGCCTTCCCCGGCGATACCGCTTGCCCCGCGAGCGCTCCCGCCATGCGCGGCATGGTCGTCCACGACATGTGCGCCACGCCTTCTAACTGGCGCTCGACCGTCAGCGTGCCGGAGTACCTGCGTGCACACGGCATCGTCGCTATCGAGGGCGTCGACACCCGCGCTCTCGTGCGCCACCTGCGTGACAACGGTTCCAAGATGGGCATAATCTCGACGGAGATCTTCGACGTCGACGAGCTTGCCGAGCGCCTGTCCGCCGCGCCTACGCTGGTCGGCGAGAACCTGGTCAAGACCGTGAGCTGCCCTGAGCCCCACGCTTTTGCCGCGAGCGACCTACCCGCTACGCATGACTTTGCGCTTGCCCCTACCGCTCCTGCCCGCCACAAAGTGGTCGCCTACGACTGCGGCGTGAAGCGCGGCATCCTGGAGGGCCTGGTCCGTGCCGGCTGCGACCTCACCGTCGTGCCGTGGGATACGCCCGCGCGTCAGGTGCTCGACATGAATCCCGATGGCGTCTTTTTGTCCAACGGCCCCGGCGACCCCGATGCCGTGGTGGAGACCTACGAGCAGGTGCAGCAGCTAATCGGCAAGGTGCCGGTTTTTGGCATCTGCCTTGGTCACCAGATGATCAGCTTGGCGTGCGGCGCCCAGATGGAAAAGCTCAAATTCGGTCACCGTGGTGGCAACCAGCCGGTTATGAATCTGGTCAGCCGCCGTGTGGAGATCACCGCGCAAAACCACGGCTTTGGCCTGTTGTTCCCCAGCTTGGGCAAGCTTGTCCCCGAGCTTTCGGGCGGCGAGACCGAGCACGCGGCCGATGGCGATCTGCGCGTCTGGGTGCGCCGCGGTATCGCGCCGGTCGTGATGAACGAGCGTTTCGGTCGCATTCGCCTGACGCACGTAAATCTCAATGATGGCACCGCCGAGGGCATCCAGCTGCTCGACGCGCCGTGCTTCTCGGTCCAGTACCATCCCGAGGCCTCACCCGGCCCCACCGATGCTCACTATCTCTTTACCGCCTTTACGCGACTCATGGACGGCGAGGAGAACTACCTGGACATCGATACCGCCAAGGACCGCCTTGCCGGCTGGAATTTCGCCGATAGTGGTTCCGCCGTTCTACCGAACGGCGGACCTGTCGACGCTGCGGCTGCATCTGGCACATCATCTTGCCGTTCTGCTTCGGACGCGCGGGTATAAGCCCAGCGCGCCCTCGCATCACGGCAACCTGATGCACCAGCTGCACCCTCGCTGACTTTTCCAAAACATTGAGTCAGCCTCTCTAGGAGGTTTTAAACATGCCTAAACGTACCGACATCAAGCGCATCCTCGTCATTGGCTCGGGCCCCATCGTCATTGGCCAGGCCTGCGAGTTCGATTACTCCGGCGCCCAGGCCTGCAAGGTGCTCAAGGAGGATGGCTTTGAGGTCATCCTGGTCAACTCCAACCCGGCGACCATCATGACCGATCCGGGCTTGGCCGACCGCACCTATGTCGAGCCCATCACCGCCGAATTTATCGAGCGCGTGATCAAGAAGGAGCGCCCGGATGCGCTGCTGCCCACGCTGGGCGGCCAGACCGGTCTGAATGCCGCCGTCGAGCTGGCAAAGGACGGCACACTCGACAAGTACGGCGTCGAGATGATCGGCTGTGACCTTGCCGCCATCGAGCGCGGTGAGGACCGCAAGCTCTTTAACGAGGCCATGGCCGAGATCGGCCTGGAGGTCGCGCGCTCGGGCTATGCCTACAGCGTGGCTGACGCCGAGGCCATCGCCGAGCGTGTGGGCTATCCCTGCGTGCTGCGTCCGAGCTTTACCTTGGGCGGCGCCGGTGGTGGCATCGCGCATACTCACGAGGAACTCGTCTCCATCGTGAGCCAGGGTCTTGAGCTTTCGCCCGCCCATGAGGTGCTGGTTGAGGAGTCCATCGAGGGTTGGAAAGAATACGAGATGGAGGTCATGCGCGACCACGCCGGCAACGGCATCATCGTGTGCTCCATCGAGAACCTCGACCCCATGGGCGTGCATACCGGTGACTCCATCACCGTGGCGCCGGCGCAGACCCTCTCCGACCTTGAGTATCAGCGCATGCGTGTCGCCTCGCTCGCTATCTTGGAGAAGATCGGCGTCGAGACCGGTGGCTCTAACGTGCAGTTTGCCGTGAACCCCCAGACCGGCCGCCTGATTGTCATCGAGATGAACCCGCGCGTGAGTCGTTCGTCCGCGCTGGCTTCCAAGGCCACGGGCTTCCCCATCGCCAAGGCCGCCGCTCGCCTGGCCGTGGGCTATACGCTCGACGAGATCGTCAACGACATCACCAAGGCCACGCCCGCCTGCTTTGAGCCCACGATCGACTACTGTGTGGTCAAGGTGCCACGCTTTGCCTTCGAGAAGTTCAAGGGCACCGACCCCACGCTCACCACGCGCATGAAGGCCGTGGGCGAGATCATGGCGATCGGCCGCACCTTTGAGGAGGCCTTTGGCAAGGCCATGCGCTCGCTGGAGGACGGGCACCAGGGTATTTGCGCCGGTGGCAAGGAGGGCGCCGATAAGCTGAGCGACGATGAACTCGCCCAGGCCGTGGGCACCCCGACTGAGCACCGCATCTTCTTTGTGGTCGAGGCCCTGCGCCGTGGCTGGGATGTTGCGCGCATCCACGCCATCTGCGGTATCGATCCGTGGTATCTCAACCGCATCAACGATATGGTGCGGGTCCAGGAGAGCGTTCGCGGCCTGCGCGTGGAGGACATTGACGCCGACGCGATGCGCCTGCTCAAGCAGTATGGCACGAGCGATGCCGAGATTGCCGCGCTGACCGGCTCGGATGAGCGTTTTGTTCGCGCTTACCGTAAGAGTCTGGGCGTGGTTCCCAGCATGAAGACGGTCGACACCTGCGCCGCCGAGTTCTCGAGTGCCACGGAATACCACTATAAGACCTACGAGAACATTTACCGCACGAGCCCGATCGCCAAGAAGTGCGTTGCCCCCGACGAGACCACGCCGGCAAGCAAGCCCAAGGCGATGATTCTGGGTGCCGGTCCCAACCGTATCGGCCAGGGTATCGAGTTTGACTACTGCTGCGTGCATGCGAGCTACGCGCTGGCGGCCCGCGGCTTTGAGACCATCATGGTCAACTGCAATCCCGAGACCGTCTCGACCGACTACGACACGTCCGACCGCCTGTACTTTGAGCCGCTCACCTACGAGGACGTCATGGACGTTATCGACGTTGAGCGTCCCGACGGCGTCGTAGTGACGCTCAGCGGCCAGACCCCGCTTAAGCTGGCGCGTATGCTCGAGGAGAGCGGCGTGAACATCATGGGTACCAAGCCCGACGCCATCGATTTTGCCGAGGACCGCGAGCGTTTTGCCGCCCTGCTCGACAAGCTGGGCATTATGTACCCGCCGGCGGGCCAGGCCACCTCGTTTGAGGAGGCCGAAGCCGTTGCCGCGCACATTGGCTACCCGCTGCTGGTGCGTCCGAGCTATGTGCTGGGCGGTCGCGGCATGATGATCGCCTACGATGCCGAGCATCTGCGCGATTACATGGCCGAGGCTGCGCGCATTAGCCCCGACTACCCGGTGTACCTCGATCGCTTCCTGGAGGGTGCAATCGAGTCCGACGTCGACGCCCTGTGCGACGGCGAGGAGGTCTACATCGGCGGCATCCTGGAGCATATCGAGGAGGCCGGTATCCACTCCGGTGACTCTGCGACCTGCATTCCGCCGTTCAGCTTTAGCGAGAGCCTGCAGGCGAAGCTTCGCGAGACCACGCGCCGCATCGCGATGGCGCTGGGAGTCCGCGGTCTGGTCAACGTGCAGTATGCCATCAAGGGCGAGACTGTTTACGTGATCGAGGCCAACCCGCGTGCCAGCCGTACCGTGCCGTTCATCTCCAAGGCCACCGGCGTGCCGCTGGCCAAGTGCGCGGCGCGTATCATGGCGGGCGATACCATCGCGAGCCTGGGCCTGCCGAGCGATGAGCGTCAGCTGGACTGGTTCTGCATGAAGGAAGCTGTCATGCCCTGGGGACGTTTCCCGGGAGCCGACGTTATCCTGGGGCCCGAGATGAAGTCGACGGGCGAGGTCATGGGTATCGCCAAGAGCTATCCTGAGGCATACGCCAAGACGCAGCTGGCGATTGACTACAAGCTGCCCGACCCGAGTTGCGGTAAGGTGTTCATCAGCGTGTGCGATCGTGATAAGCGCCATATCCTTTCGGTCGCCCGCATCCTGCGCTACTTGGGCTTTGACATCTGCTCTACCGAGGGTACGGCGCGCGTGCTGCGCGGAGGCAACGTGACGTGTGAGGTCGTGGAAAAGATCAGCGGCCCGCACGACGGCGAGCGTCCCAACATCGGTGACCTCATCGCCGATGGCAAGATCGCGGTGATCATCAACACGCCGTACGGCCCGGGCTCGCGTGGCGACGGCTATCTGTTGCGCACCGAGGCGGTGCGCCGCGGCGTGACTTGCGTGACCGCGATGTCTGCCGCCAACACGTACGTGAGTGCCATCGAGGCGGTGCGTGAGGACCAGCAGGGTCACGGCAGCGCCAACG
>CALFGH010000185.1 GCA_937958315.1 uncultured Collinsella sp. | reverse complement strand
GGCGCTTACAGCGATCGTCCAGGTCCTCGATGCGCAACACGATGCTGCCGCCCTTGCTGCGGGCCGAAAGCCACGCGCACAGGCAGCTGAACACGTTGCCCAGGTGCATACGGCCCGAGGGCGACGGGGCAAAGCGGCCCACGACGGGCGTGGGAGCGGGAGAGGAGGTCGTCGTTGGCGCGTCCGCGGCGGGCGCTGCTATGTTGCGTGCGTTGATATCCATGCGGACGAGTATAGCGCGGGACACGGTAGGGAAGGCGTTGCCGTGGCTCGCAAGTTGGCGGCGCTGCGCATTGCGCACGGCGGGTTTGCGGCTCAACGTCTCGATCGCCGCGCACTGACTCAGCCTCACAAACGACAGAAACCCCGGCAGCTCTTCGCAACTGCCGGGGTTTCCGCGGAAAAGGGGGACATGATCCTCGAGCGAACGGCAAAGGGGCAAACCGTTTTTGCTCAACTGCTTTATGCCCCTTGCCCGCGGACTCAATCAGCGCGCGTCGCAGCAACACAAAGCCACTACACCTGTGACGGAGCTGTGAAGTGGTATCTATCGTTGGCGCAGGCCATGCCAAGGAGTATCCCAAACTGCCGGCAGATAAGGAACGTCCCTAAGTGCCAGGCTCGGGTGGGACTTTTGTCCCATTTGACGTTCCGTTGGCCCAGATATTCGTCATGTACGCCCGTAAACGTGGGACAATGACGCTGTTGGTATCACAGACAAAGGATGTGCCTATGAACGCCCCCGTTGCCAAGACCTGTCGGCAGCGCCGCCTATTCGCGCGATTCGCTTCCGTCTGCGCGCTCGTCGCGCTTGTGTTGTTGCTGCTGCCTGCCGCCGCGCACGCCGACGGCTACTCCATGAGCCAAACCTACATCGGCGCCACGGTTGAGGCCGATGGATCGCTGACCGTTGTCGAGGGACGCCAGTTCGATTTCGACGACGACATCAACGGCGTGTTTTGGGAGATCAATACGGGCACCAACCAGCAGGGAGGCGCGGCGAGCGTCAATGTGCTGAGCGTCGAGGAAGACGACACCGCGTTTAACAGGGTCGATAGCGCGAACAAGGGCGACTCTGGCGTCTATACGGTTGAGCAGTCCGACGGCGGCGTAAAGATCAAGGTTTTCAGCCCCCACGAGAGCGGCGACAGCGCGATCTATTACGTGAGCTACACCATGACCGGTGCGGTCATGAACTGGGCCGATACCGCCGAGCTCTACTGGAAGTTCGTGGGTGACGGCTGGTCCGCGGATTCCGATGACGTCGAGATGGAAGTGTACTTCGCAAATGCTGCTGCCGGGACGGCGGCCGTCAAGGGCGATAACTTCCGCGCATGGGGCCACGGCCCGCTGACGGGCGACGTGTCGCTCGACACGGACGAACCCATGGTCACCTACACCATTCCCTGCGTGCATCAGGGCGAATTCGCCGAGGCGCGCATCGCCTTCCCCAGCGACTGGGTGCCATGGCTTTCCGCTTCAAGTGAGGAGCGCATGCCGACAATCCTGAGCGAGGAGAAGGCGTGGGCCGACGAAGCTAACGCCCGCCGCGCTCACGCTCGCATGATTGCCAATGCACTTGCCGTGCTAAGTGTTGTCGCGGCGGTGGCCTTTACCGGCACAATCGTTGTGCTCAAGCTGCGCCGCCGCAAGCCCAAGCCGCTTTTCCAGGACGAATATTTCCGCGATGTGCCTTCGGCCGACCATCCCGCCGTACTTTCGGCCCTCATGAGCTGGAACGAGGTGCCCGATCAGGCATATATCGCAACGCTCATGAAGCTCACTGACGACCGTGTGATCAAGCTGGAGCAGGCGACCGTGACCAAGGCCAAGAAGGGCCTGTTGGGGCGTGAAAAAGAAGAGCAGACGTATCGCGTGACGGTGAGTGATGCGGGCTGGAAGTCGGCCAAGGGCATTGACCGCATGGTGCTCAAGGTCTTCTTTGCCGGTGCTAAGCCCGACGAGAACGGCGATCGCTCGCGCACGTTCGACGAGCTGCAGCACTACGTCAAGCAGCACGCTACGCCCGTGGGCGACAAGCTCGAGGACTATCAGAACACCGTTAAGGGCAAGCTAGCCGATAGCGAGTACGTTGCCTCGGACGGCATTGTCGCAATGGTGCTTTGCCTGGTTCTTGGTATTCTGATCGCCTGTGTTCCCGCGGGATCCATCTTCTTTACCGACGGCGCACAGGTGAACATTATCGCCGCGCTTATCTCGGTGCCGATTGTGCTGGTGGGTATTGGCGTGGGCCTTACGTTCCGCCGCTTTACGCCGGAGGGCGCCGAGGTGGCGGCGCGCTGCAAGGCGCTTAAGCATTGGCTCGAGGACTTCACGCGCCTAAAGGAAGCCGTCCCCGGCGATCTGGTCCTGTGGAATAAACTTCTGGTGATGGGCGTGGCGCTGGGCGTTTCGAAGGAAGTCCTGCGTCAGCTTGCCGAGGCTGTTCCTCCCGAGGTGCGCGAGGCCGACGGTTTCTACGACAATTACCCCTGCTACTGGTGGTACTACCATCATTACGGTATCGATTCGCCGCTCGATTCATTTAACGATGTGTATCACGAGAGCATCCGTGAGCTGGCTTCGAGTTCCGATAGCTCGAGCGGCGGCGGTGGCGGTGGCTTCTGCTGCTAATTC
>CALFGH010000184.1 GCA_937958315.1 uncultured Collinsella sp. | reverse complement strand
GCGGCCGGCACGTGGACCTGCAGTTGCGGTGCCACCAACACCGGCAAGTTCTGCCCCGAGTGCGGCAGTCCCGCACCCGCCCCGGCACCGACCAAGTGGTTCTGCCCCAACTGCGGTAGCGAAAACGGCGGCAAGTTCTGCAGCAACTGCGGAACACCCCGGCCCTAACCCCTTTATCTGGTAATTGGCGGGGGTTCCGCCACCCCCCGCATTTGCTTCTATGGGTTTCGTTCGATAAAGGAGGACACCATGAAGACAACGTTCAAAAAGTCCGTACTCGCATTCCTGACATGCGTCCTGGCGCTCGCCTTTGCCCTGACGGGCTGCAGCGGCGGCGGCAAGGACCCCAAGGCCAACTTCGTCGGCAGCTGGCAGTACTCGGGTGGAACCTTGGACGGCGAAGAGCTCACCGATGAGTACATGGATATGCTCAAGGAGTGGGGCCTCAACTGTATCCTGATCCTCGACGAAGACGGCACGGGTGTCCTCGACATGTTCCTTGAGGTCGCGGACCTGAAATGGGAGGCCAAGGACGCCACCACCGTAACGATTACCGCCGAAGATGAGTCGCACGACCTGAAGCTCAAGGACGACAAGCTCGTCCTCGAGGTGGAAGGCGACAAGCTTATCTTTACGAAGTCCGACAAGGATCTGTCCGGTACGGTGAAGAAGGATCGCGAGGCGGCCGAGAAGGAAGATGAGATCGATGAGGCCGTCGAAGACGACGACGTCCAGAGCATCGAAATCTCCCCCGCCGTCACCGTCGCCGATGACGATCTGTGCACCATCACCATCACCGAGAAGTTCAAGGACGACTGGGGCGATATCGGCTTTGTCGTCAACATCACCAACAAGAGCGACAAGGACCTGACCTTCTACGCTCCTTCCGGCAAGACCAACGTCAACGGCACCATGAAGGAACCCTGGTTCTCGGCTCACCTGATGCCCGGCACCAACGCCACCGAGGAATTCACGTTCTCGAACGGCGAGCTTGACAGCCTTGACGACCTCGTCAATACGACCATCGGCATCGACGCCTACCTGACCGATTCCTATGAGGACGTCGCCTCCTACACCGCGACCATCGCGTAGCGGCACGTAACATCAGCCGCGGATTGGCGGACACATCCGCGCACATGCCAGACGGGGCCGCAGGAGATAATCCTGCGGCCCCGCCGCTTTATGCCGATGCGTAACGAGCGTTAGCGCTCCATGTTGGGAACGATGCTGCCCTCCGTTACTGCGCGCACGGCCAGGCGCATGATGTTGTCGTAGCCGGTCTTATTGAGAATCTCCGAGATGCGGCGTTTGATGGTGCCCTCGCTCATAAACAGCTCGGCCGCGATCTCGCGGCGGCTCTTACCCTCGCAGGCAAGGCGCAAGATCGACAGCTCGACATCGTCGAGGGCCGCCGTGCCCGAGAAGATGCTCTCGGGCGGCTTGGGAAACGTGCAGTAACCCGCCAGCGTGGAGCGCATCACGGCGAATAGCTCGTCGATACCGACGTTCTTGTACACAAAGCTGTCGACGCCCGCCTCGCGCGCCTGGTCCACAAAAGTAATTTCGGGCATACCCGTCATGATAATGACGCGGCACTCGGGCAGTTGTTCTTTGATGCGCGCCGCCGCCACGATGCCGTTGGAATCATGCTCGGTGCATACGTCCATCAGTATCATGTCCGGGCGCTCCTTGAGCGCGACACCCAAGGCCTCGGAAGCATCGGCAATGGCGGAAACAACGGTCATATCGGGCTGGTCGCCAACGGAGCGCGCCAGGCTCTCGCGCAGGATGGCCTGGTCTTCAACTATAAGGACGCGGATCATGAACTTCTCCTTTGGACCGTGGCGTTGGAGGCGAGCGGGATGGACACCGTAAGCGTGAAGGGCGGGGCGGTGTGGACTTCCAGGCTGCCGCCCAGATTCTGTGCGACATGCCTCATACCAGGGATACCCGTTCCCTCGCGATACGATACGGGTGCAGGCGCGCCGTCGTTAGAAACGGTCATCCGCGCAACAGCGCCGTCTTCCGACGTCTCCTGCCACAGACGCACGCGGACCCGATGCGCCTGCGCATGCTTGGTGGCATTGGTCGAGGCCTCGCGGATAATCTGCAAAAATGCGGCGGCGACACGCGCGTCGCTTGGCAGCTCGCCCTCAACATCGATCTGCACGCTCACCAGGCCAAAGGCATGGACGATATCGCCCAGTTGCTCTGCCGGTTCGGTGTCGCCCCCGCTGCGCAGATCGGCAGCGATTGAGCGCAGCAGCGGGTCGATCTGCTCGAGTGACTCGTCATCCAAGCGCCCCTCCTCCAGATAACGATGGAGGATGGACAGGCGCTGCCCGATCACGTCGTGCACGCGAGCGCGCATACGCAGATAGGCCGCATTGTCAGCAACTTTTTTGACTTCTTCGATCTGGGCTTGGAGCTCTTGGCCCGCAAGCTCAAGCAGGTGGTTGGCTTGCGCTAGGCGATCATGGGCATGCGCATACTCCGTTACATCCAGACCGATAATGCGCTCGAAGAGGCGGCCCGAAACCATAACGTCATCGTGCACGAACAAGCGAATCTCGGCGGGAGAAACCTCGACCACAACGCGCGCCTCACCAAAACGGTCCAGATTAATCCGCACACGGTTCCTGCTGCTTTCGGGCATTTGCATGCTGAGTTTGCGCAGGTCGTTCCATGTGCCGCTCATGTCACCTAAATCGGTGGGCATATGAAGTTCCACCAGGTTTTTGCGCATGCAGCGGTTCATGAGCAGCGGACGGCCCCTCGGGTCCAGATACAGGATGCCCACGGGAATCACGTTGATGGTCTCGATCGTCGAGAACGCGGTGATATCCTCCTGGCGGTTACGGACGTCCATTAAGAGCGCCGCGATGGAACGGAACAGGAAGAACGCTCCCTCTGCGATAAGGACAACGGTCCACGTCGAGCCCATGGCAAAAACCACCGGCGGTGTAACGGCGACAACAAGCAGCAGCTCGACCAGCATGACGGGGCGACGATAGCGCACCATAAGTACCACGCCATAGGCAAAGATCGCGGCATTGAGCCACAGCACTCCGCCCATTGCCCTGGCGCAAACGTCAAGCGGCGCCACCAGATACGAGCCAGACGACGCGAATAAGATGAGCGCCGAAATCATCAGGTGAAGCACAAGACTCGCCTCGTAGGCGCAAATCACCTTACGGTTATAGGACGAGCGGCGCGATGCGATGAGCGGGACGTGGATCGTCTGCAGACACGCAGCCAGGGCAAAGACAACATCGAGCGCAACGATTTGGGGAAGGATGAGCGAAATCTGCATCGTCACTCACCCGCCCTCGGCATCAAGACGATCATGCGCAGCTGGCCGGACTCGCCCTCAAGGCGGTATGCCACGTTGCGCCCTTGCAGAGCGCTTTCGAGCTCTTGCGCGGCGGGCGTCTGCGAAAGATCTTCATCATCGTTGGAAAAAAGCGTGGCGCGCAGCTCGACACTGCATCGGTCATGGTCGCCCAAGTGATACATAAGCGCCGGATGGTCGGTGGTGTAGGCAAAAAACGCAAAGTCATACACGCAGTCGTACAGGGCGCTTACCGTACTGGCGTGCATCGGGCGCCGTATGGCGATAATCGAAGCGCAATCGATATCGATGGTGCGCAGGTCGCTTGCGAGCTCGTTGGCAATGAGCTGAATACGGTCGCGATCAAAACCGCTCTCCCCGTGCTGTGCCAACGTGAGCGACCCTTTGCGCTTGCAATAGGCGACGAGCATCTTGGCGCGCTGCAGCATGCGGTAACGCTCGTGCGAAGACGCTTCATCGGTCAACGGCGGCAGCGAGCTCAGCAGGTCGTACATCCCTTCGAGCGCGCGGGCAAGCGCCTGGTCCACGTCTTGGACCAGCAAGGTCTCGGCCTCTTGATCTGCCAGGTGCGTCTTAAGGTCGTAGTCGGCAGCGAGCAGCTCATTTTGACGCTGCAGCTCCATACAACGGTGTGCCAGTTCACGGTTAAGCTCGTTGAGATCCGACACGTCTTGGGCAAGCAGGGCCGATCCGCCCAGCAGTGGAAAGGCACGGTACATTACATCGGGATTGGACTCCACGGCAAAGGCATGGGCATGCCCGTGTTCCTGGGCTCGCAGCTCTTCGCACACGCCTACCGGCATTGGCTTTGACACTGGCGTGGCATAGACTTCCTGCAGGTCGCGCGTTAGGACTTTGAGGTCGAGCGGCAAGGTGTCGAAAATGCCGGCGATGTCGTGATATGACGGAACGACACCGCAATCGAGACAGATTTCCATCGCCACCACGCACAAGACGCAATAGATGAGCGAGAAGTTGAGCCTCCATGCCCAGGGCACGCGCAGCGCATATGAGATGGCAAAGAACGCGCCGCCCAGCAGCACGAGCGCCGCCGTGCCCGAGAAACGTTGGATGCGAAAGGACGAGGACCGGCCCACCAGGATAAAAAAGGCCACAAAGTTAAAGGCCGTCCACACGAGGACGGCGAAATAACCCCAGCCGTACGTGTAATCGTTGCTCCAGGTGTCGCTTGTACGGTCAAAGTGGAAGACCTGCTGGTGAAAATCGTTGGTGAGCACAAATCCGATAAGCAGGATGGCCGCAATCCACAGCGCAACGCAGTAGCGGCGACCCAGGCGGTGTTGCTCCAGGCCCGCAAGGCGCAGACCACACAACTGGTAGAGCAGCGGAATGAGCGTCATGGGCACGTAGTACAGGTACCACAGCACAGTGGCATAGAACGGCGTGAATGACTTGTACTTGAGAATGACTTCGATCATCCACAGGATGCAGATGGTGGCGACGGCAACAAGGCGGCGGCGCAACACATAGTCCAAACAGCGCAGATAGACCGATACGCCCCAGATCGAAAATACAATTGCGGCGACAAGCAGCAGGAGAGAGCTCGAGTGGACGAGCGCATCCACGACCTCTTCGGACACCTCGCTATAGGCGGGCACGGCGTTAGATAGTTTGGGGTCGAAGGCGAACGGCGCCGGCAAGACTGCCAAAAGCATGAGGAACAGCGCGGTGATGGCGCCGGCGATAGCAAAGACGCGGTGACGGTATACCTGATGTGTTATGCCAACAAGAAATCGCGGCATGGCGAAGAGCCTGCCGCCCCTGGGATCCGCCACGGGTGCGGATCGGGCGGCCACGTGGCCGATATGTCGCTCGCGGGTACCCATAGTGCTTTTAGTGTACCGACAGATGGGTCGAAAAAGCGGGCCGCATGTCCCAAAATCCGCAGACGGCAAGGCGCCCGGCGAGCATTAACTGATCGCCGGGCGCCTTGGTCAGGAGACTCTGAAGTCGAGTGCCTCAGCTTCCTTAGGAAAGGTCCTCACCATTCGTTTCAATGACATGCTTGTACCAGTCGAAGCTCTTCTTCTTGGAGCGCTTGAGGGTGCCGTTGCCGGCGTCGTCGCGGTCCACATAGATAAAGCCGTAGCGCTTGGACATCTCGCCCGTGCCGGCAGACACCAGGTCGATCGGGCCCCAGGTGGTGTAGCCCAGCAGGTCAACGCCGTCCTCGGTCACCGCATCGCGCATCGCGGCGATATGCTGGCGCAGGTAGTCGATACGGTAGTCGTCGTTGATGGAGCCATCCTCTTCGACAACATCCTTGGCGCCCAGACCGTTCTCGACCACAAACAGCGGCTTCTGATAACGGTCGTACAGGTCGTTAAGGGTGATGCGGAAGCCCAGCGGATCGATGGACCAGCCCCACTGGCTCTCCTGCAGGTAGGGGTTCTTGGCGCCGGCGAAGGCGTTGCCCTGGGTGCGCTCGACATCGGGGTTATCGGCACCGGCGGAGCAACGGGTGCTGTAATAGCTAAAGCTGATGAAGTCGACGGTGTTGGCGGCCAGGATTTCGCGGTCCTCGTCCGTCATACCCACATCGATGCCTAGACGCTCGAGCTTCTTGACGGCATAGGCCGGGTAGTAGCCACGGCTCTGGACGTCGACGAAGAAGTAGTTGTCCTGGTTGTCGAGCTGCGCCTGGCGCACATCGCCCGGACGGCAGCTGTAGGGGTAGTAGCTACCTGCGGCGAGCATGCAGCCGATCTTGATCTCGGGGTCGATCTCGTGGGCAATCTTGGTTGCCCAAGCGCTGGCGACGAGCTCGTTGTGGGCGGCCAGGTACTCGACGGCCTCCTTGTTCTCGCCCTCCTCAAAGACTAGACCGGCACCCATAAACGGCAGGTGCAAGATCATATTGATCTCGTTGAAGGTGAGCCAGTACTTCACCAGACCCTTGTAGCGGGTGAAGATCGTGGTTGCGAGGTTCTTGTAGAAGTCGATGAGCTTGCGGTTGCGCCAGCCGCCATACTCCTTGATGAGGTGAATCGGGCAGTCGAAGTGCGTGATGGTCACGAGCGGCTCGATACCGTGCTTTTGGCACTCGCGGAATACGTCCTCGTAGAAGGCCAGGCCGGCCTCGTTGGGCTCGGTCTCGTCACCGTTGGGGAAGATGCGGGTCCACGCCAGGCTCATGCGGAAGGTCTTAAAGCCCATCTCGGCAAAGAGGGCGATGTCCTCTTTGTAGTGGTGATAGAAATCGATGCCAGTCTGCGCGGGATAGTAATAGCCGTCCTCGAAGTCGAGCATCTTGCGCTGGCCGGAGACCACCGCATAGCGCTCGGGGCCGTGCGGAGCTACGTCCACGTTGGCAAGGCCGCGGCCGTCCACGTCGTAGGCGCCCTCGCACTGGTTGGCAGCCGTCGCGCCGCCCCACAGGAAGTCATTACAGAAAGCCATGCATCAATCCTTTCGCACGCTGTTGTCATAGGCTCAGTATCCCCGCAAACAACGCGTCGCTCAACGGCAACGGCACAGGCCGATACTTCTTTTCGCGTGCAGGCGCCCGGCAGCCACCCCGCCTGACACTTTTTGATACCCACCTGCCCCAGCCACCGCAAAGGGGACAGTCACCTTTGTGATGGCTGGGGCCCGTTTGTCTTGATCTGTAACAGGTAGACCGCCAAAACCGGGCCTGGTGTTACAGATCGAGATTTTTCGGGCGGCCCTCTGCAGTTTGTCTAAATCTGTAACAGGTAGAGACGATTTAGCCCGCTAGATGTTACAGATTGAGACAGAAGATTCTAGTCCACGGTGACGTCGAGGTTCTTTCCGATGAGGCCTACGTAGCCGCCTTCGGCAGCCTTGGGACTGTCGGCGTGGCAGAGGACCCACTTGTCGGCCTTCCAATAGCAGTAACTGTCACCGGTGGCAGGTATGTCGGCTGTGGCCTCGGGGCGCGGACCATTGGTGCCGGCGGGCAGCGCCACCATCACCTGGAAGCCGCCGTCGTCGACCATGCACGGCGTGTAGTGGAGCGTGGTGTTGAAAACCTCGACAACCTTGCCCGCCGGCACGCGGAACGCCTTGACGCACGCGGTGTCGAGCTTGCCGTCCTCGATCTCCCAGCGATGCGCCACGAGCAGGATAAAGTCGCGGACGCCCAGGTTGAACTCACTCGCGCGGTGATACTCCAGGCAGTTGAGACTCGTGTTGTGGCCGTTGCACCAGCCCAGCTGGAAGGGGCGGCCGCCAAACATGAGAAAGCCCAGTTTATCAACATCCTTGACGCCCTCGAGCTCCGGCGCGCTTGCTACGTACTTGCTGCCCTCGGGAATGGGCGTAGAGGCAAGCACCTCGAGCACGGGTGACGTAAGCTCGGACGGAACGTTATCCCAAACGTTGCCATAGGACTTGAACTCGGGATCGTTGACAGAGTAGATATGCATGTTCACTCCTGTTCGTAAATGTGACTATACGAACATTCTAGAACAAACATGAGCGATTTTGAACGCTCGTCCCGACCACTCAACAAAAAGGCGCCCCCGCATAAGCGAAGGCGCCCAATGCGCGCGTTTTGGGCGATAAAGCCCTTACGCCTGCTGATAGTGCAGGTGCTTCTCGTCGATATCGGCCAGGTCGCGGTCGAGGTAGCGGCGCGCGAGCCAGTTTGCCATGGGGAGGTTCTGGTCCAGGTAGTTACCACACTCCTCGGGAGCGGCTCCGGGGACATCGCCCTCAAAGCCGGCGACAAACTCGAACAGTTCACGCACGAGCGGCAGGATCTCCTCGCTCGTCACCTCGCCAAACACGACCAGGTAAAAGCCCGTGCGGCAGCCCATGGGGCCAAAGTAGACAATGCGGCCCGACCACTCGGCATGGTTGCGAAGGAACGTCGCGCCCAGGTGCTCGATGGTGTGGCACTCGGCCGTGTTCATGACCGGCTCCTTGTTGGGCGTGGTCAGGCGCAGGTCAAACGTGGTGACGGCAGCACCGGTCGCCGGATCGCGGTCGATGCGGCTCACATACACGCCGGGCTCAAGCAGCAGATGGTCAACGGAAAAACTCGCGATGCGCTCCATGGCAGATCCTCTCGGTAGTCAATTTGGGACGGGGCTCTTTTAGCTGGTTCGAATGGTCGCACCAATCATACCAGTCAAAAAAGCCCCGTCCCAAATAAGCTACCTGGGACGAGGACCAATGAGTTTTTAATCCCCGTCCCAGAAAAATCATTCTAGGCTGTGTACGAGATGGTCGCGTCAACGGCGTGACGCCAGCCGGCGATCTTCTTGGCGCGCTCGTCGGCGGTCATGGCAGGCTCCACGATGCCGCGGGCGCCGTAGACGTCGACGACATCGCGCGTGTACATGTCCAGCGCAATACCGCAGGCCCAGGCCGCACCCAGACCGCTCATCTCGTCGTTGCTCGCGATGCGGATGGGCGAGCCAACCAAGTCGCTCTCAAACTGCATCAGGTACGCGTCGCGCGTGGGACCGCCGTCAACACGAAGCTCGGACAGCGCCGCGCCCGAATCCTCGACCATCGCATCGATCACGTCAAAGATTTGATAGGCGATCGACTCGTCGGCGGCCTTCACGAACTCCGCGCGACCCGTGGTGCGCGTCATGCCAAAGACGCAGCCCTCGGCGTCACTCGCCCAATGCGGCGCGCCCAAACCGGTAAACGCCGGCACAAAGTAGACGCGGCTCGCCGGATTGGCGGCGTAGCACAGGTCGGTAACTTCCTCGGGGTTGTTGATGAGCTCCAGATCGTCGCGCAGCCACGTCTTGACGGCGCCGGCGTAGCTCACGTTGCCCTCGAGTACATACTCGGTCACGCCGTCCATACGCCATGCGAGCGAGCTCGAAAGCCCGTGCGAGCTGGCAACGAACTCGTCGCCGACGTTCATCATGACCGAGCTGCCGGTGCCATAGGTCGCCTTGGCCATACCGCGGCTGTGGCAGCCCTGCGCGAACAAGGCCGCGTGGCTGTCGCCCAGCACGCCGTGAATGGGCACGGGTGCCGGCAAAAAGCCGCCCAGGTCCGTCGTGCCGAACAGGCCATCGGAATCGGTCACC
>CALFGH010000183.1 GCA_937958315.1 uncultured Collinsella sp. | reverse complement strand
CACCCGCGAGCGCACCCGTCGCCGTCGCGCCCGCAGCTCCGGCACCGGCCGTCCCCGCGATCGCGTTTATCGGCTACCAAAACTCGGGCAAGACCACGCTCGTCGAGAAGGTTATTGCCGAGCTCACCCGCCGCGGCCTGCGCGTGGGTTCGCTCAAGCATCATGGGCATCACGGCTTTGATATCGACGTGCCCGCTAAGGACACCTGGCGCCATCACCAGGCCGGATCCAAGCACGTGGGCCTTATCTGCGCCACGCGCTGGGCGGAGTACGCCGACACGCGCGAGGAGGACGAGATGCCCGCGCGCGAGCTGCTGTCGCGCTACAACGATGTCGACGTGGTGATCATCGAGGGCTACAAGACCGAGGGCTTCGACAACATCGTGGTCGCGCGCTCTGGTGTCGACCGCCTGCGCGGCAAGAGCTCGCTCGACCTAGTCGATGGTCGCACGCTGGCCCTTGCCTGCAACGAAGCCCTGGCACGTCAGGCATTCGACGCCGGCTTTGCGACCCGAGCCATCAACATCAACGACGCTCGAGCCATCTGCGATCTCATCCAAGACCACCTTTAAGGCTTGACGCTGAACCTGCCAAAAAGGGACAGGTTAATTTGGCAGGTTTTACCTGGGCAAACGTCACTTCCACCACAAAGGGGCCAGGCACCTTTGTGGTGGTTTTTGCTTTGGTAGATGTGTGGGACATGCCTTACAATCTACCAAGTAGTTCATGACGGGCGAAAAACGGAGAGAAGGGGCTTGATGCGTCCTTAATGTTTCGTGCGGATAGATTGATTTGACAGACGGTGGCGAATGCCCGCCGCCCGCATTCGTAAGAAACAAGGAGTCTCCATGCTCGCATCTCTTCTCTCAAAGCCTCAATCATCGCTGTCCGTGCAGGCTAAGCGCCTGGTGGCGATGCGCTTTCTCATCTACACCGGTTTTCAGACCAGCTACTTTATCGGCGTCATCGGAACGCTTACCTATGCAGACGATGCTTCGGTCGTGGCGACATCGCTGGCCGTCCTTTTTATGAACGTATTCGTGATCTTGGGATCCTTTGCGGGCGGCGCGGCGCTCGACGCTTGGGGCCCGCGCCGTCATTTCTTGCTGAGCATCGTGGGCGCGCTGGCGACGGGTGCGGCAATCATCGCCTTTGGCAGAGCGACCGGAACAGTCCTTGCCGGCGCGGCGCTCCTAGGTTTTGTGATGGGATTCGCCCAACCCATCGCCACGTCCTATCCGGCATATCTCACCGACGATCCCGCCGAGCTCAAAGACATCAACTCCGCCATCGCCATGTTTTCAAACGTGAGTATCATCGTTGGCCCCACGCTGGGCGGCTTTGTCGCGGCGGCTACATCGTCACGCGCGGTGTTCGTGCTCATGATGATTATTACCGTACTGGCGTTCATTGCCGGCTGGGGCTTTAGACCACAAGCAGTTCGTGTCGCCGCGCGTGAAAGTACTCCCGCGGACAGCAGTACAACGGCAATCACTGCCAGCCAAAGCTCCAACCCCAGCACGTTCGCCCGCGTCACCTTCGCGACAAGCATCAAGACAGTCTTCACCAACAGTATCCTCGCCTTGCTGTTCTGCATCATCTTCCTCTCGAACTTTGGCTACGGCGCCTTCGATCCACTGGAGTCGTTCTTCTACCGCGATGTCCTGCACGTCGGTGTCGAATGGATGGGCTGGCTCTCGTCGGCCAGCGGTGTGGGCGCGGTGCTGGGCGCCATTGTTGCGCTCCGTTTGCCGCCGCGCTTGGTTAACCTTAAAACGCTACTCGTGGCACTTATGTCCGTGGGCCTGGGAAGTCTGCTCTATGTGGGGACGCCGTACGTGGGCGTAGCCCTTGTCGGCCAGATTGTCCTTGGCGTGGCCTGGGGCGTCGTCAACCCGCTCCACAACACTATCGTGCAAACGACGGCTCCGCTCGAGCAGCTCGGTCGCGTCAACTCGGTCATGGGCTTTGGCAACATGTTCGCCGGCGTGGCCCCGCTGGCGATTGCCCCTTGGCTGGCGGCGACATTTGGTGTGCAGCAGACGCTCATCGGGGCGGGCATGGTCGTGACGGCGGTTCCCGCGGCATTGCTGTTGTTTGGACGCCGACATTTTGATCGTGCCGCAAGGCAGTAAAACCATCACAACATTCAGCGAAAATCGCGATTTTGCCGAAAAACGTCGAATGTTGTGATGGTTTGCGCTCCGGCCAGGCCACCCTTCGGGTTCGGCCACCACAAAGGGGCCAGGCACCTTTGTGGTGGTTTTTGCTTTGACAGGCCGCGCCTGCGCCTTGGTATACCATGTACACCATTTCTGACCTCATCCAGCACCGACGCGCTACCCAGAAAGGCCCCCATGGACACCACCTTCAGCCGCATCAAAGCCGTGTTCTGCGATATCGACGGAACGCTGCTCACGAGCCAGCACACGGTGTCCCCGCGCACCGTGGCGGCGATCCGCGCCCTGCGCGA
>CALFGH010000182.1 GCA_937958315.1 uncultured Collinsella sp. | reverse complement strand
CTCGTGCAGGCAAGGGGACTGCCGCAGGCGCGGATGAGCGCTTGGACCACGGGAGAGGCCGAAGCGCGCAGGGCCACGGTGTCGTCGGCAGCACGCATAAAGGTCGGCACGCAGGGCGCCGCCTTGACCACGATAGTCAGGGCGCCCGGCCAGCATCTTCGAGCAAGCGCGCGGGCCTCTTCCGGAATATCCACGCCGTAGCGGTCGAGGGCCTCGGCATCATCGACCAGCCAGGCGACCGTTTGGGTGAGTTCACGTTGCTTGAGGGTAAAGATGCGACGGTAGCCGGTACCGAGCGCAGGGACTGCGGCGCCGTTGACGGCAGCCTGCGGATCGCGCGGCCACGATGGGAATTCGCTTGTATCTTGGGGCACGGCGTCCGAGAAGGCATTGACTGCCACGGCGACACCATAGACGGTCTCGGTCGGGATCAGGGCCAAGCCGCCACAGCGGAGTACCTCGGCCGTACGCTCGACGGCGAGCCGATGCGGCTCACGCGCTCCCTCGAATACCCGATAGACCGTCTGCATGTGTATGCCAGCCCCTTACGCTCTGGTGAAAGTTTGTTTACTGTGGGGCATTCTCGCACGAAACGTTCAACCTATTTGCCCAGAGCGCATGTTGGTTTGGTGAGCGGCTCTAGTAGTCGGTGAAAGTGAGGGGGTTATTGGACTGCGACGAACTTCTTTGGCCTGCCGGCGTGGCGTTCTTGGGCGGCGTAGCGCTCGATGCTGTCTATCGTTATCATCCGACGGCCGTCGACGAGTTCAACATCGAGCTTTCCGGCTTTGACCAGCGCGGTAATCCGCGGAGCGGAAACTTTGAGGTCCAGAGCTGCGTCTTTAAATGTTCGGCACGCCGCTTCCCGAGCGTCCTCGTGGTCGATTTCGACTGAAAGGGTCACGACCTCGGCCGAGCGTTCGTACCCTGCCGGAGTCAAACCGTTGTTGAGGTCGTCGGCCAAAAACGCCATCAGTGCCTCGGTGGCATGGGCAATCGCTTCTTCGCGCGTATCGCCATCGGCAAAGGCGCCGGGAATCTGCGGGAAGCTAGCGCAGTAACCGTCGTCTTCTTTTATGAGAACGCAGTCATAGGTAAATCGCTGCCTCATTTTGCCTCCAACTACCATCCAGCTTGGCGACGAATACTTGCCCACGTGCCCTTCTTTGGTCGATCACCACCAGAACCGTTCACGGTGACAACGCGGTCACCAGAAACATACTTAGCATGACTACCGACTTGCGCGACCTTCACGAATCCATCGTGCTTGAGTAGGGCAATGATTTCCCGAAAGGTAGGAGGTTGCATGGGCCGACCTCTTTCAGCCGTCCTAATTATAAACTACTTTATAATTTTTGCTAACCAGTTAATAAATGTTACTGGCGCTGTTTGGGCTCGGTGACGATGGCTCGGACGATGCGGGGGCGATCGGTGAGGTCGTGGACGATACGCACGTCCGAAAGGCCTGCCTGGCGACAGAGCTCGGCCGCGGCATCGAGGGCACCCTCGTAGAGCTCGCAGGCAAACAAGCCGCCGGCGCGCAGCATGTAAGGCGCTGCATTGAGCAGACGGCGGAAGATATCGAGGCCGTCGGCACCGCCCTCGAGCGCCAAATCGGGCTCGAAGTCCTTGACCTCGTGCGGCAACGAGCGCATAACGTCGGTCGGAATGTAAGGCGGGTTGGAGACGAGCACGTCGAAGGTGCCCCACTCTTCGCGGGGAATGGAACTCACCAGGTTGGTGAGGCTAAAGGCAACCTCATCTGCCGTGAGGCCGAGGGCATCGCGGTTTTTGGTGGCCAGATCGATGGCGCGCGGTTCGATATCGGTGGCGGTGCAGGTGACGTGGCCGCGGCGCTCCCAGGCAAGGGAGAGCGAGATGCAGCCTGTGCCGCAACCGACCTCGAGAACGCGGGCGATACGGGGCTCGACCGGCGCGGG
>CALFGH010000181.1 GCA_937958315.1 uncultured Collinsella sp. | reverse complement strand
TGACCAGCATGGACCGCGACGGTACCAAGGCCGGCTTTGACCTGGCGCTTACCCGCGCCGTGGCGCGCGCGGTATCGATCCCCGTTATCGCGAGCGGCGGCGTGGGCACGCTCGAGCATTTTGCCGAGGGTGTGATCGAGGGCGAGGCCGATGCCGTGCTGGCGGCGAGCGTCTTTCACTTTGGAACCTTCAGCGTCCGCGAAGTCAAAGAGTATATGGCATCGCAGGGAATTCCCGTGAGATTGGATTTTTAAATGGAGCAAGTGACAACTGCGTCAGAGCTCAAATACGACGCCAGGGGGCTGATTCCTTGTGTGGTTCAGCAATATGACACTGGCGAGGTGCTTATGGTTGCCTGGATGAACGAGGAGTCGGTGGGGCTGACGCTCAAGACCGGTACCACGTGGTTTTGGAGCCGCAGCCGCCAGGAGCTCTGGAACAAGGGCGCGACGAGCGGCAACATGCAGGAGGTCAAGGAGCTCTGGGCCGACTGCGATAGCGATACGCTGCTGGTCAAGGTCGACTCGCCGGGTCCGGCTTGCCACACCGGCAACCGTACCTGCTTCTTTAAGCGCGTGGAAGGGGGAACGCGATGAAGGTCGTGACGCCGTTCGAAGTCGCCGATTGTAACGCCGAGCTACTCCGCGCGGGCGTGCCGTGCCGCGTGCATCTGACCGATGCCTGCGGGGCACAGTCGCTTTGGCTCGAGACCGAGAAAGAAAGACTCGATGAGGCCCATGCCGTCATCGATGGGTTCTTTGGGAAGAAGGGCGCAAAGCCTCGGTTTGATGAGGCCGGTACCTACTTTACGCTGCAGTAACGAGAGGAAATAACCATGGGAGTCAGAACAGCTAACGTGCAGCCGGGAAATATCGGCGAGACGCTGACGGGACTGGCCGAGGTGATTCACGGGCGTCGCGATGCGTCGCCACAGGAGAGCTACACCGCTCGTCTGCTGACCGACGTCGAGGACGAACTGCTCAAGAAGCTTGCCGAGGAGGCGAGCGAGGTCATCATGGCCTGCAAGGACAACGACCACGACCACATCCGCTACGAAGCTGGCGATCTGGTCTACCACCTGCTCGTGACGCTCGAACGCTACGGCATCACCCTCGACGAACTGGCCGGCGAACTCAACGCTCGCCGCCACTAGTCAAGCTTTTGGTGCAAGGGGGACAGTAGTCATTGGGGACGTTCTTAAACGACTAGTCGTTTGGGGCAGTCTTTGCCGGCACTGCCAAATAACATGCCCAATTACTACGATGAAACTGGATCTGCTGACCACACGTCGGTTTTGAACAAATCGTCAACGCTTCTACCTGCGGTTTTATTTTCCGCATTAAGCCGATGGTCGGAGGTTTGCGGTTCATCGTAGTAAACGGGCGTTCTTTTTGGCGGGCGGTGTTGCACGGGCGTCGGTGGTGAGCGAAACGACCTGTTTTCCTCCGTCCCCAAGGGGTCATTTGTGAAGAGTGTCCTCAATGACTAGTCTTAGGCGAGGGGCGTGGGCTCCCATTCTCCGGTGGGGTGGGGGATGTCGAAGGTTCGATAGCCGCAGTCGTAGGCGTGGCCCTGGGCCTCGCGGATGTTCCAGCAGATATCGCAAGCGCGGTGCGCGTCCGAGCCAAAGGTGATCGGCACTTCGGCATGGGCAAAGCGGCGCAAAAGGCCGGTCGCGGGGTAGTAGTCGTCGAGCCCCTTGCGCGGTGCGGCGGTCGAGACCTCAACGCGCCGACTCGTGTCGTGTGCGCATTCTGCCATCTGCCCCCAGAACGGCGCGGGGTCAAAATCGGGTGCAAAGCCTTCCTTCGAAAAGCGCATGACCAGGTCGGGATGAGCCATCACATCAAAGTTAAGCGAGCTTTCGCAGGCGCGACACCAGTCGTCGACGTAGCGCTCCCACACGCCGCGCACGCCCAGGTTTTCCCAAACGTGCAGGTTGGTGTCATCGTCGATCCAACCGCAGCTCGAATCGGGCGTGTCGGGACGAGCGACGTCCTCCGCCCCCGCCGCGCCCGCAGCGCCTGCCGCAATATCGCCGGGGTCGCCAATCCAGTGCACGCTGCCCAAGCGCACCACGGCGCCCTGGGACCAGCGCTCAACCAAAGGTTCGCAACCTTCGTACCAGTCGCATTCAAAGCCATAGATAAAGGTGAGCTCCGGCGCGATCTGCGCGGCGAGTTTGCGGGCGTCCTCAAAGGCCAGACGATGTGCCGGCAGGTCGCCCTCGACAACCTGCACCTCGCAATTGGAATCCATGCTGGCGGGCAGGGTGAGGTGGTCGGTCGAGACCATAACGCGGCAGCCGGCGGCCGCGGCGGCGCGGATGTTGTCCTCAAACGAGGCATGCCCGTCCGAGAACGAGGTGTGGGTATGGCAATCGACCAGCGGGCAAGCAGACATGGCGGCTCCTTTGCGTCAAGCGAATCCGCTCCATTGTAGCGGCGCGGCCCCCGATGCGACGAGCGCGCCGGGGGCCGAAATCGACTGGAAAGGACGGGCGGCGCATAAGGGCGAGCTCGCGACATCGGTCTTGCTCCAATACATGTACATCAGCCTTCAAAAGCTGCAAATAATGACATGTTTGGAGGCTGATGCACATGTTTGGCTGAGGCGGTGGAGTGTCGGTTTCTTGCCGACAAGGAAAATCGCGCTCATCACGTGCCGTCACATCCGCGTCGCCCGCGATGTGCTAGCGTTTGAGTGAACAAAACGAGCCCGCGCGGAAAGGAGCCGGACCGTATGCCATGCGATACCACATCCCCGCTGTCTCGCGAGACCGATGCGCCCGAAACTATCGTCAAACTGGAGTGCGACATCGATGACGCGTCGCCTGAGGTGCTTGCCTACGCTGCCGATTGCCTGCGCGAGGCCGGCGCCCGCGAGGTGCACTGGCTGCCCATCTATTGCAAGAAAGGCCGCCCCGGCTGGCAGCTGCAGGTAATCTGCGCTCACGAGGATATCGATCGCCTGCAGACGATCATCTTTTTGGAAACCACGACCAATGCCATCCGCCGCCAGGTTATGGAGCGCGTTTGCCTGCCACGCCGCTTTGAGCGCGTAGCGACGCCATGGGGCGAGGTGTCCGTTAAAGTGGCCACCCTGCCCGACGGCAGTGAGCGCGCGGCGCCCGAGTACGAGGATTGCGCCCGTCTTGCCCGTGAGCACGACGTACCGCTCCAGCGCGTGATGCAGGCGGCCCAGAGCGCGGCGCTGCGATTTGAATAACAAGATCGTGCGGCGCGCCGCGACCGGCTCCGTCAACTCCATCCCGAAAGGATCCCTCATGAAATACCTCATCGCCTCTGACATTCACGGCTCGGCATATTGGACCGAGCGCCTCTGCTCCGCCATCGAGTCCGAGCAGCCCGACCGCATCGTCCTGCTGGGCGACCTGCTCTATCACGGTCCGCGTAACGACCTGCCGCGCGACTACGCTCCCAAGCGCGTGATTCCGCTGCTCAATGCCTTGGCCGACCGCATCATCGCGGTGCGCGGCAACTGTGACGCCGAGGTCGACCAGATGGTGCTCGATTTCCCGGTCATGGCCGACTACGCCACGCTGTTTGACGAGACCGGCCGTGAGCTGTTCCTGACGCACGGCCACGTCTTTGGCGCCGGCATGCACAACAGCGTCGACCACGCGCCCGCGCTGCCCGAGGGCTCCGCGCTCGTCTACGGCCATACGCACATCAAGGTTAACGAGGCAAGCGCCGCGCACCCGGGCCTGTGGCTCTTCAATCCCGGCAGCGTGAGCATTCCCAAGGACGGTACGCATAGCTACGGCATCTACGAGGGCGGCGCGTTCCGTCACGTGGTCCTGGAGGAGGAATAACTATGGCGCAGCACATGGCTCAGCAAAATGCCGAGGGTTCGCGCGACCTGTCCACGCTGGTCGACGCGTCGGCCGAGCTGCAGCATCTGGTGCAGACCATTTGGCGCCTGCGTCAGCCCGACGGCTGCCCGTGGGACCGCGAGCAGACGCACCGCAGCATTGGCAAAAACATGATCGAGGAGGCCTACGAGGCGCTCGATTGCATCGAGGCCGATGATGCCGCGCATCTGCGCGAGGAGCTGGGCGACGTGCTCATGCAGGTGGTGCTGCATGCGCAGATCGCGGCGGACGCCGGAGAGTTCACGCTTGCCGACGTGGCGCGCGATATCGACGCCAAGCTCATCCGCCGCCACCCACACGTGTTTGGCGATGCGGACGCCGAGAGCTCCGACGAGGTGCTCAAGATTTGGGATGAGGTCAAGCTTGCCGAGAAGGCTGCCAAGGACAAGGCCGTGGCAGCAGGCGAGACTGCGCCCGAGGGTCTGCTCGACGGCGTTCCTACGCATCTGCCGGCGCTGATGCAGGCCCAGAAGGTGTCGCGCAAGGCAGCGGCCGTGGGCTTTGAATGGGAGACGGTCCAGGATGTGTGGGACGAGGTAGCCGAGGAGCGTGCCGAGTTCGAGGCCGAGGAGCCCGGCTCGCCCGAGCGCGAGATGGAGTTTGGCGACCTGCTCTTTGCCCTGGTCAACGTTGCGCGCAAAGAGGGCATCGACGCCGAGAGCGCCCTGCGCGCGAGCACGGCCAAGTTTCGCC
>CALFGH010000180.1 GCA_937958315.1 uncultured Collinsella sp. | reverse complement strand
GCTATAGCTCCGACCGCTCGGCGCTGCAGGTGGGCATGATCGTGGCCGATTCCTCGCACAGCGGCACGGGTGCTCCGGGCCTTATCTACGGTCATGTGGGTATCTATGTTGGCGGCGGTATCGTTATGAGCAACGAGGGTGCCATTACGTCTAAGTCGCTTGACTCGTTTATTAGCTTCTATGGCACTGGCTCTGGCGTGCGTTGGGGCTGGCTCGGCGGTATTGCGCTGTCGTAGCTGCGGCTTGGTCCGGGACAGTCCGAGAGGCATAAGGTTGCCTGCTCGGGCAGTCCTGCTCGCACGGAGAGCACATTAAGTGCTCTCCGGCTCGTGCGGAACTCGCGATCAACCTTATGCCTCTCGGACTGTCCCGCCCCTCTCGGGTTCGGGGCGCGACACACCGGACTGGGTTATCTGAATAAATATGGTGAAGGCCCCTTTCGGGGCCTTCTTTGTTAAAGGAATTCGCCGACTCGGTGGACTTCGGGTTCTAGGTCTACGTCGAACTGCTCTTTGACTTTGGCTTGGATGTCGCGGATGAGTTCGTCGACGTCGGCGGCGGTGGCGTGGTTGGCGTTGACGATAAAACCGCAGTGCTTTTCGCTTACCTGCGCGCCGCCAACGGCGTGTCCTCGCAGGCCGGCATCCATGATGAGCTTGCCGGCAAAGTAACCCTCGGGGCGCTTGAAGGTGGAGCCGGCGCTCGGCATGTCGAGCGGCTGCTTGTCCTCGCGGCGCTGGCGGTAGTCGTCCATGTCGGCCTTGATCATCGCGGCGTTGCCCGGTGCGAGGTTGAAGGTGGCAGAAAGAACGATAAAGCCGTCGTCGGCGATGCGACTCTTGCGATAGCCCAGGTTGAGCTCATCGACATCGAACTCGATGATATTGCCACTGCCGCGGGTGCCATCGTCGAGGACGCGTGCGGGCTTGTAGACCCGCACGGACTCCAGCACGTCGGCCATGCAGGCACCGTAGGCACCGGCGTTCATGTAGCAGGCGCCGCCGACCGATCCGGGGATACCCGAGATGGGTTCCATGCCGGTGAGACCGGCCTCGGCTGCCGCCGCGGCGACATCGGAAAGCAAGGCGCCGGCTGCTGCCGTAACGTGCGTGCCGTTGACCGTAATGTCGGAGAGGCCCTCGCCCAGTGCCACGACGATGCCGCGGATGCCCTTGTCACCGACGAGCAAGTCGGAGCCGTTGCCCACGATGGTGAGGGGCAGATCGCAGCGATAGCAGGTATCGAGCGTGGCGACGAGGCCCTGCTCGGTATCGGGCGTGACAAAGACGTCGGCCGGGCCGCCGATCTTAAACGTGGTGTGCTCGCGCATGGGCTCGCTCATCAACACGTTGTCCTCGCCGGCAACGCCAGCAAGCGCGCACAGCAGGTCCTCGTTAAAAAAGTCGTTCTCGTGCATACGAATATCCGCCTTTTGGTGGTCGTTGTCATCAATCGATTGCAATATACCCCACCCGGACGGATTTGGTGCGCTGGCGGCGATAAAACAGCCGTCTACCGGATTGGTAAAGTGTTTATCATCGAGGTAGAGGGACGGTCGCTATACTTTCAAGAGATTGCGCGAATACTCGGAAGGAGCGAGATGGGCAACAAAGTTACTCTCAAGCAGATTGCCCAGGAGGTGGGGCTTTCCCCCTCGTCGGTCTCGCTTGTTCTCAATAATCGGCCCTGCCGCATCTCGGAAGAAAACCGCAAGCTCATCAAGGAGGTCGCGGCGCGCAACCACTATGTCCCTAACCAGATCGCGCGCAGCCTGGTCATGCGCGAGTCACGCACGCTGGGCCTTATCGTTCCCAATATCGAGAGCCGCTTTTTTGCCTCGCTCGCCGGCAGCTTGGAAAAGCGCTGCCGCGAGGACGGTTACGCGCTCTTTATTACCAGCTCGGGTGGAAGTGCCGACGACGATCTTGAGCTGCTGCGCCAGCTGGTGACGCGCGGCGTCGACGGCGTCTTTCTGGTGGTGGGTGACGAGTTCTCCGACGACCGCGCCCTGCGCGAAGAAGTCAGCCATCTGCCCATACCGGCGGTAATGGTCGACCGTGCCATTGAGGGGCTCGAGTGCGACAAGGTGATGTTCGACCACGAGATGGGTGGCTACATGGCTACCCGCTATCTGATCGAGCAGGGTCACCGTCGCATTGCCTGCTTGGTTAATGCTCGCCGTTCCAATACGGGTCGTAAACGTCTTGCCGGCTACGAGCGTGCGCTGCGCGAGGTTGGCCTGCCGATCGACGCACGTTTGGAGTTTGAGAGCGAGTACTACATTCCGAGCGCATACGAGGCGTCGGAGGCGGTGCTCGCAACTGACGCCACCGCCGTGTTCGCAAGCTCGGATAACATTGCCCTCGGTCTGCTCAAGCGCTTGCACGAGATGGGTAAGAGCATCCCGGGCGATATCTCGGTCGTAAGCTATGACAACTCGGCGGCCGACGTTCTCTTTGAGCCGGCGCTGACCGCGATCGAGCAGGATCCTGGTGTTCTTGCGGAGCATGCTTTTGGCTGCATGTCCAAGCGTCTTGCCGGTAGGGGCGGTAGGCGTGCCGAAGAGGTCGTTTTGGAGCCGGCGCTTATCGTTAAGGGCAGCGTGCTCGAGCTTACTAAACACAACTAAACACGTTTATCAATTCATGCAGATTGGATGTGGAGTACCTGTGACAGACAATGCCGCAGGTGAATGTCGCGTTTTGTAGATCGATGCGATTGATAAGGGTGATAAAACGTTTTTTCACCATGATAAAACGTTTTAGCAAATATACTAGTCCCAACGAAAGGCTGCCGTATCGGAGGGCGACCGCACAGCGAAGGGACAAATACAATGGCTAAAACACTGGGGACGCCGTGGCAAAAGCTGGGCCACGAGGTGCCGGCTTCCGAGCTCGAGGGCGTTGACCTGTATTGGCGCGCATCGAACTATCTGTCCGTCGGTCAGATCTACCTTCGCTCTAACCCGTTGATGCGCAGCGACTTTGTCGACGAGAAAACCGGTGAGGTGCGCGACTTTGGTCGCCCGGACGTTAAGCACCGCCTGGTCGGTCACTGGGGCACCACGCCCGGCATCAACTTCCTGTTCGGCCACGTCAACCGCCTTATTGCCGACCACAACCAGAACGCCATTTTCTTGATGGGCCCGGGCCACGGTGGCCCCGCCGGCACCGCCCAGTCGCTGCTCGATGGCACCTACCGTGAGATCCGCCCCGACATCACCAATGACGAGGCCGGCCTGCAGAAGTTCTTCCGCCAGTTCTCCTACCCCGGTGGCATCCCGAGCCACTTTGCGCCCGAGACGCCTGGCTCCATCCACGAGGGCGGCGAGCTCGGCTACACGCTCAGCCACGCCTACGGTGCCGTCATGGACAACCCGAGCCTGCTGGCCGTGGCCGTGGTGGGCGACGGCGAGTCCGAGACCGGTCCGCTTGCGACTTCTTGGCAGTCCAACAAGCTCGTGAACCCGGCAACCGACGGTATCGTCCTGCCGATCCTGCACCTCAACGGCTACAAGATCGCCAACCCCACCATCCTTGCCCGCGTGTCCGACGAAGAGCTCACCAAGTTCTTTGAGGGAATGGGCTATAAGCCGCACTTCTTTGTCGCCGGCTTTGACGACGAGAGCCGCGCAAGCATTCACGCGCGTTTTGCCGCGCTGTTCGAGCAGGTCTTCGATGAGATCTGCGACATCAAGGCCACCGCGCAGGCCCAGGCCGCCGCGGGTGAGACCGTGGTCCGTCCGGCCTACCCCATGATTGTGTTCCGTACGCCCAAGGGTTGGACCTGCCCCAAGCAGATCGATGGCAAGAAGACCGAGGGCTCCTGGCGCGCCCATCAGGTGCCGCTGGCGAGTGCCAAGGACACCCACGAGCACTTCCGCGTGCTGCGCGAGTGGCTGCGCTCCTACAAGCCCGAGGAACTCTTTACGCCCGAGGGCCAGGTGCGCCCCGAGGTAACGGCCTTTATGCCGACCGGCGAGCTGCGCATCGGCGCCAACCCCAATGCGAACGGCGGCAAGGTGCGCCGCGAGCTCGAACTCCCCGATATTCATGCCCACGAGATTCCCGTTGCAAGCAAGGGCCACGGCTGGGGCTCCACCGAGGCCGCCCGCGTCTTTGGTGAGTACACCGCCGACGTTCTGGCCAAGAACATGGACGATTTCCGTATCTTCGGTCCCGATGAGACCGCGTCCAACCGTCTGCAGGCTGCCTACAAGGTGACCAAGAAGCAGTGGGATGCTGGCTTTTACGAGGACGATGCCAACGACGAGCTGCTGGCCGGTTCCGGTAAGGTCGTCGAGCAGCTGTCTGAGCACCAGTGCGAGGGCTTCCTCGAGGCCTACGTGCTCACCGGCCGCTCGGGTGTGTGGAGTTCCTACGAGAGCTTTGTCCACGTGGTCGATTCTATGGTCAACCAGCACTGCAAATGGCTCGAGGCCACCAAGCGCGAGATTCCGTGGCGTGCCCCCATTAGTGGTCTCAACATTTTGCTGTCGAGCCATGTCTGGCGCCAGGACCACAACGGCTTCTCGCACCAGGACCCCGGCTTTATCGACCTGCTGCTCAACAAGGCCAACGACACGCATATCGTGAATGCCTACTATCCGGCCGACGCCAACATGGCGCTTGCCGTTGCCGAGCGCGTCTACCAGTCCACCGACTGCGTCAACGCCATCTTCTGTGGCAAGCAACCCGCCCCCACCTTCCAGACGGTCGACGAGGCCAAGTCCGAGCTCGCCGAGGGCGTCGCGACCTGGGAGTGGGCATCGACTGCCGACTCGCTCGCCGAGGCCGACGTCGTGGTCGCCACGTGCGGCGACGTGCCGACGCTCGAGGCTCTGGCTGCAACCGACATGCTGCGCGAGCTGGGCATTAAGGTGTGGTTCGTCAACGTGGTCGACTTGCTCAAGATCCAGAACGTCTGCGAGAACGACCAAGCCATCAGCGATGAGCGCTGGGCCGAGCTGTTTGGCTGCGGTGAGAAGCCCGTGCTCTTTGCATTCCACGCTTATGCCGGCACGATTCGCCGCCTGATTTGGAACCGCCCCGGCCACGACGCCTTCCGCGTCCACGGCTACGAGGAGAAGGGCTCCACGACCACACCGTTCGACATGCTGCGCCTGAATAACATGGACCGCTGGGCCCTGGCCGCCGACGTGCTGCGCATGGTCGACGCCGATAAGTTTGCCGAGCAGATTGATGAGTGGGAGGCTTTCCGCACCGAGGCCTTTGAGTTCGCGTGCGACGAGGGCTTCGATCACCCGGCCTTTACCGACTGGGTCTGGCCCGACGCCGCAGCCGCCGTGCCCCTGGGGCGTTACTTCGCCAATACGGTGATATTCACCCTCGTCAC
>CALFGH010000179.1 GCA_937958315.1 uncultured Collinsella sp. | reverse complement strand
TCAACTTGTCGAGCTGATAGCGCGTATCAATCGACGGGTTCATGGTAACGGTCAGAATCATATTGAACTCCTGTTTCCGGGGCACGACACGCGCGGCCCCAAACATACGATAGCTCGTTAAAGGATCTCGATCTCAAAGCCGCGGGCAACGGTCTCCCCCGGCTTGGCCACCAGGCAGCCACGCTTGTGCTCCAGAATATCGTCCTCGTCGGAGCAGGTGGACAGGCCGCCCCACGGTTCCACGGCCACAAAGTCGCCCTCGGGCTTGCTCCACACAATCAGGTACGGCATATCGGGGAACGTCAGGCGCACGCCCTTGTCCTCGGTCTTCTTGGTCAGCGTAACCACGCGGCTCTCGAGCACGTCGAAAATGGTCTCCGCAAAGTCGAAGAGTTCGTGGGTCAGCGGCAGGTCATGGCTAACCATCGGGTTCTTGCTGCGATGCTCAACATCAATCAGGCCCGTCGAGGGAACGGCAGTACAGAGCTCGGCGGCCTCGCGCTGCTCAAAACGGAGCTCGTAGTCGTCGTAGGACTCGCCCTCGTCAAGCGGGCACTTAAAGCCAGGGTGACCGCCCACAAAGAACGGCATGTCCTCGGTGCCCTCATTGGTCACCTCGTACGACACGGCCACCTTCTCCGCATCAATCGTGTAACGAGCAACGATCTTAAACGGATACGGGTACTGCTCGAGCAACTCGGCATGGTCGGCAGAGCTTAAGCTCAGCGCAACCATGTTGTCGCTCTGCCCCTCGAGCTTCCACTCCTGTTTGCGCGCAAAGCCGTGGCGGGCGAGCTTAACCTCGCGGCCGCCCATGGTCATTGCGTGACCGTCGCGAAGGCCGCCGCAGATCGGGAAGCAAATAGGTGCCTGCCCCGACCAGACCGCCGGATCACCCTGCCACAGGTACTCACGGCCGTTGGCCGCAATAGAAGTGAACGACCCGCCCGCCGTGCTCAGTGCTACGCGGATAGAACCGTTATCAAGAACAAACTCCATAGGAGCCTTCCCTTTCTTACGACAGCCCGCCAAGTCAATAGGGCTGATAGAAAACCGGCC
>CALFGH010000178.1 GCA_937958315.1 uncultured Collinsella sp. | reverse complement strand
TAAACAACATCCGTTTACCATCGGCGAACGGTTGTCCTAGAAAATCGTTTTACCAACTATCTACAGAGAAGGGGCGCCCGGTTGGAGCGCCCCTTACTTAGGGTTTGCTTGGGTTTTGGATCGCCTGTGGACTAGCGGCGCTTGCGGGTGGCCGTTGCCTTACGGACGGAGGTCTTCTTGGTTGGAGCCTTTTCCTCGGCCGGAACAGCGGGGGAGACCGGAGCCTCCTTGGCGGGTTCGGTCTTTGCCGTAGCCTTCGGAGTGGTCTTGTCCTCGGTGGCCTTCGGAGCTGGCTTGGCCTTTACCTCGGCCTTAGCTTCTGCCTTGGGGGCAGCAGCCTTGGTCGTGGTCTTCTTGGTCGTCGTCGTGGTGCGCTTGCGCGTGGTGGTCTTGGCGGCCGGCTTTGCCTCGACAGCTGCCTCGGCCTTGGACTTGGCGGGCGTCTCCTCGACTTTGCCGGCCGGCTTTGCGGCTGCCTTCGGGGTCGTCTTCGCGGCGGCCTTCGTCGTAGCGGCCTTCGTGGTCGTCGACTTCGTAGCCGTGGTCTTCTTGGCTGTCGTTGCCTTCTTGGCGGTCGCGGTCTTGGTCGCGGTCGTCTTCTTGGCAGCGGTCTTGGCCGGAGCCTTTGCCGCAGGCTTAGCCTCGGCGGCGTCGGCCTTTACCTCGGGAACGACCTCGGCCTCGGAGGCCTTCTTGGCAGCGGCGGTCGTACGCTTGCGCGTAGTCGATGCCTTGGCTGTAGTTGCCTTAGCGGCGCTAGTCTTGCTAGCAGCGGCCTTCGTGGTCGTGGCCTTCTTAGCCGTCGTCTTGCGGGCCGTCGTCTTCTTGGCGGCAGGCTTCGCGGCGGACTTAACCTCGGCCTTGGGCTCCTCAACAGCAGCGGGCTCCTTAACGGTCGCCGCAGGTTCGGCCTCAGCGGCAGCGGGCTCATCGACAGCTGCAACTTCAGCCACAGCCGCCGGCCTTTCAATCTCCGGATGCATAAAGAAATACAGGTCCAGATACTTGTCGGCCGAGCGCGTCCAGCTAAAGTCCTGGCTCATGGCCTGCGTGACCAGCTGGTTCCAGGCATCGCGGTTATCCCAGAACAGGCGTGCCGCGCGGAACACGGCGTCGCCCATCTCGTCGCCGTTAAAGTTGCTAAACGAGAAGCCCGTGCCCTCGCCGGTAAACTCGTTATATGGGATCACCGTGTCCTTCAGACCACCGGTCTCGCGAACAATCGGCAGGGTGCCGTAGCGCATGGCGATGATCTGCGACAGGCCGCAGGGCTCAAACTTCGAAGGCATCAGGAACATATCGGCGGCAGCATACATACGCTGCGACAGCGCAGGGTCGAACTCGATGCGTGCGGCCATGGTGCCGGGGTACTTGTCCTGGAAGTAGCGCAGGCCGTCCTCGTAGTCGCGGTCGCCGGTGCCCAGCACCGCTACCTGCACGCCGCCGGACAGGATGCGGTCGAGCGCGTACATGACCAGGTCCATGCCCTTCTGACGCGTCAGGCGCGTGACCATCACCATGAGCGGACGGTCGTCACGAACCTCGAGCCCCAGTTCTTCCTGCAGCTTGGCCTTGCACACCGCCTTGCCGGAACGGTCCTCAACCGTGTAGTTAGCGGCAATGCGCTTGTCGGTCGCCGGGTCAAAGCCCGCCACGTCAATGCCGTTCAAAATGCCCTGCAGCGCATAGGAGCGCTCGCGCAGCACACCGTCCAGGCCCTCGCCAAACTCGGGCGTCTGGATCTCGTTGGCATAGGTGGGGCTCACCGTGGTGATGGCGTCGGCATAGCGCAGCGCGCCCAGCATGTAGTTGATGCTGCAGGCGTCGCAACGCAGCTGCGAGGCGGCCGCCGGAATGTGCGCCACACCCAGGATGTCCTCCATTACGGTGTCGCTAAACTGGCCCTGGAACGCCACGTTGTGGATCGAGAACACGGTCTTGACGCGGTCGTACAGCGGCAGGCCCTGGTAGAACTCGCGCAGGAATACGGGTGCCAGTGCCGTCTGCCAGTCATTGCAGTGCAGGATGTCACACTCAAAGCCGGCCGGCAGGTGCTGCAGGCTCTCGGTGATGGCCTTGGAGAAGAACGCAAAGCGCTCGCCGTCGTCAAAGAAGCCGTACGGATAGTCGCGCGCAAAGTAGCGCTCGTTGTCGATGAACATATATGTGACGCCGTCGTGCTCGAGCTTCTCGAGCCCGCAGTACTCGTTGCGCCAGCCCAGGCTCACGTAAAAGTCGGAGAAGTGCTCCATTTGCGCCTTGTACTCGTCCTTGATGGTGGCGTACTTGGGCACCATTACGATAACCTCGGCGCCGGCGCGCACGAGTGCTGCAGGCAGCGAGCCCGCCACGTCACCCAGGCCACCGGTCTTTACAAACGGTGCGCACTCGGCCGAGGCAAACACGATCTGCATCTTTTTGCTGGAATCTGCCATATTGTCTCCCATGTTGTAATTCGAGAATAGCCGCCTGGCGCTAACCGGGCGGCTATTCTACCTGTTACGAGCGATGTTGCGGTGCCAACGTTAACGTACGATGGTGGTGTCGGAAGTTAACGGAGCCTTGCCCAGCACCAGGATGTTTTCGGGCGTGCCGCGAAGCTCGGTGTTGGTGGGAACCACGTTGTTCTTGTCCAGGATGGCGTTCTCGACGCGTGCGCCGCTCTTGATGATGCAGCTCTGGTTGATGATCGAGTTGGTCACCGAAGCGCCTTCCTCGACCACGACGCCGCGCGACAGGATCGAATTGCGCACGGTGCCCTTGATGATGCAACCGGCCGAGATGATCGAGTTGCACGCGTGGCTGCCGGTCGCATAGCGCGAAGGCGGCACGTCGTGAGCCTTGGTCAGGATCGGGCGCTCGGGGTCAAAGAGCTGGTCGGCCACGGTCTGGTCGAGCAGGTCCATGCTGCGGCGATACAGCGACTTCTCGCTAAACACGCCCACGACCTCGCCCTTGTACTCGTAGCTGCACACGTCGATGTTGCCAAAGTCGCCCTGGAGTGCCTCGAGCAGGTCCAGATAGTCGGCGGCCTGGTAATGATCGATGATCTCGAGCAGCGTCTCGCGGTTGACGATGCAGCAGTCCATAGAGGCATTGTCGCCGTACACGACGCCGGCGCTCACGCCCGTCAGGCGGCCGTTCTCGTTAATCTCGAGCTTGGTCTCGTCATCGACGTTGCGCGTGGCCTTGCAGTACACCACGGTCATCTGGGCGCCGGAGTTCTCGTGCGCGTCGATGATGGTGTTGAGGTCCATGTTAAAGATGATGTTGGTGCCCATCATCACAACATAGGGTTTGTCCGAGCGCTGGAACAGCGTCTTGTTGGAGATGATGTCGCGCAGCAGGAAGCGCATGCCGCCCTTGGTGGTGCCATACGCGTTGCCGGGCACCATGAACAGGCCGCCCTTCTTGCGGTCCAGGCCCCAGTCCTTGCCCGAGCCAACGTGGTCGATCAGCGAGCGGTAGTTTCCCGGCATGACGACCCCGACGGTCTTAATGCCGGCATTCATCATGTTGGACAGCGGGAAGTCGATTAGGCGGTAGCGGCCCAAAAACGGAACGGACGCGATGGGGCGGTCCTTGAGCAGGACGCTGCCGTAGGTCGAAGAGTAGTTAGCGGTGATATAACCGATGGCCTTGCGATTGATCATCGGATCATTCCCCCTTCCCGATAACGACGTCATTTCCAACGACGGCCGTATCCTTGGTGGTATCGACAGAGCCGAGCTTCACGCCCTCTTCGACCGTGGAGTTCTCGCCCAAAATAGCGCGGCAGATGTGCGCACCGCTCTTAACGTGCGCACCCGGCAGCAGCACGGAGTCCTCGACCACGGCGCGCTCCTCGATGATGACATCGGTCGAAATGATCGAGTGGCGAGCGGTGCCGTAGATCTTGCAGCCGTTGGAGACCAGGCAGTCGTCCAGGCGGCCGTCCGGGCCAATGTAGTGCGGCGGACGCGTGGTGATGTTGGACATGATGGGGAAGTGCTTGTCGAACAAATCGAACTCGGGGTTGTTGCCCAGCAGGTCCATCGAGGTCTCGTGGAAGCTGGCGATGGTGCCGACGTCCTTCCAAAAGCCGTGGAACTCGTAGCTGTACAGGCGCTTGCCCTCGCCGAGCAGTTTGGGGATGATGTCCTTGCCAAAGTCGTGGCTCGAGCGCTGCTCTAGAGCGTCCTCTTCGAGCGCCTCGATCAGCACGTCGGCCGAGAAGATGTAGATGCCCATGGACGCGAGGTTCGAATCGGGCTTATCGGGCTTCTCGGTGAACTTGGTGATGCGGCCGTCCTCGGGGTCGGTGGTCAGGATGCCAAAGCGGCTGGCCTCTTCCCACGGCACGGGCATAACGCTCACCGTGAGGTCGGCGTTGTTCTCAATGTGCGTCTTGAGCATCTTGCGGTAGTCCATGCGATACAGGTGATCGCCCGAAAGAATCAGGACGTACTTGGGGTCGTTGGCCTTGATGTAGTCCAGGTTCTGCGTAATGGCGTCGGCCGTGCCCGCATACCAGGCGCCACCGGTCTGCGTCTCGTACGGCGGCAGAATCGACACGCCGCCGTCGCGGCTGTCCAGATCCCAGGCCTCGCCGGAGCCCACATAGGCATGCAGCAGGTAGGGGCGATACTGCGTCAGAACGCCCACCGTGTCGATGCCCGAGTTGGAGCAGTTGGAGAGCGAAAAGTCGATAATGCGGAACTTGCCACCAAAGCTAACCGCCGGCTTAGCGATCTTTTGGGTGAGTGCCCCCAATCGGCTGCCCTGTCCTCCTGCGAGGAGCATCGCGATGCATTCTTTCTTACTCATCGATTTCTCCTTCTGTCATCGATGTTCCTAACCCATTAGCGACGGGCGCGGCGCTCGGTCGCGCCCGTCGAGTAATGCCGTGCTGGCATAGGGGAGCTCGCGCGCCTTTACGCGTGCCAGATCTCGTCGCGGTACTCGCGAATGGTGCGGTCGCTCGAGAACCAGCCGCTCGAGGCAGTGTTGAGCAGGGCCTTGCGGTTCCAGGTCTCCTGGTCGCCATAGCTGCCGGTGAGCTTCTCCCACGCATCCACGTAGCTGCGGAAGTCTGCCATGACCAGGTCGGGGTCGTTGTTGTTCATGAGCTCGTTGTAGATGCTCTCGAAGTTGCCCGAAAGACCCGCAAACGTGTTGTCCTTGAGCTCGTCCATCACGCGGCCCAGACGCTCGCGATCGTTGTTGAGCGTATCCCACGCAAAGTAGCTGTTGGATGCCCAGAGCTGCTCGACCTCAGGAGCGGTCAGGCCAAAGATGGCCTCGTTCTCGCGGCCGGCCAGGTCGGCGATTTCGATGTTGGCGCCGTCGAGGGTGCCCAGCGTAATGGCGCCGTTCATCATGAGCTTCATGTTGGACGTGCCCGAGGCCTCCTTGCCGGCCGTGGAGATCTGCTCCGAGATCTCGGCGGCGGGGTAGATGAGCTGGGCGTTGCTCACGCGGAAGTTGGGGATAAAGCAGACCTTCATGACCTCGTTGACGCGCGGGTCGTTGTTGATGACATCGGCCACGGAGTTAATGAGGCGGATGGTCTCCTTGGCGAAGGTGTAGCTCGAGGCGGCCTTGCCGCTAAAGATGAAGGTCGTCGGCGTCACGTGGAAGTTGGGATCGGCGATACGACGGTTGTAGATGTCCATCACCTTCATGATGTTCATGAGCTGGCGCTTGTAGGCGTGGAAGCGCTTTACCTGAACATCGAAGACGGTGTTGGGATCGATGACCAGACCGGTCTCGGCCTTAACGTAGGCAGCCAGGCGCTCCTTGTTGGCGCGCTTGGAGGCACCCACGGCTTTCAGGAACTCGGTGTCGTCCTTAAACTCCTTGAGCTTTTCCAGCTCAAAGGCGTCCTTGAGCCAGCCGTCGCCAATAGCCTCTGTCACGAGCTTGGCATAGGTGGGGTTGGCTTCGGCAAAGAAGCGACGGTGCGAGATGCCGTTGGTCTTGTTGTTGAACTTCTCGGGCGTCAGGGCATAGAAGTCCTTGAGCACGATGTTTTTGATGATGTCGGAGTGGATCTTGGCCACGCCGTTGACGCTGTGGCTGCAGATCACGGACAGGTTGGCCATGCGAATCTCGCCGTCCCACAGGATGGCGGTCTGACGCAGACGCTCCTGCCAGCCCTCCTGCGTGGTGTCGAACGACTCGTGCCAACGACGGCTGATCTCGTCGATGATCTGGTACACACGGGGGAGGAGCTTGGAGAACATGCCGATGGGCCACTTCTCCAGGGCCTCGGGCAGGATGGTGTGGTTGGTGTAGCTCACGACCTGCGTCACGATGTTCCAGGCGTCATCCCACTCGAGCTTCTTCTCGTCGATGAGGATGCGCATGAGCTCGGGGCCGCACATGGCCGGGTGCGTGTCGTTGGTGTGGATGGCAACAAACTGCGGCAGCAGATCCCAGTTCTCGCCGTGCTCCTTCTCAAAGGTGTCGAGTAGGCTGTAGATGCCGGCCGAGACAAACAGGTACTCCTGCTTCAGGCGCAGCAGACGGCCGTGCTCGCCGGCGTCGTTGGGGTAGAGGATGGCGCTGATGGCTTCGGCCTCGGCGCGCTCGGCGTCGGCCAGGGCATAGTCGCCGCGGTTGAAGGCTTCCAGGTCAAAGTGCTCCTCGACCGGCTCGGCGGCCCATACGCGCAGCTTGTTGACGGTCTCGCCGGCATAGCCCACCACGGGGATGTCATAAGGGACGGCCAGGATGTCCTGCGTGTCCACCGTGCGGTAGAACGTGCGGCCGTTCTCCTCAAAGCCCTCAACATGGCCACCAAACTTGATGGTCACGGCCTTGTCCTGACGGCGGACCTCCCAGGGATAGCCGTGGGTGAGCCACTCGTCGGTGGCCTCGACCTGGCTGCCGTTGATGATCTCCTGCTTAAACAGGCCGTAGCGGTAGCGCATACCGTTGCCGTAGCCGGCGATGCCCTCGGCTGCCATGGAATCCAGGAAGCATGCGGCAAGACGGCCCAGGCCACCGTTGCCCAGCGCCGGATCGGGCTCCTGATTCTCGATGACGGACAAGTCGAAGCCCATGTCGTCGAGTGCCTCGGCGACCATATCGCGCACGCCAAAGTTGAGCAGGTAGTTGTCGAGCAGGCGGCCGATCAAAAACTCGATAGAGAAGTAGTACACGCGCTTCTTGCCCTCGGCGGTGGCGCGGGCGTCGCTCTTGGTGGCAACGGTGCGGGCCTTCTCGGCCACGAGCTTGGCCAGGGCGTTGAAGCGGTCGAGGTCGCTGGCGGCCTCGACGCTCTTGCCGCTGATGCTCATGACGGCATCGCGATAGAGTTCGGTAAACTCCTGCTTGTTGTCGAAGATCTTATTCATACGTTCCTTCCCCCGGGGATGATTCTCCCGGAACGGTTATGACTTGTATCCTACGCCCCGTCGGGGCGGGTAATTACAGCTGTAACGGTTTTGTTACGGTTTCTTGGCAGGAGCCTTAACAGCAGCCGTCTTGGCCTTGGGAGCAGCCTTTTTTGTGGCCGCCTTCTTGGCCGTGGTGGACTTGGCTGAAGCCTTGGCAGCCTTCGCCTTAACCGGAGCCTTCTTAGCAGCCGCGGCCTTGGGCTTCACCGAGGACGTGCGCTTACGCGTCGCCTTCTTGGGCTCCTCAACCACGGGCGGTTTATAGCTGCTGGGGCCGCGGCGCTTAAGCACCACGCCTGCCAGGCCGGGCACCTTAATCTCGATGGAGTCCATCTGCCCGTTCCAGGGATAGGGCTCGCTCGAGCAGGTGTAGGGCTCCTCGCCGGCGTATCCGCTGCCGCCAAACTCGGGACGGTCGGAGTCAAAGATGACCTCCCAGTCGCCCTCGCGCGGCACGCCCACGCGGAAGCTCTCGTAGCTCGCCGGGTCAAAGTTGATCAGGATCACCAGGTCGTCGTCGATGTCCTCGCCCTGGCGCACAAAGCTCACGATGGACTGCTTGGAGTTGTCCGCATCGATCCAGGTAAATCCGTCGTCGGTATAGCCGCGCTCGTATAGGGCAGGCTCGGCGGTGTACAGGTGGTTGAGCGCCTTGATAAACGCCTGATGATGCTTGTGGGTCTCGTACTCCTCGGTCAGGAACCACTGGATGGACTCGTAATAGCGCCACTCAATAAACTGGCCGATCTCGTTGCCCATAAAGTTGAGCTTGGCGCCGGGGTGCGTCATCTGGTAGAAGGCCAGCGTGCGCAGGCCGGCAAACTGGCGCCACCAGTCGCCCGGCATGCGGCCGATGAGCGAGCACTTGCCGTGCACGACCTCGTCGTGGCTGAGTGGGCAAATAAAGTTCTCGGTAAAGGCATACATAATGGAGAACGTGAGCAGCCCGTGGTTGCCGGGGCGCCACGGAAAATCGGTCTGCATGTAGTGCAGGGTGTCATTCATCCAGCCCATGTCCCACTTGTAGTGGAAGCCCAAGCCGCCATCCTGCGGCGGATAGGTCACGAGCGGCCACGCAGTGGACTCCTCGGCCATCATCATCACGTCGGGGTAGTGCGCCTCCACGGCGCAGTTGACCTGGCGAATAAACGCGCTGGCGTCCAGATCCTCCTCGGTACCGTACTTGTTGAACTTCTTTTGGCCGGGATCATCAATGCCAAAGTTGAGGTACAGCATGCTGGATACGCCGTCCATGCGAATACCGTCCACGTGGAAGTTCTCGAGCCAGTACAGCACGTTTGAGACCAGGAAGGAGCGGACCTCGCCGCGAGCGAAGTCAAACTTGTGCGTGCCCCAGTTGGGGTGAATCTCGTGCTCAAACAGCATGTGGCCGTTAAAGGTAGCAAGGCCGTGGGAGTCGGCGCAAAAACCGCCGGGCACCCAGTCCATGATCACGCCAATGCCTGCCTCGTGGCATGCATCGATAAAGTGCATGAGCTGCTGCGGGTTGCCGTAGCGTGACGTGGCGGCGTAGTAGCCGGTCGTCTGGTAGCCCCAGGAGCCATCGAAGGGATGCTCCATAAGCGGCATGACTTCGATATGCGTATAGCCCATGTCGCGGACGTAGTCCACGAGCTCCACCGACAGGTCGTCATAGGTGTAAAACTCACCTCGCTGCGCGGGGAAGGGATCCATGGGGCCGGGGTAATTGCCGTACTCGTCGGGTTCGCCCTGCGGCGCGTCGCCGTGGCGCTTCCACGATCCAATATGCACCTCGTAGATGTTAAGGGGCTGCGACATGTGATTGTGGCCGGCGCGGCGCTTGAGCCACGCGGCGTCGTTCCACTGGTAGCCATCGAGGGTCCACAGCGCGCTCGCCGTCCCCGGAGGGCACTCGGCCTTAAAGGCGTACGGATCGGCCTTGTAGAGCTTTTCGCCCTCGTTGGTCTCGATGAGATATTTATAGAGCTGACCCTGCTCGGCGCCAGGAATAAAGCCTTCCCAAATAGAGCTCGTATGCACGGGCACCAGCGGGTTGGCCTGCTCATCCCAGTCGTTAAATTCGCCAATGACATGGACGCTCTTTACGTCGGGCGCCCAAACGCAAAAACGCCAGCCGCGCGTACGGTTCTGCGTGTCGGGGTGCGCGCCCATCTTTTCCCAACTGCGCTCCCACGTACCGATGCCAAACAGGTAGACATCGTCCTTGGTGAGCTCCGGCGCGTGCGGGGCGGCTTTACGGGTAGCAGGCTTTTTAGTTGCTGGCTTTAGCTTTGTATCGCTCACGTTTGATCCCATCATGACGCGGCAGCGTGTTGCCTTGGTGACTAGATGCGAAAGGTCCAAGGCTGCACGAATCGAAGGGACGGCGAAAGCTCTATGATTCGTTCCACCTCGCGTGCTCGGTGGAACTTTCGGCAAAAACTACGATAACACCTGTACGTTACTTTTATGGACGAAAGAGGATTTGCGGGGGCGTTTAATCGGTAAGCGCCATGTTTATACCACTGGCAGAATTGCGATGGTAAAACTCTTGACAGTTTTACCAATTAGGGTTTCAAGATAGTTGGGTTGACGTTTGGTAAAACGTTTTTAGCAGGTTGTTTACCATTTGACATTGAAAGGCTCGTTTATGGACCGCATCGCTGCCCCAAGTGTTGCTTTTATTTTCGATTGCGACGGCACGCTGGTTAATAGCACCCCCGTTTGGGCCTATGCCCAGCCCGAGTTATTGCACCGCCACGGGGTTGACGTGACGGTCGACGATTTTGCCCAGTTTGAGCATTTGTCGCTCGAAGACGAGTGCCAGGCCTACCACGATATCTGGGGCATTGGCACAAATGGCGAGGAGCTCTACCGCGAGTTGAGCGACATCCTGATCGATGGCTACTCCAAGGTGCCGCCGCGCGAGGGCCTGCTTGCATTTTTGAAGCAGGCGCAGGAGGCCGGCATTGCCATGTGCGTTGCCACGTCCACGCCAGCCGAGCTGGTTACGTCTGCGCTTGCGGGCGCCGGTCTCGATGCCTACATGGAGTTTATTACCACCACGGGCGAGGCGGGGCGCTCCAAGCAGTTTCCCGACGTTTATGAGCTGGCGCTGCGCCGCCTAGAGGAGCGTCACGGGCACCAGTTTGAGCGTGCATGGGTGTTTGAGGACGCCGTCTTTGGCCTTAAGAGCTCTGGCACTGCCGGCTTTAAGCGCGTGGGCATCTATGACCCGCACGGTCGCATGAAGCGCGACGAGGTTCGCGACAACTGCGACATCTTTATCGATAGCTATGAGGACCTGGATCTGGCCCGCGTGCTTTCGATTGAGGGATAGGCGAGAGCTGTGGCTTGCAAGGTATTGGTGGTCTGTGGCTCGCCCGTGGTGGCCAGCGCGGATCTGTTGCGTCAACTGGCGGGGGAGTGCGACCACGTTGTCGCCGTGGACCGCGGGCTCGACGCGCTGCTGGGTGCGGGGCTGACCTGCGACGTGTATGTAGGGGATGCCGACACGGTGAGCGACGCTGGTCGCGCGCTGGTTGATGCCGCCGAAGCCTTTGAGGTGGAGCGCCATAACCCCTACAAGGACTATACCGATCTGGCGCTGGCGCTCGATTCCGTCCGCCGCCGCTGGCCGGGTGC
>CALFGH010000177.1 GCA_937958315.1 uncultured Collinsella sp. | reverse complement strand
ACGTTGGCGGAATCGGTCAGCACTGGCTTTCGCAGGCGCAAGTCGCACGGTTCCAGACCCAACGCCGCCACGGACGCCGAAACGGTGTCGCCGAGCCACGATGCGATGGAGCCCAACGCGCCGCTGCCCCCTCCTAGGCCTTTAATCATCTCGTCCATAAGTTCGTCGGCCGAACCTTGGATATCACCGTATCCTACGAGCAGCCGTCCCCAAACATCCATGACGCCGTCGAGTACGCCGGCAACGCCACCCGAGCGTTCCTTCAATGTCGAGAAAAATCGCGAAAGCACGTTGTTTTGCGCCGTCGCCTCATCGGGCGCCAGCACCGCGGCAGAGATGGCACCGCGATCGCCAAGCCTGACTGCCGTGTTAAACGAAGAGTTGAGCTCATCGGGGCTCGAGATGGCACCCGAAACCGCAAAGGCGACCACGCCGTTGCGACCGGGCGGAGCGATACGCGGGCGCTCGCCCGAAAGCGCTTTAATGGCCTGGTCAAACGCATTGCCCGCACGGTCGGCCTCATCCTCGGTCTGGCGCTCAAGTTCGAGTTCTTTGTTGCGGCATTTAACGTAGTCTTCCAGGGCGTCTTTGAACTTGTCAAAATGGTATTCGAAGCCCCTTTCGACAGAAGTCGTTGCAATCGCAACGTACCCTAAAGACGACACACCGAAATGGCATTCGCTACACGTTTCGTGACCGTCAAAATCTGCGACGGATGCCAGCCCACCCGGCTTTCCTTTTTTGTAATTTGGACAGTCAGTCCCATAATGCAAATAGGTAACTTTATCTACTTCACTCGTGGGCCAACGTGCATCGGTATAGAGTTCAGTCGTCCGCGCCTCATCTGGATTTCGCGGAAGGAAAGGGATGCGGGCGGAAACTTTGCCGTCCTTTTCAGTTATATATGCCCGCTCGACTTCTTCGCTCGCATACGCGAAGAACGCCTTTCGTGCAGCAGAATCTGCCTGTTTTTCCGGACCCTCGCCAAGCGGCTTCTCATTTGCCAGGCGCTGGCGATAGTAGGCCTTCGCGCGATCGAGCGCCACTTGCGGCTCCCACGTAACGCTCGAAGCGTAATGTGGATTTTGAGCACCAGAGAGATCCGCTAGGCTTTTCGCACGCTCCCACATGCAAGAACAGCTGCTGACCGAGCCCTTGTCCGACCCACCACAATCCGCCAGCCAAGCGCGCTCTTTAGCCTTCGCCGTGTCCTCAGAAGCCTTCCGCAGCTCCTCGGCCGCACGCTCTAAATCATCTGATGTGCCTTTAATGGTATCGGTCGAAATCTCTGACCCTTTGAGCGCAGCGAAGTCCGACTCGGATGTCCTGGGCACGGCAAGCGCCGTACCGGTATAGGTCACACTATCGGTATCCTGCGCCGACACCGCCTGCGTGGCACGCGCGGCGATCAGATACGGCAGAGCCGTCTCGATTTTCTGTAAGCCTTCCGATGCGCTTTTGGCAAACTTGTTGCGCGTTTTAATGATCTCAATCCCGGTGTCGACCATATTGCCGGCAACTGGTTCGGCACCCGGGATGAGGATGGCGACCAGGCCCGTCCCGATCGTGGCAAACCCCGCCAGGCCCAAACTCAAGATGCTCGCATCAACCACCGTGGCAGCCGTGTGATAGGACGACACTACGTTGGCACCCGCCAGCGCGCCGCTATCGGCCGCCACCTGAGCATCCCCGGCACGCGACATGCTCCATATCGCCGCGGTCGACGAAAACAACAACGTGAGCACCACTAGGATGACCACGGCAGAAGAAAGCGTGGTATAGGCGCCGTCTTCGATAAACAGATCAACACCGGCGCGGCCCATAAAGCCGCCTCGCTTGCGATGGCAGCTCGGACGGCGCGTCAAAACGCGTCTAGACCAGAAACGCTTAATCCCATGCAGCAATCCACGAATCATAATCTCCCTCCAGCCATTCGGGACGTGATTGATACGAGACATCGACCTTGAGCTCAACGTAGCCGCCCTCGGCGGTACCACCCATAGCCTGCGCAAACGCACCGATCACAGGCAACGGCTTGACCTCGCCGGAAACGGACACGGACGAGACGCCACCCGCATCGGCCCGACCAAGCTCGATATCCCACGACAACGGCCCGCCGGCATGAAAGATCGAAACGTTGGGCACTGCGGCAAGCCGGCGGCGGGTGAACTCCTTAAGATCGTCGTCCTCCGCCGTCGTCGTGGTCATGAGCCGCGCGGTCTCGGCGGCGGCAGACTCCATGACCGCGCGCGTATAAAGCAGGCACACCGGTTGCAGTGAGAGAAGAATGAGCATCAGAAACGTCGGCAGCAAAAAAGCGGCCTCGACCGTAGACTGCGCCCGGTCCTCGCGCGCGATATCAATACAACGCGATGTCCTTAGCGCCCGCAGCGGCGTCGATAACCGACGTCGAGGCAACGCCATGGGATGCCGCCCGCTCAACCGGCGCCGCCAAGCGTCCATCGGTGCCAGCACGCCAAAGCCCCGCGATCGCCAGCACGATCGATAACAGCGCCACTGTAACGATGGCGTATTCCACAGTCGCTTGGGCAACCTCTTCACGCAGAACGCCATGCATTTCACGATCCCTCCTTTGAGCTTATTGTTTGCGGGACCAGACGCACGGCGCGCAGACGACACGAAGCATCGCCAGCATCCGCGGCAACCGTCACCATATCGACCCAGCCGCGCCCATCGCGCACGATGGCGCCCCATACGTTGCCCTTAATATCGAGATAGCCGCTCAGGGCGAGCTGGGCCGTTGGCACCTCGCGGTAGGCGCGCAACATATCCGCCGCTGCCTCGGTCATCGGTCGGTCCTCGGACCATGCAAGCCGGACCGCAATCGCGTTGCCCTCAGGCGAATCCGTCGCAGCGCCAGACCGCTTGTCGAGCGTCCGCAGAAAGGTTTGCGCCGTGACAGCGACATCCGAATCGTCCGCATCTCGCATCTCATCTTTTTGAGACGCCACCGCCGAATCTGAGCCCGAATCGAAGGCGGCCCCAGGACGCTGCTGCCGCGCGGCGTTAAGCCCCCAAAGCACCGCCGCTATCGCCACGGTCAGGCAAGCAAACACCAGCAGCACCCCGATGGGGCGCTCGCCCTCTACAGGCTGTTGATGCCCTCGCTGATAGCGTTCCATAGATCTTGGACCTTGCCCTTAAATGCGACAATGGCAATGATGGCGATCACCACGAGCACGCCGACCAAGATGGCGTATTCGGTGGTGCCCTGCGCACTCTCCTCCTGCAGTAGCTCCCCGGCATGCTGGCGAGCGCGAATTGACTGGCAAACAGCCCAGCTCCAGACCTTGCCAGCAACGTCAGTCATCGTGTTCATGTATTCCTCCCTACATCATCCCGCCTGCTCCCAACAGCGGGCCCAATATGGACAGAAGCAACGCCGGCAAGATGAGCGTGCCGGTGGGAATCAGCAGCTTGACGGGCGCACGCTCGATCTCGCGCTCGACCGCGGCGCGATGAGCCGCACGGATCTCGCGACTTTGAGCGGCCAGTGTCTCGGCAAGTGGGGCACCCAGAGCGAGCGCCTGCCCCACCGTGATGGCAAAGGTCTCGAGCGCTCGCACGTCCAGGTCGCGTGCGGCGGCCAACAACTCGTCCTCACGCGTGCCCACGCCCACCT
>CALFGH010000176.1 GCA_937958315.1 uncultured Collinsella sp. | reverse complement strand
GCCAGAACAACGCAGTCCCCGGTGCTGAGCGCCCGCATATCGTCCCGCGCGCAGTTTCGCAGCAAAGCGAGAATGTTTGAGCACGGGATGATATGCGGGCGCTCAGCACCGGGGACGGTGAGACCTACTCAGTCTCGCCCGGTCGAGCGCCGCGGGCCAGGGCGTCCTGGTACTCCTTGACTGCCTTGATCCTCTGCATGGGCTTCAGTCGCTCGAACATGGTGTTGCCGTGCAGGTGATCGATCTCGTGCTGCAGGCACACGCAGAACAGGTCGCCCGTGGCCTCATAGCGGATCAGGTTGGCGTCCAGGTCATACGCCTCGACGACGACATGGTCGGGACGCTCGATCTCGCAGCTAATGCCGGGGATGGACAGGCAGCCCTCGCTAAACGGCACCAGATGGTCGCTCTGCTCAACAATGACGGGATTGATGAGCACGTACGGATCGTAGTCGTTCTTGTCGCTGTAGTCACAGTCAATGGTGACGAGCTGGATGAGCTCGCCGATTTGCGGGGCAGCCAGGCCGCAGCCGCCGTTCTCGAACATCATCTTCTTCATCTTCTCGGCAAGCGCCTCGATCGCCGGGGTGATCTCCTCGATGACGGCGCACTCCTGACGCAGACGAGGGTCGGGCGACAGTACGATTCCGTTGGCTTCCATGGCCATCCTTTCGGGTTGTTACATCAAATCATAGGCGTCGACGTCAACGCTTACGCTCACGCCGCGCACGGAGCCCACCTCTTTGAGGCAGGCGTCAATATCATCAGAGACATGGTACCCCACGGGCGACTTCACAAGCAGGTGGAAGCGATAACGGTCCTTAGCTCTCTCGATTACACATGAAGCCGGGCCCAGCACCTGCGGCACCGCGCTGCCCGCCCGCAAAAAGTCGGGAGCGGCGGCATGCCAGCGGCGCTTGAGCAACTTTGCGATACGCCCAATATAATCCTGCGCATCATCCGCGTTCGCTGACCACACCAAAATGTTAACCAGGCGCACAAACGGCGGATACAGCGCTTCACGACGCTGGTCCAAGTCGTAGTCGGTAAAGATCGAACGGTCGTGCTCGGCAACGGCGCGAATGACCGGGTCCTCGGGCAGATAGGTCTGGATGATAACCTCGCCAGGGCGATCGCCGCGTCCGGCACGGCCCGCGACCTGCTCAAGCAAATCGTAGGCGCGCTCCCCCGCTCTAAAATCGGGCAGCTTTAACGCAAAGTCGGCATTGACTACACCCACAAGCGTGACCTCGGGAAAGTCGAGGCCCTTGGCGATCATCTGGGTGCCCAGCAGCACCGCGCAATCGGCGGCATCGAACTGCTCGAGCAACTTCTTATGCGCGTCCTTGCCACGCGTGGAATCGGCATCCATGCGAATGATGGCGACATCCTCGGGCAGCATCTGGTGCAGCGCGTCCTCGATCTGCTGCGTGCCCAGACCCATTTTTGCAAGGTAACGGCTGCCACACTTGGGGCAACGACTCGTGGGCGCGGGATACGGCTGCACGCGCCAGGACGAACCACAGGTGTGGCACTGCAGCGTATGGGTGCGCTCGTGGTACGTAAGCGCCGTAGAGCAGTGGTTGCAGGTGGGAACGCAACCGCACTCGCGGCACATCAAAAACGGCGCAAAGCCGCGGCGGTTATGCAGCAGCACAGCCTTCTCGCGGCGCTCGACCACACGCTCCAAACCTTCCATCAGCGGTTTTGAGAACATGGAGCGGCTGCCGTGCGAAAACTCGCGGCGCAGGTCGGCAATGCGAACCGTGGGTAGCACGGCGTGTCCCGGGCGCTCGGGCATCTCGACGCGCGTCCAGGTGACACCGTTGTACGTGCCGCGGCGGCAGC
>CALFGH010000175.1 GCA_937958315.1 uncultured Collinsella sp. | reverse complement strand
TGCCCCGCGCGCGCCAAACCGGTTGAATACAGCGCTCATGCGCGTGCGCGGCACACCTACTCGACTTGCCAGTTCAATGACGCGCGACGCCGATGTCGCGGACGACACCGCAGCATCGCCAACGACCAGGCAACGGTCGCTCGCCGCCACCGCAGCCGCCACGGCGTCGCCCCAAAAGACCGAGGTATCGATAAAGACCACGTCGGATTCGCGACGCAGAACATCAAGCAGTAGCTCCACCGGACGTGCCATGAGCTCGGCTTGCTCGGGCGCCGCGACGGGACCCCAGAGCGTAACGCCCGGCGCCACGCGCATCGATGTGGCTACGATATCCGGCTCGGTGAGCGCGCCCGCCTCCGACGGCTCGATAAGTGCCGCCATATCGCGCGGAGCATCGACGCCTAACAAGTCGTAAAGGTTTCCAAACATCAGGTCCAGGTCGAGCATGGCGGCACGCAAGCCCAACAGCGACGATGCGTCTGCCATGGTGGCAACGATCGTCGACTTGCCGCAACCGCCCGAACCCGAAATGGCGCAGATGACCGGAGCTCGATGCTGCGGAGCGGCAGCGTCTGCCGGCGGCATCGAAGGCGGCGGAGCGGGCATCGGTGACAGCGTCCCCGTCTCCCCCGCCGCAACCACACGCTGCGTCCAAGCCGGCATGGCGGCTTGTTCGGTCTGCGAGGCAGGCTCGTTCTGTGCAATCTGTTCATGCCGCATCAGCGACAACTCGCCGCACCCGGCAAAGCCCTCAACTTCGTCGAGTTCATCCGCCAGATTCACGCCGTGCACGTATCCCATATCTACAGCCGGGGAGTCGCCAGCATGCTGCGCCGGCCCTCCAGCGTCATCGTATACAAGGGGGTTCCGGGGGCGCCGACCATGCTCGGCTTCCGCTTTTCCATAATCATCAACACGCGGGCCTCTTGTAGCGCGAGGCGCCCCGGGTTCCCTATCAACAAAAGCATCGGGCTCAATCGTCATGCGCCGATCGGAATCAACCGCTCCCTCGCCCGCTCGCCCGTTGCCGCATATACTGTGCGCAGCGATGACCTCGGTCGCCCCCGCGCGAAACAGCCCCTCGATATCCGACGGATCGAGTGCTTCTATCAACACGACCACGCGACTCACGCGGCCTTCGGCCGTCAGGCGCGCAACAGTCTTGCGCACATCTTCGGTATCGAACAGAGACGCCGCGATGATGGCAGCCCCGCGGCGCGACGGAAACGCCCGCGCCATGGAAACCAGCCCGTCCAGGTCACCCACGCGAAGCACCTGTGCACCCGCATCACGGCCCTCGACTTCCCGCTGCAACAGCCCGTAATCGCCGCACGCGCAGCACGCAAGCCAGATCGCCTTCATCACTCGTCGCCTCCGCTCTTTTTGCCGCGCGCCGTGGCGGGAATCGTCAAGCTGACCGTTCCCTTGCCCGATGCCCCCAGCAGTTCCTTGACGTCTTCGGGGTCAGCCGCCAGCGTCACCCATTCGATCTTGCCCTCGCGCGTGGCACCGGAATCCTCACTGGTATCGATCACGTACGCGCCGCACAGCCGATCGGTCACGCCGTCTTTTTGCACATACACATCCACGTAGCTGCCCACGCCCGTGGCGCCGCCGACCGAGTGCTCGGCATCGACCGCCACCGAAACGGCGACCTTGCCCTTAGGCACCTCGAGCTTGTGGCTCTCGGCCTTGGTGTAGACATTGCAGATCACGGCGTTTTTGGGAATTCGCGAAGTCGTCACGTCGCCGCGCACCTGGCGCAGCTCGGTCGCCGCGTCACGCGGCAGCAGACTTGTCAGCCATTCCTGGGTTATGACATTGGTCTCATCGAGGGTCTCGCCCACATCGATATCGCGCGCCGCGACGCATATCTCGACGCGATCGCCACCGTACTTGGCCAAGGTCTCAGCCTGGACCTGTTCGGCTTGCGAGCGGATCGACGAGCCGTAAACCATGCAGAGCAGAGCAGCGAGCACGCCCGCGACCAGACTGATGGCGATGCGCTTGCTCTTGTTCACGGCCGCTCCTCTCATGGCAGTGCCGGGCGAATGCCCGTACCACCATTGTCTGGGCGGTCAGAGTGCAAAGCGGCGCAATCGCAATCTTGGTTTTCGATGTCAAACCAATCGCTGACCAAAAGCTGACCAGCCCGTCAAGCTCGTGGCAAGGTTTTGGTCAGCACGTCAGCAAACTGCATGTTTCGAGGCTTTTCCGCAGCAAAAAAGCCGTCTCCTGAACAGTTGGGAGACGGCTGTCATAGGAAAAATCAATTACAGATGAACATCGGGATCGAGCATTTGAGCGCTCACGCGCATGGATGACGCCAAGTTTTGGAACGTTTCCAGGCGCAGGCTGTCAATCTGCCCGGCGTCCTCGGCCTCGCAAACGGCGCAGCCCGGTTCGTGAGTATGCGTGCAGTCGCCAAATCGGCACGCACGCGACGCCTCGACGATCTCGGGAAACGCGCGTGCCAAACCCCGCTCATGCCCTACGAGCGGTAGGCTGCGCAGGCCCGGGGCATCGGCGATCACACCGGCGTCGCCCGGCAGTGCCACCATCACGCGCGCGACGGTAGTGTGACGGCCCTGGTCTATCGTCGTCTCAGCGGTATCAACGGTGTTGACATACTGGCCGTCCCG
>CALFGH010000174.1 GCA_937958315.1 uncultured Collinsella sp. | reverse complement strand
CGCCGCCGTGGCGACAACGGTCGCTGGCGCGGCAATGCTTGCCAGTGACCGCGAAAACGCTGGGGACGATAGCGAATAGGCAAGCCGGCCTTTTAGACACATCGACTCAATCGGGGGCGTAGGACACCGTTCTGTGCCCCCGATTTTTACCCTGGCCCGAACGCCGCCATAGGCTACATCACTATGTTCAGCACGTTCACAAATTCCTGGGCCTGGGAGCGGCTGCTCAGGCTAAAAACACAGGCAGTCAACAGCCTGTTGCGCAGAAAAACGTCGCGGCCCTTGATCCTGTTGACCCCCGTGATGTCCTTAAGGTAGACAATCTCGGTGTGCTTGCCGCCGAAAGTGCCCTTCTTGAGTACCTCAATGCGGTTAGGGTAGATCTTGACGTCTTTAGACCTACCCGAACCCTTGTCCAGAAACAGCAAAGTGTTGTTATCCATGCGTGTCACTCCCGCGGGGTTCGCTAAAACTGCCTCTATGGCCACATTTTAGTCACTTCGGGAATCCTGCACGAAGGCGCTAGGTGACATTGAAATTCGTGTCCGCGCGAGGCTTTAAACTAAATGCAATAAAGATGCATTCCACAAGAGGAAAGTGGGGCGACAGTGATGGGCGAACTGGTAAACCGTGGAGAATCGGCAATCGTGCCAGAAGTTTTTTACAAGCAGGTTTCCTCGATTCTCAACGCCGCTCGCGACAAGGCCTATACCGCCGTTAACTTTGCGATGGTTGAGGCGTATTGGGAGATCGGCAAGAGCATTGTTGATGAGCAGGGCGGAGAGGAGCGCGCCAAGTATGGAGAGGCGCTGCTCAAGGCCCTCGCAATCAGACTTACCAAGGATTTTGGTAAAGGTTTTGAAGCAAGAGAGCTGCGTAAAATGCGTCAGTTCTATCTTGCATTTCCAATTCGGGACTCACTGCGTCCCGAATTGAGTTGGACACATTATCGCAGGTTAATACGCATTCCTGACCCCGAAGCTCGCACCTGGTACATGAACGAATGCGCCGATTCTCGTTGGAGCACGCGTCAGCTCGAGCGCCAGATCAACACCATGTTCCGCGAGCGCCTGCTTGCCAGCAAGGACAAGGAGGCCGTCACCCAGGAAATCCAAAAGAGCGCCCCGGCTCGTCGCCCCGAGGATATCATCCGCGACCCATATGTACTGGAGTTTTTAGGTTTCTCGGACGATACTGCGTTCCGCGAGAGCGATCTAGAGCAGGCGCTCATCACGCATCTTCAGAAGTTCCTGCTGGAGCTTGGCCGTGGTTTCGCTTTCGAGGCGCGCCAAAAGCGCATCACCTTTGATGGGCGCCATTTCTATATTGACCTTGTGTTTTACAACTATCTGATGCGCTGCTTCGTGCTCATCGACCTTAAGACCGATGACCTTACGCATCAGGACCTGGGCCAGATGCAAATGTATGTGAACTACTACACGCGCGAGCTCATGAACGAAGGCGACAATCCGCCTATAGGCATCGTGCTCTGCGCGGACAAAAGCGACTCGATTGTCGAGTACACGCTGCCCGAAGACAACGACCAAGTGTTTGCCGCCAAATACTTGCCGTATCTTCCAAGCAAGGAAGAGCTGGCGCGCGAGCTGAGTGCCGAGTACCGCGCCATCAACGAAGCGACTAATGGCGAAGCGCAAGGGTAGCAGCACGTTGCGACCGATGCCCCCGACGGCGTTTCATATCCCCCCGACATAAGAGGAGCGCTCCATGACAGACAGACCGAAAACAACACTGCGCGACTGCATCTACGGGCTTGCCGTCGGCGACGCACTGGGCGTTCCTTACGAATTCAGGCCCCGCGGCACGTTTGAATGCACGGACATGATCGGCTACGGCACGCATGGGCAGCCCGCCGGCACCTGGAGCGATGACACGTCCATGACGCTTGCTACCTGCGACTCGATTAGGGAGCTTGGGCACATCGATACCGCAGGCATGCGCGATAAGTTCGTAAGCTGGATTGCCCGTGGCGAGTATACGATCGACGGCGTTTTCGACTACGGCGGCACGACCGCCCGCGCCTTGCACACCGGCAAAGGAGGCTCCGGCGAGCGCGACAACGGCAACGGCTCGCTCATGCGTATCGCGCCCCTGGCGTTCACCGATGCGACAGACGAAGAGGTCAGCAAGGTCTCCGCGATTACGCACGCCCACAGAACGTCGACCGACGCATGCGTCATATTTGTCGAGCTGATGAGGGATGTGATGAACGACGCGCTCCCCTCGTGGGCACTCCATCTGAAAGGTGTGCCTGAGCACGAAATCAGGTCCGGTGGCTTCGTGCGCGACACGCTTAAGGCAGCCACCTGGTGCTTTGTCAACACCAACAGTTACGAGGATTGCGTCCTTGCCGCCGTCAACCTGGGCGACGACACCGACACCACCGCAGCCGTCGCAGGCGCCCTCGCCGGCATGGCATACGGCATCGACGCCATCCCACGAGAGTGGATCGACACCCTGCGCGGTAAAGAGTTGATTGAGCAGTGTTTGTTTTAGGGCGCAACTACAGCCCAGGCGGTATCAGCCAATATGGGGGCATGAGAGGACCGGACAAATGACGATTACAGAATGCACCGACATGGGGCCGTTTGCCACAGAATGGGGCACCGTTGGCCCGTACACCGTGTTGGTATTCGAATCCCCGCTGCCGCAGAAAAGGGCCGGCTGCAGCCGGCCCTTTAGACGATAATACCTGCGTTGCCCGCGCTTCCGAAGTGTGACTAGCTGAGGAGCGGGTTCCGCGGCACAATCTGATTCTACCCAGCGGGGCGGCTCTTTTGCAGCCGCCCCACCGTTTATTTAGATCTACCACGACGGACAGCTCGCACTACTGCGCACTGTCCCGTACCGCTCCCCTACTTCCCAAAGATCGCGGCGAACAAGCCTTTTCGTTTGGGCTTTTCTTCTCGGTAGGAACCCTCGGCCACCGCTGCCACCTGACGCGGTTGCTCGCCACCTCCACGACGCACGATCTGGTACAGGAACGGCGACTTGACGTATTTGACCTCGATGGGCGTGGCGTGCACGGTGCTTTCTCCGGACAGATGCAGGCTTGGGTTGAGCGGCGCCACAATATGTGTTTCGCGCTTGTCGCTAAACACCACCGCGACCGCGCGGCCCGTCTGGCCGTTTACGGCAATGCGTACCTGCTCGCCATCGCGGCTGTCCGTCGCCGGGCGATCGACAAAGTAGACCGGCACCATCACCAGGCCGTCCTTATGCTTGCGGGCCTTGCGCGCCCAGGTGCGGATGCTCTTTTTATTGAGCCCCAGTACCGCCTCGGCATCGTTGCCGGCAATGTCGAGCGCCAGCTTATCAATGACCACCTGGTCCTTGGTAGATGCATCGACGGAGACAACGCGGAAGTCGCCTTCCTGCATGGCGGGATCGAACGGACCGACCTTGGCAAAGTCCCACGGCTCCAAAATGCCCATAAGGCGAACATCCAGATAGTTTGCCCGCGGGTATGCCCAGTCGAGCACCTCGTAGTACACCAGGGTCTCCTTGCTCAGGCCCCTGCCCGGGAAGGACGCCATCATGCGCAAATCCGCGAGCGCCATGGGAAAGTAGAAGAGCATCATGTCATTTTGAATCGCGTCTTCCACGTCGTGCCCAGCAAAGGCGTCGGGGTACTGGCGCACCAGCTGCAGCGCGTTGGCACGCGCCTGTTGCGGCGAGATTTCGCAGGGAATACCCTGCTCAGGCACATGCTCGGCACCAACGCCCAAGGTCAAGCGTTTACTAAACGTACCGGGCTTGAGCAGGTCGGCTACACCGATTTTATTGCCGCAGGACGGGCACTCAAACACGCGCTGGGTCGATGATCCCTCAAAGGACGCGCCGCAGAAGGGGCAGGGAATGCTCACGTGCGTGGCTTCTTGGAACTCCTGCGCCGTGCCGCGGTCCTCCCACAGCAGATGCTCCAGAACCGACTGATTGCGCCAGTGTGAATTAAAGAAATACCAGTCCGGGTCCTCCGGGCGCTCGAGCTGCGACACGTGGGTGAGCTTAAGCAGTCCATCGACAACCGTCAGTGGCGTATGGCGAATGCCCAGGGCGCTCTTGGGCTCCCCCGCATCGGCCTGCCACGGAACGACCGTGCCGCAATAGGCGCACTCAAAGCTGCGTTTAGCCTGGTGTGAGTACATAGGGCCGCCGCAGTTTTGGCATTTAATGGCAAACATCTCGTCCATGAATACGTCCTCCTTTGCGCAGGGGCTGTCGACATTAAGTATGTCGGGCAGGCAGGCACATGCCCATACCCATGTGGCCCAAAATGGAGCACCCGGTCGGACAAGAAGGGCCGCTCGTTAGCTCCAGCAGACCATTACTGCATTTTCTGAGCACCGGCGCACGGTGCGCCCATGCGAGCTACACTATCCCCTTAACCATGATTGTGAGGACGATCGCCATGCTATTTGTAAATCGGCTGGTACATACGCTTGTTCCCGGCAGCGAGGGCGAGCCGGTCGATACGACTCGCCGTACCAACGCGGGCTTTGCCGCAAGCCTCATTTGCATTGGCCTCAACATTACCCTGTGTCTGGCCAAGGGCATCGCGGGCCTACTCGCCGGCTCCGTCTCGCTCATCGCCGACGCCTTCAACAATCTCTCCGATGCGTCGAGCAACATCGTGAGCCTGCTCGGATTCCGACTTGCCAGCCGCCCGGCAGACGAAGACCACCCCTATGGCCACGGCCGCTACGAATACCTCGCCGGTCTGGTTGTCGCCGTCCTCGTTTGTGCCGTCGGCATCAACCTGGTGCTCGAGTCCGTTACCAAGATCATCAAGCCCTCCCCCACCGCTTACACACTCGTTTCCCTTGCGGCACTGGCTACATCCATGCTCGTCAAGTTCTGGATGGCGGCGTTCAACCGCACGCTGGGCAATCGCATCGACTCGGAGACGCTCATCGCCACGGCGCAGGATTCCAAAAACGATGTCATCGCCTCGGGCTCGGTCTTGGCGGCGGCGCTCATTTCGCAAACGACCGGCTTTGACCTCGATGGCTGGGCGGGCCTGGGCGTGGGCATCTTCATTTGCATCAGCGGCATGGGCCTGGTGCGCGACGCCATCAGCCCGCTGCTGGGACAAGCGCCCGACCCCAAACTCGTCCAGGAAATCCGCGACAGGATCATGTCGTACCCCCAGGTCCTGGGCACTCATGACCTCATGGTGCACGACTACGGCCCCGGCCGCCAGTTTGCCAGTGCACACGTGGAAATGCCCGGCGAGGGCGATGCCTTTGAGCACCACGAGATTCTGGACACCATCGAACACGATATCAAACGCCAGATGGGCATCGCCATCACGTTGCACTGCGACCCCATTGCAACAACCGGCGATGACTTGCGCGGCTGGGTCAAGCGCGGCGTAGCGCAGATCGACCCCGCGCTTTCCATCCACGACTTGCACGAGCACGACGGCTTTGTTTCGTTTGACCTGGTGCGTCCCGACGGCTTTGACATATCCGACGAGGAGCTGCTGGAGCTCGTCACGCGCATCGTGCACGAGCGCAGGCCCGATGCATCATGCGTCGTCACGTTTGACTCCGGCTTTAGCTCGCCCGAGCGTCCGGCAGAGCAGCTGTAATCGACAGCAAAACGGGACGCAGGACCGCCGACCAGCGCGCCTATGCGCCCGGTCACGCGATCCTGCGTCCCGTTTTTGTTTGCACCGCTAAGGCTCTAGCCGCTCGGCCGCTAGTTTCCCTGTGCGCCCGAAATGCCGTTTTGTAGGGCGTTCCAGGCATCCGTCGCCATGTCTCCCAAGTTCTGCGCGGTATCGCCCAGGTTTTGTGCCGTATCGCCCAGCTCTTGCGCCTTGTCTCCCAATTCCTGCGCCTTATTGCTCAGGTCCTCCAGCGTGTTGGAGCTCGAGCTGTCCGTGGTGCCTTGATCGCCGGACGCATTGCCCGACGAGCCGTCCTTGCGCGTAAGCTGGACCTCCAGGTTGCCGTCAGCGTTGTAGTAGGCAGATGTGACGACCCAGTTGGCATCGACAACAGGCGTCGAGCCGTCGTCAGTCAGAATCACAGCATTCGAAAGATCGGCGCCGCGCGACTTGAGGAGCTTCTTGGCGTTGGACCAGTACTGCCCCGGGATATCGCTCAGATCGACGGTGCTAGACGAGGCGGACTCGGTTTGCTCGGCAGTGGTATCGGCCGTTGAGCTCCCCCGCTTGTTGAGCATGCCCGACACGATGGCAAACACAATCGAGAGGGCAAAGAAGATCGCCAGCACAATGAGGATCTTCTTGATCACACTCGACGAACGCGACGGCGCCTCTTCCTCGTCCTCACCATACTGCGGAATCGACTTGGGGTACTCACGATAAGGCTGGCGCGCATACGGATCGCGCGACTCATAACGAGGCTGGGACTGTGCCGTGCGCGGCATATACGTCGTCTGCTGAGGCTGCGGAATGGGATTTTGCGGCAGGTTATTATAAGCGCCTGCCGCCGCATTGCCATACGGGTCCGGCGTTGCATTGCCATACGGGTCCTGCGGTGCATAATCAAACGGATCCCGCGGTGTATCGCTATAGCCCATAACTCGTGTGGGTTCGGCGGACGCCTGCGTCGCATCGGGGGCAGCATTGCCGGGGTTCGACACAACGCGGGTCGCATCGGCGCTGCCGCCAGCCTGTGCGGAGCCATATCCGCCCATCACAGTCGTCTTGTCCTGGTCCATGCAACGTTTCCTTTCCGTCGCCTGTAAGCATCAAGTTATCCATGCATTCTACCCGCGCAAAAGCCTATGATGGGCAAAGGCCGTCGGTATCTACAAGACATGCGCGTGCCTAAGGATCAAAAAGCCCCGCCGGGCCTTGGGGCACGACGGGGCGGGCAAGCGGCTATAAGCAGCAGGCTTAGAACAGGCCGGTGATGTTGCCGTCGTTGTCGACGTCGATGTTCTCGGCCGCGGGGACCTTGGGCAGGCCCGGCATGGTCAGAACGCTGCCGGTCAGCGCGACCACAAAGTGAGCACCGGCAGAAACCTTGAGCTCGCGCACCGTGATGCGGAAATTCTCGGGAGCGCCCAGGGCCTTGGCGTTGTCGCTAAAGCTGTACTGCGTCTTGGCGACGCATACCGGCAGGTTGCCAAAGCCGTTCTCGCGCAGCTCGGCGAGCTGGCGCTTGGCAGCCGGCGTAAAGTCGACGCCGTCGGCGCGGTAGACCTTGGTGGCGACGGCCTCCAGAGCATCGGCAACATCGGCACCGTCCTCGTAGGCAAACTTGAGCTCGCTCGGCTGCTCAATCAGACGCATGACCTCATCGGCCAGCTCGAGCGCGCCCTCGCCGCCCTTGGCCCAGACCTCGGAAAGCTTAACGTTGACGCCGAGCTTCTGGCACTCGGACTCGATGAGTGCAAGCTCAGCCTCGGTGTCCGTCGGGAAGCGGTTGATGGCGACCACGCAGGGCAGACCATAAACGTTCTGGATGTTGTCGACATGACGCAGCAAGTTGGGCATGCCAGCCTTGAGTGCCTCGAGGTTCTCCTCGTTGAGGTCGGCCTTGGCGACGCCACCGTTGTACTTAAGCGCACGAGCGGTCGCGACGACCACGACGGCGCTGGGGCGAACGCCCGTCATGCGGCACTTGATGTCGAGGAACTTCTCGGCACCCAGATCGGCACCGAAGCCGGCCTCGGTAATGGCAACATCGCCAAAGCGCATCGCCATACGCGTGGCCATAATAGAGTTGCAGCCGTGGGCAATGTTGGCGAAGGGACCGCCGTGGACAAACGCGGGCGTGCCCTCGAGCGTTTGCACCAGGTTGGGCTTGAGCGCGTCCTTAAGCAACGCGGCCATGGCACCCTGGGCCTTAAGGTCGCGGACACGGACGGGCTCGCCGGCAAAGCTATAGCCGACGACAATCTCGCCCAAGCGTTCCTTGAGGTCGCTGATGCTCGTAGACAGGCACAGAATTGCCATGACCTCGGAGGCGACGGTGATATCGAAGCCGTCCTCGCGCGGCACGCCCTGGGCCTTACCGCCAATGCCGTCGATGACGTGGCGCAGCTGACGGTCGTTCATATCGACGACGCGCTTCCAAGTGATGCGCTTAACGTCAATACCGAGCTGATTGCCCTGCTGGATGTGGTTGTCGAGCATGGCGGCCAGCAGGTTGTTGGCAGCACCGATGGCATGGAAGTCACCGGTAAAGTGCAGGTTGATATCCTCCATGGGGATGACCTGAGCCCAGCCGCCGCCGGCAGCACCGCCCTTAACGCCAAAGACGGGGCCGAGCGAAGGCTCGCGCAGGGCCACGGCGCTCTTGATGCCGCGACGACGCAGGCCGTCGGCCAGACCGATGGTCGTGGTGGTCTTGCCCTCGCCCGCAGGCGTTGGGTTGATAGCGGTCACGAGGACGAGCTTAGCCTGGTGATCAGTCGGCTCGTTGAGCAGTGAATAGTCAACCTTAGCCTTGTCGAAGCCGTACGGAATAAGGTGCTTAACGTCGACGCCGGCGTTCTTGGCCACCTCGGTAATAGGCAGTGGCGTGACAGAACGTGCGATTTCGATGTCAGTAGGCATGGGCGGTCCTTTCGTTACCGAATGAGAAAAAGACCAATTCAGCATAGCACGGGCGCGCAATAGTAAAACGCCCATAACCGATGAACGGCGATATGTTTACCCGATGCCCAGCGATAGTCCAACAGCCCGCCAAAACAAAGCGCCCTAAACGGTAGGTTCAATCCCCAGGTGCTCAAAGGTGCGAAGGGTTGCCTGACGGCCCTGCGGCGTACGAATCATCAACCCGCACTGCAGCAAATAGGGCTCATAGACATCCTCGAGCGTGCCCGGATCCTCGCCCACCGCGCTGGCAAGGGTCGTAAGTCCCACGGCACGACCGGAGAACGTCTTGGCGAGCGTCTCCAAAATGCGAATATCCATCCAGTCCAGACCGAGCTCATCGATCTCGAAGAACTCGAGCGCCTGGCGGCAGATATCGAGCTCGATGGGGCCGTTGCCGCGCACCTGTGCGTAATCGCGCACGCGCTTGAGCAGGCGGTTGGCAAGACGCGGCGTGCCGCGCGAACGCGAGCCGATCTCGAGTGCACTGGGATGGTCGATCGTCACGCCCAGGATAGTCGCCGAGCGCGTCACAATCTGCGCGAGCTCCTCGACCGTGTAGTAATCCAGGCGATATGAAATGCCAAAGCGGTCGCGCAACGGGCCGGTCAACATGCCTGAGCGAGTCGTTGCCGCCACCAGCGTAAACTTGGGAATATCCAGGCGAATCGAGCGCGCCGCCGGACCCTTACCGATCACGATATCGAGCGCAAAGTCCTCCATCGCGGGGTACAGGACCTCCTCGACCGAACGGTTGAGGCGGTGGATCTCGTCGATAAACAGCACATCACCCGGCTGCAAGTTAGTAAGGATGGCCGCCAGGTCGCCCGTGCGCGCGATGGCGGGGCCACTCGTGGTCTTAATCTGAGCGCCCAGCTCGTTGGCGATAACGGTAGCCAGCGTGGTCTTGCCCAGGCCCGGAGGACCCGAGAAAATCACGTGGTCGAGCGTCTCGCCACGGTTCTGCGCCGCTTCGATCAACACGCGCAGGCTCTGCTTGATGTGCTCCTGGCCGCAGTAGTCGTCCAGGCGCTGGGGGCGCAAAGTGCGGTCGACATCGAGGTCCTCGGCCGTCAGCTCCGAGCCCACCATGCGCTCGCCGTGCGCCATGGATGCCGCCGGCGAGTTACCGGGCGTCGCCCACAGGTCCTGAGAGTCATCGGCTTCCCACATCACGCATCCATTCCGAGTCGCTTAAGCGCCGCACCGAGCAGATCCTCGACACGCATATTCTGCCCATCATACCCGCTCAGGGCAACATCGGTCTCCTGCGGGCTAAAGCCCATGGAAAGGAGCGCCGCACGGGCATCATCGATGGCCGAGGGAGCAGCAGCGGGCACGGGCATCGCAACCTGGCCGGGAATCACGTCGACCGGCACAAAGCCCTTATCCTTGGCAAAGGTGCTCTTGAGTTCCAGGATCAGGCGCTGGGCTGTCTTTTTGCCCACACCGGGCACCTTGGCCATGCCCTTGTCGTCCTCGGCCATCACCAGGGAATACAGCTGTCCCACGGTATAGGTGGAAAGCACGGCAAGCGCCAGGCGCGGGCCAACACCCGACACGGACACGAGCCGATCGAACATCGTGCGCTCGTCCTTGGAGGCAAAGCCAAAGAGCGTCATGGCGTCCTCGCGCACCTGCATACGGGTATAGAGGCGAACCTCGCCGCCGGGTGTAGGCAGCGTGGCGGCAGTGCTGCCCGAGATGCCGAGCTCAAAGCCCACGCCCGATACATCGACGACGGCCGAGCTCATCGTGGCCTCGACAAGCGTTCCATGGAGCTGGGAGATCATCAGTATCCGGTTCCTCTCTGTTGATAGAACTCGCCGCCGGTAAGCGCCCGGGTGCGGCTGAGGTTAACGTGGCAGATGGCGCAGGCCAGGGCATCGGCGGCATGGTCTGGGTGCGGGTCGTGATCGAGCTGCGTGAGCGTGCGCACCATGTAGGCAACCTGCCGTTTATCCGCAGCGCCCGTGCCCACCACGGCCTGCTTGATCTGCATGGGCGTGTATTCGCCAATCTCGAGCGCGCACTCCGAAAGCGCAACGAGCGCGGCACCGCGGGCATGCGCCGTGGGGATGGCCGAGCGGACGTTAGCGCCAAAGTAGATGCTCTCGATAGCCGCGGTATCGGGACGGTAGCGTTCGACGACGCCCTTGAGGTCGTGGGCGATATGCGACAGGCGCACCGCGAGCGGGCTGCCCGCGCTGGTCTCGATACAACCGTAGGCACGGCAGCGAACCTCGCCACGTCGCTCCTCGATAATCCCCCAGCCCGTATGGGCCAAACCGGGGTCGATACCCAAAATGACCAAGCCAACCTCCCCTCGCCTTTTTTCCAAGCGCAAGGCAAGGCCCCGCGCATCATTCACGAACGTCTGTTCTAGAATAACACAACGCTAGCCCTATATGTCAGCCGAGATCGAATTGTAGGTTGAGCATACGCAAGCGAGCGCCCGCCAGAGCGAGCAAGGTGCCTTGAAAGAGGAGGGCATTGACCTGGTGGTCATGCCCGACGATTGAAAGGCAGATTGCCGCTCTGGCGGGCGCGCAGCGTCGACTCGTTACGCGGTTTGGTAAAAC
>CALFGH010000173.1 GCA_937958315.1 uncultured Collinsella sp. | reverse complement strand
TCTGGACACGCGCCTCAACGCCAAGGTCGGCCTGCTCTCGGGCGGCCAGCGCCAGGCACTCACCCTGCTCATGGCCACGCTCACCAAGCCACGCCTGCTGCTGCTCGACGAGCACACCGCGGCGCTCGACCCCAAGACGGCCTCTAAGGTGCTCAATCTGACCGAGGAAATCGTCGACGAGCATCACCTGACCACGCTCATGGTCACGCATAACATGAACGACGCCATCCGTCTGGGCAATCGTCTGATCATGATGCACGAGGGTCACGTGATCTACGACGTGGCAGGCGACGAAAAAAAGTCGCTCACCGTTGCCGACCTGCTGCAGAAGTTCGAGGAGGTCTCGGGCGGCGAGCTCGCCAACGACCGCATGCTGCTGAGCTAACGACCTAGAAAACCACCACAAAGGGGACAGGCACCTTTGTGGTGGTTTTTGTTAAAGAGTAAGGAGACTGCCATGAAAAGAATCCCCCGCCTTGCGTTAGCTGCCGCGTTGTTTGCCGGCGCGCTCACAGGCATCCCAAGCCTCGCTTTCGCGGGGAACCTGCCCGCCGCTATTGACGGCTCCGTGGCCGTCATGCACACCAATGATATCCACGGCAGCTACAAGTACAGCTACAACGCAAGCAAGGTACCGGCACTGTCGGCTTTGACGGACTGGCGGTTCTCTATAGCGCTCAAGACAGTGCCCCCGATCTTCTGCTCGATGCGGGCGATACCTTCCACGGGCAGTCCTTTGCCACCATGAGCGAGGGCAAGAGCATCGCCGAGCTCATGGACACCTTTTATGCGAACGGCTACGACGCGACCACGCCGGGCAACCACGACTGGAGCTACGGCGCGGACAAGCTCCGTACCATGACCGGCTACAGCACCACCGGCACGCCCTTCGCCATGCTCTGCGCAAACGCGAAGTCTACGAGCGGCGTATGGAGCTCGAGCATCACCAAGACGCTCAATCGCACTTGGAAGGACGGCGAGGGCAGCCCCACGTTTAACTACAAGATTAAGGTCGGCGTCGTCGGAGCCATGGATGAGTCGCTGGGCTCCTCGCTACGCGCGGACCTGGTCGCGGGCACGTCGTTCTCGGGTGCGGCGGACGCCATCAATGCCGAGGCCAAGCGACTGCGCGAGGATGAGGGCTGCAACGTTATCGTCTGCATCGCGCACACGCTCAACGCCAAGACCTTTGCCGCAAAGCTCGTTGGGGTCGATACACTGGTCGCGGGCCACGAGCACATCAACTTAGACGAAAACGTGACGGGGGCCGACGGCAAGCCGGTCCGCGTCGTCGAGGCAGGCAGCGCCTTTGCCGAGGTTGGTCTGCTTTCCATTCCCTATGAGTACGACACCAGGGGTACCGAAACCACCAACGACGACATGGTGACGGTCTCCGCAGGCGACAGCGACGAGAAGCTCTACACCGCCAAGGACGTCGACGACCTTTTGGCAGACCCTAACAACCAGAACATCCTTGACGAGGTTCGCAACAACAAAATCAAGCCACTCGACGATGCCTTTGAAAGCGAATCGAACAAGGTGCTCGGCACATCCTCCACCAACTATTTCTACGGCGAGGACGCCGCGGGTACGCATGGCTGGGAGATGGTGCGCACTACCGATTTGCGTCCCAGCAAGGAAGGCGATACCACCAAGGCCCAGACCATCGGCCACGTGATTTGCGGCTCCTATCTTTCCCTGACGGGCGCGGACCCTGGCCTGACGAGCGCGGACCTTGCTATTGAGAACGCTGGCGGCATCCGCGGCGGCATCGCGGCGGGAAACGTGACCGCCGGCGACGTCATCGCCATCTCGCCCTACGGCAACACCTTGGAGACCTGGACCATGACCGGCGCGGACTTCCTCGCAGCGCTTGAGCACTCGTTGGAAATTAGCGACAAATGCAATGACAGCTACGAACTTCAGCAAGCCTACGTCGCAGCCGGCCACACCGAGCAGGAGGCGCAAGACAAGTACAAGTGGCGCGATGACTCTGGCAGCGTTCTCTCCTTTGGCGGCATTAACGTGACGATTGATTGGACGCAGCCCGAAGGCAAGCGCATTGTGAGCGCCACGCTCACCAAGGATGGCAGCACGCTCGATCCCGCCAAGAACTACACCGTCGCCACCAACAACTACATCATTACCAACACGACCGACTTTCCCACTTTCGCAAATGCCACCAAGCGCACCGAGTGGGGCACATGCGAGGCGGCGATCAGAGCGCTGATCGGGAAGAGCGACTGGGAGAACAAGATGGCCGGGCTCGCCGGCACCATCAGCTTCAGCTCCGCAGCCGTGGACCCCACGCCCAATCCGAATCCAACGCCTAAGCCCTCGCCCAAGCCCGGCACGACTACTACGACCACGAAAACCAGCGCCAAGAAGACAACCGGCAAGCTTGTCGCAACGGGAGACCGCACGCTGGCCGTGGTCGGCGCATGCCTCATCGGCGGCATCATCGTCATCATGCTCGGCATTATCTGGATGCGCCGCCGCTAAGCTACACCGCCGGGCCTTGCAGCCCCTCCATGCAAACCTTATATCGAGCACAGAAGCCCGTCCGATGTGATGAACTGCCTCCCATTTCTTGGACATGAGAAATGGGAGGCTTTCTTTATGCGCGT
>CALFGH010000172.1 GCA_937958315.1 uncultured Collinsella sp. | reverse complement strand
ACGGGCAGCCCGCGTCGCCGGTCGGCCCGTGCGAATGCTCGTGCCCGCAGGTGTGCTCGTGCTCGGCCACGCTACACCAGCTTTACGGAGCCAACGGAGTTGTGGTCGGCCTCGATGGCCTCCTCGTAGCCCTCGAGTGCGTCGTGCGCCTCGTGGAGCGCCGCCATGGCGGCCTCGAGCTTGGCGCCAATGCGCTCCATATCAAAGTTCTCGGTTGCATGCAGCAGCTGATGGCTCCACTCGTGGGCGAGCTCGATCGTGTCGTCGACCTGCTTGACGCTCATGGCAAGCTGGCTCATGTTCATTCCGACGTCATGCATGGGAAATCTCCTTTTGTACGGGTCTATTCAGTGGTTCAGATTCTACTACGCCCGCTTTGCGCATCGCCGCATAAGAAAACGGGTGCGAGTCCGTCTGACCCGCACCCGTTCACTGGGGGCTGTTTGTGATTACCATACTATCCGTGGTCGCGGGCGCAGCACCCGGCTCTCCGGTGAGCGGCGCAAAACCGCTCATGGACGGCAGCACATGACCGGCGTATTACAGGTGCTTCTCAAGCAGCGCCTGCAGCCTGGCCTTGGGCAGCGCGCCAACGGAGCGGTCGATTTCCTCGCCGTTCTTAAAGACAACCAGCGTGGGGATGCTCATAACGCCAAACTTCATGGCCAGGTCCTGATTGTCGTCGACGTTGCATTTGGCGACGGCGAGTTTGCCGGCCAGCTCGTCGGCCACTTCGTCAACAATGGGCGAGAGCGAGCGGCAGGGACCGCACCACGGTGCCCAAAAATCAACCAGCACGGGAAGGCTGCCGTTAACGACGGAATCGAAGTTCTCGGGGGTAATCTGCTTAATGTCAGCCATGGTGACCTCCATAGTGCGACGCGGCTCGGCCGCGTAAAACTCAGTACGACCGTGCTTATACCCAACGGCCCGTAATGCAACCACTCGCAGGCGGCTCTTTTATATAATGGTGGGCACGCAAACGATTGGAGAGCGCATGCCCACGTCACAAAGCCAGAAAAAAGAAGCCATCGCCCAGGCGACCGAGCAGGAGCTCGCATCGCTCGCGGGCCGCGGCGTGCGTATCGCAGGAAATGCGTGCTCGCCGATTGTGCTGGTAAAAGGTGATTTAGACGATGCCGAACGTGCGGGCGGCGAGCTGGCTGCCGGTCCGGACGGTGCTGCGCTGCGCAAAGCGCTCGGCGCCATCGGCTACGCGCCAGAGGATTTTTGCGTGCTGGCAAGTG
>CALFGH010000171.1 GCA_937958315.1 uncultured Collinsella sp. | reverse complement strand
CGGGGCGGTTGCTCCGTCGGCATCCAGCGTCGGTGCTGCCTGTGCGGCGGCGAGCGCCGCTTGTGCGTTTTTCAGGTCTTCCTGTGCGGCCGTGACCGCGCGCTGCGCCTCGGCAACGGCGTTGTCGAGCTCATCGTTTTTGATGGTCATGAGCACGTCGCCCTCGTTGACGCTCTGACCGGCCTGCACGTTGATCTGTGCCACCGTACCGTCGACAGAAGGGGAGACGACCGAGGCCGAAATAGGCTTGAGCTGTCCTTTTGCCTCGACGGTCGTGGTAAAGGTGCCCTCCATGACCATGTCGGTAACAGGTCCGTCCGCAGATTGCGGCTGCGAGTTGAAGATAACGCTCGCGATAATGGCAATCAGAATAATGCCGCCTACGATGCCGGCAGCGATGCCGCGGCGGACGAGCTTTTTGTGTCGCCGTTCGGCACGCTTGGACTTGAGCTTTGCGTAGGCCTCATCGTCGGATATTCCGGCGTTACCTTGCTCGCCGTCGTTTTGCTGCGCCGTGGGGGCGCTTGTGATGAGCGGTAGCGTTTCAGTTGCGCCTTCCGGCACGCGCCCGGTATCGTCGGGGCCCGGGGTGATGGTGGGGACATTCGACATAGCGTCTCCTTTATAGAACATACCGCGATAAGTATATGCGCCCACCGGTTGGGGCGGGCGCATAGGCGCGTTTCTTTCAGCATCGAAAGGTAGGTGTCGCTGAGCTTTGTTGCGTTGCGCGTGACGTGCTACGAATGCACGACCACGCACAGACCGACTTTGATGCAGTCGTGGAGCGCCTTGGCATCGGCCAGGCGCAGATTGATGCAGCCGTGGCTACCGCACCATTTGTAGGATTCGGCACTATCGAAACTCGAATCGTTTTGCCAGGTAGCGTCGTGGAAGCCGACCATGTTGCCCTCAAACGGCATCCAGTAGCTCACCGGGCTCTCGTATTTGGGCTTACCGGTCTTGGGGTCCTTGGCGCCGATAAGCTTGGTGGCGCCGTCGTTGCTGTTGATCTGCCACACGCCCTCGGGGGTGGCGTCTTCGCCCGGTTTGCCGGAAATAAAGTTGGCCTCCCACACGATATTGCCGCCCTCGTCATAGTAGCGTGCGTGCTGCTCGGACAGGTCGACGTCGATATACGCCTTCCAATCGGGCTCGCCCTTGGCGGTAAAGGTGTCGGCCTTCTGGGAGTAATTGATCTCAATCTCGCCGGTCTGCTTGTTGTTAATAGCATCCTCGACCTGCTTGGCAAGCGTGCTGCTATCGATAGACCAACCAAAGTCACCGCCTTCGACGGCACATTGCTTGCCATCGGCGCGCGTCCACCAACGAGTGGAGCCCACGGTGTTAAAGCCATTGGCGAGGTCTGCTGCCCAGTTGCTGATCTGGGAGGTGTCGAGTGTGGGGTTCGCGGGGTCGGCAAAACTGATCCACTGCAGCACCGAGCTGCCGTCGACCTTGCCGGCATCGTTGCCGTTGAGCTTAAGGGTCACGTTAACGCCCAGGAAGTTGTTGGCGGCATCGCATGCGGCCTGGATCTGGTCGTTGGTGAGCGTGCCGTTGAGCGGCTCGTAGGCATCGTTTCCGAGCTTCATAAGATCGACGGTCTCGGACAGCGACGCGAGCTCGATCTCCGCATACTTAATGACATGCTCGCGGTTGAGCTTTTCGTTGGAGCGGGCCTTCTCGATCGTGAACTTGCCTGCCTTCTCGTCGTAGGAGCTCGATGCCTCAAAGGTACCCGTGCGGCCCTCGTTGAATGCGTCGATGGCGGCACCCAGATCCTCCTCGAACTGCTTTTGGTCAAAGGCGTCCGAGAGCATGGACAGGTCGACGTCCTGTTCCAGGTCGATGGCACCGTTTTTGGTCGCGCTAACGTTCTTGCCGCCGAGCGAGGCAATCAGGCGCGAAGGCCACAGCAGCGGCTCGTTGCTGCCGATAATCTCGTGGGCAGCTGCCTCGCCGTCGACGATGGGCTCGTCGGATTCGGGCTGATAGGTCCAACTAAAGTCTTCACCCGAAACGGTGAGCTTGTAGTGCTTCCACGCTGAGTTGACCTTGGTAGCGGCGGATGAGGCGTTGGAAAACGAGATATCGACGCCGGCGATGGTGGTGTTGGGGTAGGCAATCTGCGAAAACGCCACGACGCCCACGATATAGACGATGGCGACGAGGCCGAGGACGACGAAGAACGCCGTCTTGCCGCCCGTCTTATTACCCTTTGCGGAGCGGTTGTTGGCGGGGCCGCGGTTGTTGGAAACTCGAGTGTGCGAGGAGCCCTGGTTGTGACCGGCGCCATGTGCGGAACGCTGCTGGTGCTGTTGATATTGCTGACGCTGCTGATGCTGGCCCTGATTGGGACGCGGGGAGGTATTTGCCGCGCCGTGCTGTTCGCCATGGGCTGGCGCGATGGGACGCGGCGATTGGATTCCTCCGGGCTGCCTGCTGGGCTGTTGCGGATCGGGGATCAGTTGGCTGCGGTCGATTTGCGACATCGTGTATATTTCCTTCGAGTTTCGCTTTGCGGCTCATCGTGTTTTAACTGGGCTTGAATTATAGCGATTACGCAGTTGCTTGTGTTACGAAAACAGTGGCGATAAACGATAGGTGGGACATATGTCCCACCTATCGTTCGCTTTTGCTCGCTATCCGCATATTCCGCATTTTGCGCATGCCGAGAGTGCTGCCGGAGCCTGCGCGATGCCGCCCTTGGCCGTCTCGCGCAGCGTG
>CALFGH010000170.1 GCA_937958315.1 uncultured Collinsella sp. | reverse complement strand
CCAGCTGCCGTGTGCGAGCAGCGTGCGACGGCGCACGTCGGGCTCGACAAAATGGGCTCCAGAGGTTTTGTCATTGCGCTTGGGGGTCGTGAACAAGGCGGCCATGGTTACTCCCATCCTCATAGGGCCTATGCGATTAAGTCCAGCATATCTGCAGGATGTAGCCGGCGGTAGTGCCGTTTGGAGGGCAAAATGTCCAAAACTTGGGAAGCAAAACATCGCGCGTCTGTGCGTTGCCTGGCTTTAAAAGAAAAGCGCGGAGCCGCTCGATGCGACTCCGCGCTTTGGTGTTCTGTTTTAGCAGACTATGCCGTTACGCTACGAAGAAGTAGACGAGGAAGGCAAGGGCTGCGATCCACATGAGCGGCTTGATCTTGGAGGCCTCGCCCTTAAAGAGCGCGACGATCACGTAGGCGATAAAGCCCAGGCCAATGCCGGCAGAGATGGAGTAGGTGAAGGGCACGCCGGCGACAATCATGAACGCCGGGAAACCCTGCGACACGTCGGACCAGTCGATCTCGGAGGCCTCGCTCATCATGAGGTAGCCGACGTAGACCAGAGCACCGCAGGTGGCGGCGCTGGAAACGATGGTGACGATGGGGGAGAAGAACGCGGCGAGAATGAACAGCACGCCGGTGGTGACGGAGGTGAGGCCCGTGCGGCCACCGTCGGCGGCGCCAGAAGTGGACTCGACGAAGGTGGTGATGGAGGAGACACCCATGAAACCGCCCACAGCGGCGGCGGCGGAGTCGACGATTAGGATCTCCTTGATATTCTCGACGTTGCCGTCGTCGGTGAGGAACTCGCCCTGCTTGGCTACGGCCATCGCGGTGCCCATGGTGTCGAAGAAGTCACTCATGAGCAGCGAGAACGAGATGACGAGGAGCGCGGGGTCGGTAAGGACCTTGACGATGGCGGGCACGCCGCCGGCGTCGGCGATGGGGCCACCGATGCTCGAGAAGTCGAGCGGGGCGATGATACCGGTCGGAGCCTGGGTCACACCTAGGGGGATACCGGCGATGACGGCGACGACGATGCCGATGAGCAGCGAGCCGGGGACGTTGCGGCAGGCGAGGGCGACCGTCACCAGGATGGAGATGATGCCGACGATGAAGGTGGGGGAGGTGATGTCGCCCAGACCGACGAGTGTACCGGCGCCAGCGGTGATAATGCCGGCATCGCACAGGCCGATCATGGCGATAAACAGGCCCAGACCCACCGAGATGGCGTGACGCAGGACAACCGGGATGGCGTCCATGATGGCCTCGCGCAGGCCACAAAGCACGAGCAGCAAGATGACGACGCCCTCAAGGAAGATGACGCTCATGGCCACGTGCCAGTCACCGCCGCAGACGGTGGTGGTGATTCCGGCGATCATCGCGTTGACGCCTAAGCCCGACGCGCAGGCGAGCGGGCGGTTGGCGAAGATGCCCATGCAGATGGTCATGATGCCGGCGCCCAGGCAGGTGGCGCAGGCGAGCGCTCCCGCATCGATGCCAGCGCCCGAGAGCACCGCGGGGTTGACGGCGATGATGTAGGCCATCGCCAGGAATGTTGTCAGTCCAGCGCGGAGTTCGGTCCCGATTGTGGACTTGCGCTCGCTGACGTGAAATAGTTCGTCCATGCATACCCTTTCCTTGTTCGGCCCCGAGTTTAGGCCGATTGACACGAACTCACCCACTATAGCCCCTTTACGACGCTGTTGTTCCTCGCATGTTGATGTTCGGCGCTTTGTAGCAGATGGACGGTATTTTTCGCATGAAAAAGTGTGGGTACCGTATACTTAAGCGGTTACAACGACCCCTATGGAGGAACGTATGATTAAAGAGCTTTGCCACGACGAGGCTATTCTGTCCCAGCGTTGCGAGGTCGCGACCGTCGAGGACGAGTCGGTGGCACAGGACCTGATCGATACCATCAAGTCGCTCGACGATGCCGGCTGCCTTGCCGCCAACCAGATTGGCGTCACCAAGAAGGTCTGCGTCTACCTGGACGATGCCGGCGAGCCCCATGTGCTCTACAACCCCCGTCTGGTGTTTGGCCTGGGCGCCAGCAAGATGGAGGAGAGCTGCCTGACGCACGAGGAGGTCACCAAGTCCACGCGCTACATCAAGTGCAAGGTCGCTTATGACGTGATCGTCGACGGCAAGATGCGCGAGCGCAAGCAGGACTTTGTGGGCTTCGAGGCGCAGATGATTCAACACATGATTGACCACTGTCTAGGAAAGTTGGTCTAAGGGGACCAAAGCACCGCACCTTGCCGCTCAATCGTCGCTCGCGTACCTTAAGTACGCTTCGCTCCTCTTTCGTGGCAATCTGCGGCACTTTGACCCCTTAGACGACCTGCGGGGTTAACTTGGTTGAGTTTATCCTGCTTGAATAGTCCGGGCGTGACATTGTTGTCATGTCCGGGCTTTTGTGTTTAGCGCCTCTTTGATTGGTGACAATGAGATTAGCAAGAACGTAAAGCTAGGAGGCGCTATGTGTACGAGTATTCGATTTACCGATAATTCTGGTCACATGTATCTGGGCCGCAACCTCGACTGGAGCTTTGACTACGGCCAACAGGTTCGCGTGATGCCGCGCGGGTTCCACATTCCGTATTCGTTTATCGACGACGCGACAGCGGCACACGCGGTTATCGGTATGTGCATCGATTACAAGAATTACCCTATGTTCTTCGACTGCGGCAACGATGCGGGCCTCGCCGTGGCGGGTCTCAATTTCCCGGGTTATGCCGAGTATGCCGAGGGGCCGGTTGATGGAAAGACCAATATCGCGGCCTATGAGTTTCCCCTGTGGGTGGCAGCGACGTTCTCGACGGTCGATGAGGTCGAGGCCGCGCTGCGCGACACGGTGATTGTTGCCAAATCTGCAGGAGAGGGGCTGGGCGTGTCGCTGCTCCATTGGATTATCGGCGACAGCCAGCGCAGTATCGTGGTCGAGATGATGGCTGACGGCCTGCATGTATACGACGATCCGGTCGACACCCTTGCCAACCAGCCGACCTTCCCGTGGCACATGGAAAACCTCCGCACCTATATCACGGCCACAAGCGATTTTCCGCAGACGGCGACGTGGCGTGGCGCCGAGCTCAAGCCCTATGGCGCGGGTGCCGGCATGCGCGGTATTCCGGGTGACTGCTATTCGCCGAGCCGTTTTGTAAAGGCGGCGTACCTCAATGCCAATTACCCGCAAAAGGAGAGCGAGACCGAAAACGTCGTCCGCATGTTCCGTTCACTCGAGGGCGTGGTGATGATTGAGGGGGCGTCCAGGATGGGCGATGGCAAGTTCGAGAAGACTATCTATACCGGATGCTTTAGCGCGCGCACGGGCAATTATTACTACGCGATGTATGGGGATCCGTCGATTCGCTACGTGAGCCTGATGGATGCCGAGGGCGCGAGCCCCGATAGACTCGTGGTTCCCGAGCCGCGTCGTTCGTAGCCGCTAGCTTTACTGCAATACAAGACGGCCCTGCATCTCTCGTGAGGTGCAGGGCCGCTATCGTCGATGGGTGACGGCGCTAGAAGTTGGCGTCGTTGAACTGTTCGCTCTCGAGGCCGTCGAGCTGTTGCTGTTCGGGCGTATCGGCGACGCTCTCGAGCAGCTCGGTGGGATCGACGTTCATGTCCCTACCGGCCTCGTTGCCGTTGACCAAGTCGTCCGAGAAGATGTCGACTTCCATTTCCTCGGCCTCTTCGATCTGGACCTCGAGCGGCACCTGGGTGCGCACGAGCTTAACGGCCGGGCGCATGCGGGCAAACAGCGGCACGTACTCGATGATGATGGCCGAGTTCTCAAGACCGTACCAACGCGCCGGGCTTCCGCAGGCGCGGCGGACGGCGTACTTGATGGCCATGACGCGATGGTCGTTGCGGTTGATGTCCGTTTCGGGGGCAAGCATCTTGCGCAGCATGCAAAAACGGAAGTCGCCCACGTTGCCACGTGTCTCGTAGATGGAGTAGGTGTGGTGCTGCGGCGGCAGCTCTCCTGAGGCCATCAGGTCGCCAACGATCTGGCGCAGGTAGGCGTTGATGCGCTGGTTGACCTTAAAACCCAGGTCCAGGCGCACGCGGAACAAAAAGTCCGTGCCAAAGGTCTCAACGGAATACTCGTGCGTATAGGGCTCGTCGGTAACGTGTACGTTGATGAACCAATATGCCTTGGCGCGCTTGGGATGTTTGTCCAGGATGGAATAGAGCACGTCGCGGTCGAGCGTGAGCGGGTCGGGGCTGTTGGTAAGGAACACCAGATTGTCGGCGAGCACGGGGTAGGTCTCGTCGTTGCGCAGGCGGTTGAGCTGATCGATGTACTTGGAGACGGGCAGCAGGATCGTCTGCGTGCGCTCGATGGCGGTGCCGCGGCGCCACACGTACATAAGGCCAAACAGCAGTGCGGCCAGGAAGATCATGACGTAGCCGCCGTCAAAGAACATGGTGAGGCACGAGGCGAAGAAGCACAACTCAATGGCACCAAAGAGCAGGGCGAAGACGCAGGCACCCAGCTTGTGCTTGAGGATGCCGGCGATGTAGCTCGTCAAAAGCGTCGTGGTCATGAGCATGGTCACGGTAATGGCGAGGCCGTAGGCGCTCTCCATGCGCTCGGAGTTTTGGAACAGCAGCACAATGAAGATGCAGCCGACCCACATGATGTTGTTGACAAGCGGAATATAGAGCTGGCCCTTGGTGTCGCTGGGGTAGTGGATGCGCAGGTGCGGCATAAGGTTGAGGCGCGTTGCCTCGGATACCAGCGAGAACGAGCCGGTGATGAGCGCCTGCGAGGCGATGATGGCCGCCACGGCCGAAAGCACGATGGCAAAGGGGCGCAGGGGCTCGGGGAGCATCATGTAGAACGGGTTGACGATGTCCATCGCGAGCATCTGGGGATTGGAGTTGTTGGCAAGCAGCCAAGCGCCCTGACCCAGATAGTTAAGGATGAGGGCCGCCTTTACGAACGGCCAGGATGCGTAAATGTTAGCCTTGCCCACGTGACCCATGTCCGAGTAGAGGGCCTCGGCGCCGGTCGTCGACAGAAAGACAAAGCCGAGCACCATGATGCCCGAGTGGTTGATGGGCGAGAACAGGAACATGATGCCGCGGATGGGGTTGAGCGCGCGCAAGATGGACAGGTTGCCGAGCATGTTGAACAGGCCGGCGCCTGCCAGGAACAGGAACCACAGTGTCATGAGCGGGCCGAACAGCTTGCCGATCGACGAGGTACCGGCGCGCTGCATGGCAAATAGGCCGCAGATAATGATGATGGTAATAATGATGACGTTGGTTTGCCCGTCACCCAATAGCGCGTGGCCCCACTCGATAGTGCGCAGGCCCTCAATGGCCGTGGTAACCGTGACGGCGGGGGTGAGGATGCCGTCGGCGAGCAGCGCCGCGCCGCCGATCATGGCGGGCAGAATCAGCCACGGCGCCACTTTGCGCACCAAGCTAAACAGGGCGAAGATGCCGCCCTCGTTATGGTTGTCGGCCTTCATAGCGATTACAACGTACTTGACCGTGGTCACGAGTGTCATGGTCCAGATGACGAGCGAGAGCGCGCCCAAGATCATGTCCTCGCTGACGGTACCGATGCCGCCGTTGTTGGCGACGATTGATTTCATGGTATACATGGGGCTCGTGCCGATGTCACCGTAGACGACGCCGAGCGTTACGAGCAGCATGCCAGCGGAGAGGGGAATGGCTCCATGCCCGCCTTGACTACGCTGGTCTTGGAGGCTTGCCTCCAGCTTGTTCTGTGCCACGTGGACTCCCTTGGACATCTGGCCTCTGCAAAGAGCAGTAGACCTTTATGCCATCTTTATACATATAAGAGCAGTTTGGCACATCGGGGTGTTTTAGACAATAATCCCCATCTGGGGATTATTCATGTACGCAGGTAGTATTTCAGAGCAGGGGCTATTAAGCACGTGCTGTCTGGGCGATGCCAGCCTTGGTGTTTGCGCGTTTGCCGGCGAGTTCGCAAAAAATCGCGCCGCCGATGATAAACGCGGCGCCCATCAGGCGGACCGGTGTTATGGTTTCGCCCAAAAGGACGGCCGAGAACACGACGGCCGAAAGCGGCTCAAGGTAGCCGACGACGGCGACGGTCTGCACGGGCAGTTTGGCGACGGCGCTAAAGTAGAGCAGGCAACCGAGTCCGGTGTTGACAATGCCGAGCATGGCAACGGCGTGCCAATCGATGCCGGCGGCAATGCTGGGGGAGAGGAACGAGGGGGCACCTTGCGTGAAGAGCGTAAGGACCAGCGCGGTCACAAAGGCGGCGCTCACCTGGAGCGTGGAGTTCTCGAGACCCTCGATGTGCGGCGCACCCTTGCTGGCGATGACCATCAGTGCATAGCAAAATGCCGAGGCGATGCCGCAGGCGATACCCGCAATGGGCATATTGCCGCCTAGACCTTGCGCTGCAATGAGAAAAGCACCGCAAGCAACGGCGATAAAGCCGGCGATTTTGCCGCCGGTCAGCTTTTCGCCAAAGATGAGCGGGGAGAGCGCCATGACAATGATGGGGCCGCAGTAGTACAGCAGCGAGGATACGCCGACGCCGATCGTCTGGTAGGCACGGAACAGAAAAATCCAGCTGGCACCCAGCGCGGCTCCCGAGAGAAGGAGTGCTGCGGCTTCGCGGGGACGAGATGGCGCCTGCAGTTTATGGTGTTGGGTGATGGCGAGGATGGTGACAAGCGAGAGGGCGCCCAAAAACGTGCGCAGGAGCACGATATCGGAGCTCGGCAGCGCGATGGCAGCGGCAATGATGCCGTTGGAGCCAAACAATAGCAATGCTGCTAAGTACGTAAACAGTCCGTTGTTCATGCGCTGACATCCCCTCTATATCCGAGCATGTTCACTATGGGTGAACTGGCTCTAGAAGAAAAGCGAATATAATGCATGGCAAACATGACAAAAACTCATGCAAAGGTGGGGACGTGCCGTGGAGACCAATATCCAAAAGATGCAAGTGCTGCTTGAGACGGTGCGTGCCGGCAGCTTTACGCGTGCTGCAGAGCGGTTGAGCTATTCGCAGTCGGGCGTAAGCCGCATGGTGGGCGACCTTGAGGCAGACTGGGGTTTTAAGGTGCTTGATCGCAGCCGCGAGGGCGTGGTGCTTTCTGCCGACGGGCGGCAGGTCATGCCGGCAGTCGAGGCGTTATGCGAAGAGTTTGGCCGCCTACAGCGACGCGTGGACGAGATGCGTGGGCTCATGCGTGGCAAGATCTGCATCGGTACGTTTTCGAGTGTGGCGACCCACGTGCTGCCGCCGGTGATTGCGCGCTTTCGCGCCGATCATCCGGGTGTCGATTACGAGCTGTTGATGGGTGATTACTCCGAGATTGAGCAATGGGTGGCGGAAGGCCGCTGCGACCTGGGCTTTATTCCGCGCGAGCCACGCGGCGCCGGCATGGCGTCGCGGCCGTTGGTGCAAGACGAGCTGATGGCCGTGGTGCCAGCGGACTCCTCGCTTGCCACCGCGGAGGTCGTTTCCCTTGCCGATTTGGCAAACGAGCAGTTTATTCTGCTGGAACGGGGTAGCGACGACGAGATTACGCCGCTGTTTCGCCGCGCGGGGCTGACAGTGCGCTCAAAACTGTCGACCTGGGATGACTATGCGATTATGGCTATGGTCGAGGACGGCCTGGGCGTGAGCATTCTTCCGGCGCTCATCTTGCGCCGCTGCCAGTTCGATGTCGCCGTGCGCCCGCTCGAGGGACGTCCTCATCGGCAGATCAACGCCATATACCGCACCGCTGACGTTTCGCTTGCGGCGGCTCGTTTCCTTGAATATCTCTAAAAGCGCGTACCTGTTGTCCACTTTGGGACAATTATCGGGGTTCGGTACATTTTATTGTGAAATTGAACTTTCGGATAATGCGCCGCGCTATACTGCTTGCTAAATTGAACTTTGGTTCAATTCGTGTTCTATAAATTGAACTTTGCCAGCAAGGAGGTTCTAGTGGCCCAAGAGACGTTTAGCGATCGCCTGCGACAGACTATGTCCGATCGCGACGTTCGCCAGTCGGACGTAATCCGCGCATCGGAGATGCTCGGCAAAAAACTCGGCAAGAGTCAGATGAGCCAATATGTGAGCGGCAAGACGATTCCGCGGCGCGATGTGGCAGAGCTGCTCGCCCGCATTTTGGAGGTCGATGCTACCTGGCTGCTTGCCGGTGGCGCCGATCAAGGCGAGGCATCATCGACCCGTAACGTTTCCAAGCCCGAACCCCATCCCTCAGCTCAAATTCCAAGGAGCACCAGCATGCGTACTTTTTCTAAATCCACCAAGCTCGATAACGTCCTGTATGACGTGCGCGGTCCCGTCGTCGACGAGGCTGCCCGTATGGAGGACGAGGGCGAGCGCATCCTCAAGCTCAATATCGGCAATCCGGCGCCCTTCGGTTTCCGCACGCCCGACGAGGTTATCAAGGACATGCGCCAGCAGCTGCCCGACTGCGAAGGCTATTCCAACTCGCGCGGTCTGTTCTCTGCGCGCAAGGCGATTATGCAGTACTCGCAGATCAAGGGCCTGCCCAACGTTCAGATGGAGCACATCTACACGGGCAACGGCGTGTCCGAGCTCATTCAGCTTTCGATGAACGCGCTGCTCGACAATGGCGACGAGATTCTGATCCCCAGCCCCGACTATCCGCTTTGGACGGCGTGCGCAACCCTTGCCGGCGGCCATCCCGTGCACTATCTGTGCGATGAGCAGGCGGATTGGTATCCCGACCTGGAGGATATGGAGTCCAAGATCACGAGTGCGACCAAGGCCCTCGTCATCATCAACCCCAACAACCCCACGGGCTCGGTCTACCCGCGCGAGGTGCTCGAGGGCATCGTCGAGGTTGCGCGCAGGCACCAGCTCATGATCTTTGCCGATGAGATCTACGACCGCCTGTGCATGGACGGCTACGAGCACGTCTCGATTGCCTCGCTCGCTCCCGATCTGCCCTGTGTCACCTTTAGCGGCCTTTCCAAGTCGCACATGATCGCGGGCTATCGTATTGGCTGGATGGTGCTTTCGGGCAACCAGCGCTGCATGAGCGATTTCATCATGGGCATCAACATGCTCTCTAACATGCGCCTGTGCTCCAACGTGCCGGCTCAGTCGATCGTCCAGACGGCGCTCGGCGGCCATCAGTCGGTTAACGACTACATCCGTCCCGGCGGCCGTGTCTACGAGCAGCGCAACTTTGTGTATGAGGCGCTCAACAAGATCGACGGCATCTCGGTGGTCAAGCCGCGCGCGGCGTTCTACATCTTCCCCAAGATGGATGTTAAGAAGTTCAACATCACCGATGACGAGCAGTTCGCCCTCGACCTGCTGCATGAGAAGAAGATCCTGATCACGCGCGGCGGCGGCTTCAACTGGGCTGAGCCCGACCACTTCCGCATCGTGTACCTGCCGCGCATGGAAGTACTCAAAGAGTCCCTCGAAGACCTCGCCGACTTCTTCGATCATTACCGCCAGAGCTAAGGGATAGAGGCTCCATACAATCGAAAGCTCCCTGCAGTTGCTTGGCTGCAGGGAGCTTTCTTGAATCGGTGGAACTAAATAACGATTCCGTTGCAGTGGTCGATTTCGTGCTGGATGATCTCGGCGGTGTAGCCCGAGAAGTTTTTGATGCGGTGGACGAAGTTCTCGTCCAAATACTCCACCTTAATGCGGCGATAGCGGGTGCAGGGACGCTCGCCGATCAGCGAGAGACATCCTTCGCTCGTCTGATAGTCATTGACCTGCTCAAGAATTTGAGGGTTGTACATCAGCAGCGCCCTGTTGCCGTCCTTTACGCAGATGATGCGTTTGCGCACGCCGATCATGTTGGCGGCGAGGCCCACGCACTCGTGCTCATGTTCGTTGAGCGTATCCAGGAGGTCCTGCCCGGTCGCGGCGTCGTCGGGTCCCGCGTCTTCGGAAGGAAGGCGCAAAAAGAACTCGGATTTCATGATGGGCTTAATCATGGCGGGCTCCTCATGTCTTATGCTTTCGTGGACTTTTAATAATAGCGCGGAAGGAAAGCTGTGCGTCCGCGTTACAATCTTTCGACGTTGGACCATGTTGTCAGACTCGTCGTGTACGGCGTCTGGCGTAAGTCTAGGGCTCATTTTTCGCCCTGGACTGTTCCTCTGGGGCGATGCGACTGTCGTTCCAAGAGGAAGGAAATGCATGGGGAGCAAATCTCAGCAACAAGTTAGAGTAACGCCATCGGGCACTGCGGCGCTTCTCGTCGTAATGTATATCGCAGCCTTTGTCGCCGCGTTTAACGAGAACATCATTAACGTGGCGTTGCACGACATTATGGCGGCCTTTTCGGTGAGTGCCACCACGGTGCAGTGGCTCGTTTCGGGCTACATGATCGTGACGTCGATCTTTACGGCCATCATGGCCTTCCTGTCCGGCCGTTTCTCGACGCGCAAGCTGCTGTTTTTCGCATGCGGATGCATGGTCGCCGGCGAAGCCCTGTGCCTGGTCGCTCCGTCGTTTAGCGTTTTGCTGCCAAGTCGTATTTTGCAGGCTGCGGGATCGGGCATCTTGTTCCCGCTCATGATGAACGTGGTGCTGTCTTGTGCCCCGCGTGAGAAGCTCGGTCTGTATCTGAGCCTGGGTGGTGCCTGCATTACGCTGGGGCCGGCGTTTGGACCCGTGATCAGTGGTCTAATGTGCACGTTGTTTGGCTGGAGGGCGGTGTTCGTAGTACCGCTGGTGGGCGGTATTGTGGTCGCTGCGGCGGGCGTAAAGCATGTTCAGAATGTCGGAGAGCGCTCGAACACCACGCTTGATATTCTGTCGGTTGTTTTGCTCGCCGCCGGCGTTACGGCTTTTGTGTATTCCGTAGGCGAGTTCTCGACCGATTTGATTACCGGCATCGTGACGCTCTTCGCCGCCATTGTGCTGCTCGGCCTGTTTGCGGCCCGCCAGCTCAATCTCGAGCATCCGGTGCTTAACGTGCGTCCCATGGCGAGCGTTCGTTTTTGGCCTGCGTGCCTGCTTGTGGTGGTGTCGATGATGACGACGTTCTCGATGAGCGTTTTGTTGCCGCTCTATTTTGAGGGTGCATACGGCATGACCGCACTTATTGCGGGCTTGCTCATTTTGCCGGCGATTGCCTGCAACGCCGTGACCTCGATTGTGGGCGGACGCGTGATGGACGCCCGCGGCGCATGGCCGCTGCTGCCGGTCGGCTTTGCCCTGATTGCCGCGGGACAGACTGCCATATCGATGACGGCGGCAAGCATGAACATCGGCGTCGTCGTGGCGCTGACCGTTGTGGTGTATGCCGGAGTCGGTTTGGTGCTGAGCCCCTCGCAAACGGCCGGCTTGGAGACGCTGCCTGCCTCTGAACATCCTCACGGAACGGCATTGCTCAACACGTGGAACATGATTGCCGCATCGCTTGGCCCGTCGCTGTTTATCGGCCTGCTCTCGAGCTCTGCGGCGACTGCCGGTGCCGCTGGCGTTGCGACGGACGTTGCCCAGGCGATTGGATTTGCAACTGCCGTGCGTGTGGCGGCTGAAATTGCCGTGGTCGGGTTTGTGGCGTCGCTGGTGTACGCTCGTCGCGAGTCGCACATGTCGCATTAATGTGTGCACATAGATTCTGCAGCTAGATTGGATGGCGACACCATAAACTAATGGACGTTTTGCCGAGAGGCATGATTGTTTAAAGCGCAAAGAGTGCGCGACGGGCCCCGCGAATGGGGCGATGATGCCCGAGAGGGCCAAGAAGGAGTCTCATGTCCGAGAACGAAGAGATCATGAACGAGACCGAGAACGAGACCATGGCTGCCGAGGTCGAGGCAGTCGAGACCGTGGAGACCGAAGCTGCCGAGGTTGAGGCTGCTGACGAGGTTTCCGCCGAGGAGGAGGCCGAGGTTGTCGAGGCCGCCGTTGATTACGATGACGAAGAGCTGATGGACAAGATGCAGAAGGCCGCCCGCCTGCTGCGTAGCCGTCGCTTTGCTATTTCCAAGGAGGAGGAGGCCAAGGCCGAGCGCATGGCGAACATCGAGCGCGCCATCAAGCTTCTTGACCTCAAGCCCAAGATGGAGCAGAAGGAAATGTCTGACCTGCTGGGCATGCGCCTCCGTGAGCTCGATGGCCTGATGGCCGAGGCCGAGGCTGCCGATCTGGTCGGCCGCATCGACGACGCCGAGGGCGATATGCGCAAGATCGTCGTCTTCGCTGCCGAGGATGCCGCTGAGGGCCTGGTTGAGCTTGCCAACAAGAAGGAGAAGCTCCTGCCCGAGCTTTCTTATGAGGAGGCCACCGAGCTGATGGCCGCTCTCGATAAGGTTATCGCTCCGCTCGTCGCCATGGGCCTGGACGAGGACCGCGGTCCTCGCGGCGGTCGTGACGATCGCGGTGGCCGTGG
>CALFGH010000169.1 GCA_937958315.1 uncultured Collinsella sp. | reverse complement strand
GGCGTCACCTGCGTGGTATCGGCGTCGGCATATCCACCGCGGGAACGCCCGGCAGAAACTCCGCGATAGCCACGACCGGAGTAGCCACCGTCGCCGTAACCGGCGCGAGGATCGCGGCTCAACCCGCGAGCGGCGGGAAGCGCACGGTCATCCGGCATAGGCGTGCTGCGAAAGCGATCTCGCTGAGAACGAATCTCCTCGCTGGAGCCCGTCTCGGTGATATAGCCCGCTTGCGGAGGTCGCTGACCGTACCGCGTCGAGCGTCCACCCTGAACCATCAGAAAGCGTCCGTTATCGACCGACGAACGCGAGTTAACGTAGCCGGCAGCATCCTGAAAACGACCGCCCTGCTGCGAGGTCTCGCGTTCATATGCCATGAGGTCGTCAAAATAAGCATTGACGACCTCGCGCGGATTGAGACCCAAAAAACGAGCGTAGCTCGAAATCATGCCCTGTGCATAGCCGCGCGGGGGCATCGATGCAAAGTTACCAGTCTCGAAAAACTCGATGATCTGCGGCCTGATTTTGATGGTGTTGGCGACCTGCTGGATGGAAAGGCCCATCCGGCGACGCTGCTCGAGCAGCATGTCACCAAAGCGTGCAGCCATCAGAATCCTCCAAACTCACGATCTTCACGTGCCATCTCGGCGTCGACAGACTCCAGCGCGGCGAGCCCTTCCTCGTCCAGCAAGACCTCGCGCGGCTTGGAACCGTCGGGCGGGCCGACGACACCCTTTTCTTCCAGCATGTCCATAATACGCCCGGCGCGCGCATAGCCAACCTTGAGGCGGCGTTGCAGGCCAGATGTGGAGCCCAGCTGCGATTCCACCACAATATGGGCGGCCTCCCAGATAAGCGGGTCGTCATCTTGCGGCTCGGCAACGCCCGTGCGAACAATGCCGCCACCAGCCAAAGACATGGAAGCGGGCGCCACGGCAGACAGAATCTCCTCGTGGTAGTCGGGCTCGCTTTGCGACTTAACGAACTCGACGATCTCGTTGATCTCGTCGTCCGAGACAAAGCAACCCTGGATACGGCGGGGCTTGCCCCAGTCGACCTTGGAGAACAGCATGTCGCCCAAACCGGTGAGCTTTTCGGCGCCCATCTGGTCGATAATGACGCGGGAATCGATGCCCGTAGCCACGTTAAAGGCGATACGGTTGGTGATGTTGGCCTTAATAAGACCCGTCACCACGTTGGAGCTGGGGCGCTGCGTAGCCACGATAAGGTGGATACCGGCGGCACGGCCCAGCTGGGCGATACGGACGATCGAGGCCTCGACATCCTTGCCGGCGACCATCATCAGGTCCGAAAGCTCGTCGATGATGATGACCAGATAGGGCATCTTTTGCGGCGGATTATCGTAGTGTTCAAACTCGCCGGCTGCCTGCTTTTCGTTATACGTCGAGATCTTTCGAACGTTGAGGCGCTCGAAGACCTTCAGGCGACGCTCCATCTCGGACACGGCCCACTGCAGCGCACTGGCCGCCTGCTTGGGCTCGGTCACCACGGGCACGTAGAGATGCGGCAGGCCGTTATAGCCCGCAAGCTCGACGCGCTTGGGGTCGACCATGATCAGGCGAACGTCCTCGGGAAGAGCGCGCATGAGCAAGGTCGTGATGATGGAGTTGATCATGACCGACTTACCCGAACCGGTGGTGCCGGCGATCAGCAGATGGGGCATCTTGGCGAGGTCGGCGACAACCGGCGTGCCCTCGGCATCGCGACCGATGGCAAGCTCGAGCGGACCGCCCTTCACATAGGGAAGCACATCGCCCAGGTTGACGTTCTGTCGCTTGCGATTGGGAATCTCGATACCAACGAGCGAGGTGCCAGGGATCGGCGCAAAGATGCGCACCGACTGGGCGGCAAGCGAAAGCGCGATATCGTCCTCGAGGCTCGAGATCTTGCTCACGCGCTCGCCCTCACCGGGCTGCAGCTTAAAGGTCGTGACCGTGGGGCCGGCAATCCAGCCGACAACGCGGGCGCTACGGCCAAACTCAAGCAAGGTGGACTGCAACGACTCGGCAGTCTGTTCCAGCTCCTTATCAGAAGACGCGGAGGACGCCGACTGCGGATTGGCATGAAGGATTTCGAGCGGCGGGAGCTTGAGGCCATCCTCTTGTTCGCCCTCGGCATCGGCAACGGTGCCATCCGCTCCCCCATCGCCGGCTGCAACAGAAGCAGCGGAAGCCGTAGAGCTGGAGACATCGGCAACCTTGGGATGCTTTAGGAAATCGGGGATCTGCGGAGCTGCCGAAACGGGATTCACGGCAAACGGCGGCTCGGACTCGTCAGCCTTGTCCGGATCGTCTTCTATCGAAAACTGTCCGGTGACCTGTCCCGTCTTGGCACGGCGACGCGGCAGCAAGGTTGTCTTGGCGGTCTCGAGCGGAGTCTCGTCGTCCTCGTCATCGCCCTCGGTGAGTTCGATTTCGCTATCGGACCAAGACGGGTCGGGCTCGCTCGTGTTGAGCTTGGGAGCGGCCTTGCCCTTCTTGGCATGACGGTGCGGCAGCAGCGTGGTCTTGGCGCGCTCGGCCTCCACGGCCTCGGACACGTCGACAAATGGGTCATCGTCCTCGTCGTCATCCAAAACAGGATCAACATCGCCACCTATGACCGTGGTCACGGCGGCATCAGTACCCTTCTGACGCAGAATACTCAGGTGCGGACGAGTGACGCCGGGTACCGACAGGGCCTCTTCATCGCCCCACGGACTCGCATTGACATCAGCACGACGACGCTCGGCAAAATCGGCAGCGCGGTCGCGTGCGGAGCGCAAAACGCCGCCAACCGAAAAGCCGATAATGACCAGGCCAACGACGACAAGCCCCAGCAAGACAACCATGGCAATAGGTTTGCCCAGGGCGTTTTGCAGGGTACTTGCGATAAAGGCGCCAATGTAGCCGCCCGACGCGGAAAGGTTTTGCGGCGTAAACATAAGGTCGCACGAATCGGTCGTACCCGGCACCATCAGCGACAGGATAGAGACAATGGCCACAAAGACCACGGCGCCGCCCGCGACCGAGCGAATGTTGAGCGGCGAGTCCTCACCCAAAAAGAGCGTGGCGGCAAACAGCAAGATGACGATCGGCAGCACGTAGGCGCCCAGGCCAAAGCCGAGGTGGTAGAAACCGGCAACCGCGGCTGTCACGGGTGCCGTTGCCGGGGAAATCACGGCAATGAAGGACGCAATCGCCAAAACGGCAATGACCACGCCGGCGATATCGCGATTGGCCGAAGGCTCGACCAGGGGCTCGAACTCATCGAACTCAGACTCGTGGCCCTTATTGGCACGCAGATGGGAACCGGCACCCTTAGCAGATGCCGGTTGGTTGTTGGCCTTATTGCCTTTGGCGTTTTGTGCAGATCCGCGCGCCAAACTAAACCTCCATGACGACCGGGATGATCATCGGACGGGTGCGCGTACGGCTCCAGATAAAGTTAGAGAGCGAATCGCGCACGGCCTTGCGAATGGCATCGGAACCGCTGCTCGTAAAGCTGAACTTGCCCTTCTCAATCGTCTTCATAATGGACGCGGAGGCATCCTCGGAGAACTGGTCGTCGATGGCAAACGAGACGCCGCGGCCCGAGAACTCGATGGCCTCGATCTTCTTGTGCTTGAGCGAGACGATGGCGACGGCCGTGACCATACCGTCATTGGCGAGCTTCTGACGATCGCGCAGGACGATGGGGTCGGTATCGCCGATACGCAAGCCGTCGACGTAAACGACACCGGACTCGACGGGCGCACCGCGCTTGACGATACCGCCACGCATCTCGAGCGTGTCGCCGTTATCAAGGATAAAGATATGATCGTCCTTGATGCCCATCTTACGGGCAAGCTGGGCATGGGCGCGCAGATGCACGGCCTCGCCGTGAACCGGCATAAAGTAGGTGGGCTTGGCCATGGCCATCAGAAGCTTGAGCTCCTCCTGGCTACCGTGGCCCGAGACATGGACGAGGGCGCGATTCTTATCCCACACGTCGCAGCCAAGCTTGGCCAGGCTGTTGACAACCTGCTGGACGGCCTTCTCGTTACCGGGAACGGGAGTTGCCGAGAGGATGACGGTATCGCCCTCGTGGATGGAGAGCGTCTTATGCTCGCCGTTGGCCATACGGGACAGGGCCGACAGCGGCTCGCCCTGCGAACCGGTGCACATGACGACGATCTTATCGTCAGGCAGGTTATCGATATCGAAGGCATCAATGATATCGGCGTCGTCGATGTTGAGGTAGCCCAGCTCGCGCGCCACGCGGGTATTGGTGAGCATGGAGCGTCCGGTCACGACGACCTTGCGGCCGCACTTGCGGGCGGCGTCGCAGATCTGCTGTAGGCGATGGATGTGGCTCGAGAACGACGCGACGAACACGCGGCCCGGGGCGTTCTTGATGGCGTGCAGCAGGTTGGGGCCAACCTCGGCCTCGGACTTGGTAAAGCCCGGAACCGTGGCGTTGGTGGAGTCGGAAAGCAGCAGGTCGATGCCCTGCTTGGCAAAGCGGCTGATGGCGGCATAGTCGGGCGTGACGCCGTCGATGGGCGTCTGGTCGAGTTTAAAGTCGCCCGTGTGCATAACGGTGCCCTGGTTGGTGCGAATGAATACGCCCAAAGCACCCGGAATGGAGTGCGTCATCGAGAAGAAGTCAAGCGAGATACCGCCGAGATTAACGTGGCTTCCGCCCTTAACCTCGCGGAACTTGGGAGCGCGGATGCGGAACTCGGCAAGCTTGCCCTCGATGAAACCAAGCGTCAGCTTGCTCGAGAAGATGGGCACCTTGTTGTTGAGGTCCTGCAGCAGATACGGAAGCGAACCGGTGTGGTCCTCGTGGCCGTGGGTGACGATGATGCCGCGGAGCTTCTCCTCGTTCTCCAGGACATAGGTATAGTCGGGAAGCACCAGGTCGATACCGGGCTGGGAGTCGTCGGGGAACATGAGGCCGGCGTCGACGAGCACCATGTCGTCGCCGCACTCGAAGACCGTCATGTTCTTGCCGATGCCGTCAAGGCCGCCGAGCGGAATGATCTTCAAGGGAGATGATTTTTTAGCTGCCATAGGTTCGTGTAGTTTCCTTTCTTCGAAACGGGTCTGGAACAACCGACGGGGCGCTTCTGGCAAACCGACCGCCGGGAACGTACAAACATGCATCACAGAGTCGATGCAGTAACCTCAGCATGATACCCAATTGCCCACCAACAGACCACCCATGCATCAAAGCCCCATCTGAACCGGTCTATCCCGTCGGTTTCCCGTGGGGCGGGCACTGATGAAGTTTCCTGCTCTACAGTCCTGCTCACGACGGAGGCCAC
>CALFGH010000168.1 GCA_937958315.1 uncultured Collinsella sp. | reverse complement strand
GGTCGCCTGCTCGGACAGTCCTGACTCGCACGGAGAGCACATTAAGTGCTCTCCGGCTCGTGCGGAACTCGCGATCGACCTTATATATTTGCCCTCCCCGGGGCTCCCGCACAACGGGACCTCAGTTGGGTTCTATCCCTTTGGCAGTCGCTTCGCTTCTGCCCTACTTTGCTGGTATGGCGGTTTGGCGTTGGATCGGTTCTTTCTGATATATGCTGGTTGCGGCTCTTCTTTTGGGAGGGGCCGCTTTTTTGTTGCTAGGAGGTTGGCCCGTGGTTGATGGGGATGCTCGCTCTGAGCTGCTTTCTGCTGATTGGAATGGCGAATGGATGCGTCTGCAGGCCGCTCGACATCGGACTGATGATTCTTTTGAGTGGGATAAGCGGGCTCGGCATTTTCGGCCATTGGAGACTGCCCCGTATGCCCGGGACTTTATGAAGCTGTTGGCGCTTGAGCCTGGTGAGTCGGTGCTTGATATGGGGTGCGGGGCTGGGTCGATTGCTATCCCGCTTGCTCAGGCTGGGCATTCCGTGATTGCTGCCGACTTCTCTCCTGCTATGTTGGGCACGCTTGATGCTGGTATTGAGTGCTATGGGCTCGAGGATCGCATTACGCCGCTTAAGCTTGCTTGGGATGATGATTGGGATTTGGTTGGACCGGTTGTGAAAGCGGTAGATGTTGCCTTTGCCAGTCGGTCGGTTACGACGACCAATCTAAAAGGTGCGCTTGCCAAGCTTGATCGTACGGCTCGTCGGCGTTGTGCTATCACGATGGTCGCCAACTCCAGCCCGCGCTATGACCTGCACCTGATGAACGCCATCGGCGCCTCGGTTACCCGCAGCAACGGATTTGTATATGCCTTTAACATCCTTATTCAGATGGGTGCGTTGCCGCAGGTCACGTATTTTGAATCGCCCCGCCGCGACACCTTCGATAGTCTTGAGGCGGGCGTGGCGGACTTTTCTCGCATGCTCGAGCACGGCAACGAGGACAAGATCGACCGCCTGCGCAACTATATCGCCCACCACATGATCGAGAACCCGCATGCCGGTGAGCCGGGATCCAAGGGCGTACCGCAGGGACGCTACATGCTCGACCACATCCGCAAAGTCCGATGGGCGTTTATCGCCTGGGAGCCGGTCTCCGTACCCCGCCCGTAGCCCATCTAAAGCTTGCATCGTCTTCCCGATCGGCATCCGCATTCTTTGCGAACTGGGCAAACGCGCTCCACACCGCGCCGTTCCTGCGCTATCGTGGGACAGCTCACGTAGATTAAGGCCCCATTGTGGGGCGCCCCATACATAGAAAGCGAGAACCCATGGCACTGACAGGAGCCCAGGTCAAGCAGCTTCGCAGCATGGCCCATCACCTCAACCCCGCCATCATCATCGGTAAGTCCGATGTCAACGAGGGCACCGTCGAGCAGACGGTTGCCTACCTGGAGAAGCACGAGCTCGTTAAGTGCTCCGTGCTGGACGGCTCCAGCCTTTCTGCCCGCGAGGCCGCCGAGGAGCTCGCCGAGCGCTGCCACGCCGACGTCGTTCAGGTTATCGGCCGCAAGTTCTCGCTGTATCGCGAGTCCTCGCGCAAGGATATCGAGAAGATCAAGCTCGTCTAA
>CALFGH010000167.1 GCA_937958315.1 uncultured Collinsella sp. | reverse complement strand
GTGGCGACAACGTTGCCGGGCAGCTCGTAGTCCACCAGATACCGGGGATTGCGGTGCTCGCCATTGATGCCGGCGGCCGTCTGCTCGCTATGGGCCCACATGATCACGCGCTCGGCTCGCGCGGCGGCAAGGCCGGCGACGGCGGTTCCCCAGGAGCCGGAGCCAATCAGCGCAACATTCATGACTCTCTCCTACTTATCGTCGGGTTCGGTGACGCGCTTGGTAAACGAGAGCTTGGACTCCTTGCCCGTCATGAGCTTTTTGATGTTCGCACGATGGGCCCACACCACGGTGATACCGATCATCGCCATGCAAAACTTGAGACCCAGGCTGCTGTACGGAAAGACCGCACAGACGGCGATGGGAAGACCGATGGCCGCGGCAAGCGAGCCCACCGACACAAACTTGGTGATGGCAACGGCCACGATAAACATGCCCAGCAGCGAAAGTCCGATGGGCCAGTACCAGGCGAGGATGACGCCCAAGCCCACGGCAATGCCCTTGCCGCCGTGGAAGTTGAGGTACGGCGAGAAGATGTGACCCCATACCGCTGCCAGGCAGATGACGCCGAGCATCCAGTCGCCGGGAGCTCCAGGCGCCATGATGCTCACAGGGAAGCCATAGCCAACGCCCGCGATAAGCGGACGGGCGATAAGGACGCAGATGGCGCCCTTAAGGCAGTCGAGCAGCAGCGTGAGCGCGGCCACCTTGGGGCCGGCCACGCGCAGGGCGTTGGTGGTGCCGATGTTGCCGGAGCCCGCCTTGCGAATGTCGGTGTGGTTGAACACGCGGCCCAGGATCAAGCCAAACGGAATCGCTCCGATAAAGAACGAGACCACGGCGCAGCTGGCGGTCAGCAGAATCGGATTATGCATCCTTTTGCTCCTTCTTCCTAAAGAAGAGTCGAATGGGCGTGCCGGAAAAATCGAAGGTCGAGCGTATACGGTTCTCCACGTAGCGCTGGTAGGTGTCGTTGACCAGGTCGCTGTGGTTGACGAAGAACGTAAACGTCGGCGGGTTGACGCCCGTCTGGGTCACGTAGTGCATGCGCAGGCGACGCTTGCCGTCCACCACGGTGTGGCCAAACTCGCGCAGGTCGGTGAGGAAGGTGTTGAGGCGCGAGGTGGTGATCTTTTGCGAGCGCGTCTTCTCGGCTGCGTCGACCATCGCCCAGATCTTCTCGACGCTACGGCCGGTCAGGGCCGAGATGCGCAGGTACTGGGCCCAGGGAGCCATAACGCCCAGACGGCGGTCGACGGTCTCCATGCAGGCCTCGCGCTTGCGGTCATCGTCGAGCAGATCCCACTTGTTGAGCAGAACCACGATGGCGCAGCCGCGCTCGATGGCCAAGCCCATAACCTTCTGATCCTGCTCGGTGACGCCCACGGAGGCGTCGACGACGAGCAGCGCCACGTCGGCGCGGTCGATGGCGCGCAGGCCGCGGACCATGGAGTAGTACTCGATATTCTCGTACACGGTGCTCTTCTTGCGAATGCCCGCGGTGTCGACCATGCGGTAGTGCTTGCCGTCGCGCTCGACGACGGTGTCGATGGCATCGCGCGTGGTGCCGGCGATGTTGGACACGATGGAGCGATCGGCGCCCAGGATGCGGTTGAACAGCGAGGACTTACCGGCGTTGGGGCGGCCGATGATAGCCACGTTCAGCGCATCGGGGAACTCGTCGGCGACCTCGTCCTCCTCCTCGGGCAACAGGGCCACGATGTCGTCGAGCAGGTCGCCCGTGCCGTGGCCATGCAGGGCCGAGAGCGGCGTGGGCTCACCGATGCCGAGCGAATAGAACTCCCAAATGTTGTCGTTTTCGCGGTCGGGGTTGTCAAGCTTGTTCACCAGCAGAAAGACCGGCTTATCGCAGCGCTTGAGCATGCGGGCGACCGACTCGTCCTCCTCGGTGACGCCGGTGCGGCCATCGACCACAAACAGAATGACGGCTGCTTCCTCGGCGGCAGCAAGGGCCTGGTCGCGGATGGACGTGGCAAAGACGTCGTCGCTCTTGAGCGGCTCGATGCCACCCGTGTCGACGATGGTGAACTCGCGGCCGTTCCAATCGGCCGTGTGATACGAGCGGTCGCGCGTGACGCCGCGGGACTCGTGGACGATGGCGTCCGAGGTCTGGGCCAGGCGGTTGACGAGCGTGGACTTGCCCACGTTGGGGCGTCCGACGACGGCGACGATAGGTTTCATCTGCTCTCCTTTAATGGGTAGGGTCAGCGGGAATGGTTGAATTGGCGGGCGTTATGCCAAGGATGTGCTCCAGGGTATCGAGCAGCTCGTGCGGCATGGTCGATACCACATGAACCTCGGCGCCGCGACCGGTAAGGCTTGCGAGTAATTCGTCACGATGATACTCGTCAAGGGTCATGCCGTCGGCGTTGAACATGAGCTTAGGCACAAAGAGCATAACCCCTGACAGGTCCTGCGGCAGCTGCTCCAAGATGTCGCAGGCAACGATGAGGCCGGTCACGTCCACGTTGCCGCCAAAGTAGCGGTTTTTGATGGCCGTGACGGTACCGGCAAGGCCCTGTGGAGACTCCACAAAACGCGCCACCGTATCGCGCGCGCTGGCGCCCGAAAGGCACAGCAGGTGCTGGCTACGGGCGGCGATGACCTCGCGAACGCGGCGCAGACGCTCGGTATCGGCGGCGAGCACGTTGTCGGTCTCGTCTAGATAGGATCGGATCATGCCGATGCCGTCGTAGTACTGCGGGTAGCCGTCGTAAAAGTCGGCCTCGGGTGGCTCGATGCCGGCATCCAGGTAGAACTCGTCGCTCATCTGGAAGGTGTGGCGGCCAAATCGTTCGAAGGCACGGTCCTGGAAGGGACGGATCATGGCGATGGTCTCGCGCGCCAGCTCGGGCTTGTCGCTGTAGGACCAGCTAAAGCGATTCTGGTGCTTAGTAAAGCCCAGAGGCACGATGCCCAGGCTCGTGATCTGCTCGTGCTCCTCGCAAAAGCGTAGGGTTTTTTGCAGCTCCTCGCCGTCGTTCATGCCAGGGCACAGCACGATCTGGGCGTGGATCTCGATGCCGGCGGCCATGATGGTCTCGAGCACGTCCATGCCGCGCTGGGCGTTGCGGCCCATCATGCGGCGGCGGACGTCGGGGCTCACGGCGTGGACCGATACGTTCATGGGGCTCATATTGCGTTGGATGACGTTTTGCACGTCTTCGTCGGTGAGGTTCGTGAGCGTGACAAAGTTGCCCTGCAAGAAGCTTAGGCGATAGTCGTCGTCGCGGATGTAGAGCGTAGAACGTCCGCCCTTGGGCAGCATGGTCATAAAGCAGAACACGCAGGCGTTTACGCAGGTGCGCATGCCGTCGAAGATGGGGCCATCGAACTCAAGGCCCCAGTCCTCGCCGGGAAAGCGATCGAGCTCGACGGGGGTGACGGTGTCGTCGCGCGGGTCGAAAACCTCCAACTCGACGGTGTCGTCATCTGCCTCCCAGAGCCACACGATCATATCGGTCAGTTGCTCGCCGTTGACCGTGAGCACGCGCATGCCCGGCTCGATACCCACATCCCACGCGGGCGATTCGGGACGCACGTTTTTAACGAGCGCGCCCTCACCCGGCTCGGGGTCGCGGCTGCGCCCGTAATCGGCCACCTCGGCGGCGTATGCGGGTACGGTCTGGTCCATGATTAGCGGCAAAGCTCCTTGATGCGCTCGACGGCGCGCTCGATGTGTTCTTGCGGGGTGGAGGCTCCGGCTGTGATGCCGATGTGGTGAGCGTCGGTAAACCACGCGGCCTGTAGCTCGGAAGCTTCCTCTATGTGATGTGTGCGCTCGCAGACATCGGCGCAAATCTGCGCCAGGCGGCGGGTGTTGCCCGAGTTCTTGCCGCCCACCACGACCATGCAGTCGCAGCGGTTGGCAAGTGCGGCTGCTGCCTGCTGTCGCTCGCTCGTGGCGGCGCAGATGGTGTAGAATTCATACCCCTTGGCCTCGACGTGGGCACGGAGGCGTTCGAGATTATCGCTGTCCGGCGGCAGAAGATCGACCTTGTTGGCCGCGACGAGCATCGGCCGCTCGGCAAGCTCAGGCGAATACTGCCGCAGTTCTTCGTTGATCTTTTCAAAATCATCGACCGGGTCGCGATCCTCGCTGCCGG
>CALFGH010000166.1 GCA_937958315.1 uncultured Collinsella sp. | reverse complement strand
ATGCTCGGGCCGGGCGCCGGCGTGGGCTCAGGCTCCACGGGCGTTGCCGCGGCAGCCTCGTCCTCGGCAATGTAGACCAGACAGTCCTTAAGCTCGTTCTTGTAGCGATTCTTCCACCCCTCATGGTACTGAGGCTGACTCGAATACTTGCGCGCCACGTTATCAACCACGCTGCCCGAAAGCGCCGTCACAAACTCGCGGTCAGTCATGTTGTTGGAGAGATTTGCCCAACGGAAAAAGTCCTGGCAGCCACCGGTGCCGCACATATTGGTGATGCTCCACACCATGCCCTTGACGCAGTCAGCACGGCCGGAGATGTCAATGCCAAGAGCACTCTTGAGCCATGCCTCGGTCACTGCATAGTACGAGTTGTACGCATACGCATCCTGCAGCGCCGAGAACTCAGCAGGGTCGGTGTTATAAGCACCCTGGAAGGCCTCCTGCGCAATACGACCCAGCTCGGTGAGCTGGCCGTTCGCATACATGGGGTTGTTCGCGTTGGCAATCTCACTGCCGTGATCGATCGCGGCCTTAAGCATGCCGTACTTAGCAGAATCGTAGTTGTAGACCTGCTTCATAAACGGAATGAGCGACCAACGACGGTCGAACTGGTAATAGCCTAGCGCGTTATAGCCATCGCCATACGAAAAGCCCTGGTTATAGTTGCCATGGCTCTCGTACTTGGTAAAGTACTTCATCTCGCGAGTCACGTTGACAAACGAGACCCCCTGAACCGACCTCAGCACGCCCGAGAAGGACTGCTGGGTGTAAAGGCCCTTATCGATATCGGTGGCATCCGAGGCAACGCCCGGCGTGGGCTCCTCAGCAACAGCAGTCACAGGCGCGGCAACGGTGCCAAACGAAAGCGCCAGCGTCAGGCCCGCCACAATCGCGGAATGCTTGGGCTGCATAAGATCCTCCCTGCATTGGTGTAGTTAAAGTGCAGTTTGCAAAGATGGACTTAAGTATTGCAGCTTGCCCGTTGTTGCACAACAACCCCTCGGTAAACGGCAACAACCCTCCGCGAAATCTTAAGGAATTGCGCTCGGGTTACAGTTTGATATTCGGGTTACAGTTTGATATCGAAGTTGATCTCGGGGACGGCGGCTAGGTCGGCCAACGTCACGCCGTCGACGTACTTTTCAATCACGTCGTCCAGCCCGCGCCAGAACTTGACGGTCGAGCAAAGGTCGCTGCGGGTACAGCTATTGTCGATACCATCGCACGCCACCGGAGCCGTGCTGCCCTCGACGGCGCGCAGGATGTCGCCGGCACGCACCTCGGCGGGGTCCTTGGCCATCATGTAGCCGCCGCCCTTGCCGCGCACGCTCTTAAGCAGGCCCGACTTCATAAGCGGACGAACCAGCTGCTCCAAGTACTTTTGCGAGATATGCTCGCGGTCGGCGACCTCGCGCAGGGCAATCTTGCCTTCGGCGTCGCCCAACGCCGCGATATAGATCATCAGCCGGAGGGCATAGCGGCCCTTAGAAGAAATGAGCATACCTACCCTCTCATCGTTGCCGGGACAAAATACCAGGCTTGTTTATCCCAAATCTTATGCACGCGGGGCAAACAAGCCTGATTATTATGTCCCACATCTAAAAAGTCGAGTGGATTAGTCGGGTTTTCCCTTGACTAACGCCGAACCCATAGTAACTTTATTCCGAGAAGATTCCTAGGGTTTAGTACACCTATGAGTACACCATATACAGAGAGGGACAGCATGAGCGCAAATCCGCTGCTTTCCATCGAAGGTCTGACCGCCTCCGTGGACGAAAAGACCATCCTCCACAACGTCAACCTCAACGTCGCCGCCGGCGAGACCCACGTGCTGATGGGACCCAACGGCGCCGGCAAGTCCACCCTCGGCCACCTGGTCATGGGCGACCCCGTCTACACCGTGCAGGACGGCCGCATCGTCTTTGACGGCCAGGACATCACCGAGCTCACCACCGACAAGCGCTCCCGCGCCGGCCTGTTCCTGAGCTTCCAGGCCCCGGTCGAGATCCCGGGCGTGCCGCTGTCGAGCTTTTTGCGCGCCAGCATCGCCGGCCGCCCCGGCCTGGAGATGAAGGGCAAAGAGTTCCGCCGTCGCGTCAAGGAGCTCGCGGCCGAGCTCAACATGGACACCGCCTACCTCAACCGCGAGCTGGGCGTAGGTTTCTCGGGCGGCGAGAAAAAGAAGGTCGAGATGCTCCAGCTTCTGCTGCTGCAGCCCAAGCTCGCCATCCTGGACGAAACCGACTCGGGCCTGGACGTCGACGCCCTGTCCACCGTCAGCCATGGCATGGACGCCTACCGCAAGAGCTGCGACGGCTCCATGCTCATCATCACGCACAACACGCGCATCCTGGAGCACCTGGATGTCGACCGCGTCCACGTTATGGTCAAGGGCCACATCGTGCGCGAGGACGACGCCTCGCTGATCCCCTGGATCGACAAGAACGGCTTTGAGACCTTCGAGCGCGAGGCCGCCGAGCAACGCACCAAGGCCGAAGCCGACGCTGCCGAGCAGCAGGCGTAAAGGGGCGACGCAATGACCAAGAACCGCACCGAGGTTGCGGACATCGATCGCAGCCTCTACGACTTCACCTATGGCGAAGAGGGATTCGAGCGCCTCGACGCCGGCATCACGCCCGACATCGTGCGCGAGATCAGCGCCAAGAAGGACGAGCCGCAGTGGATGCTCGACCTGCGCCTCAAATCCCTCGAGATCTTTAACCGCTTCCCCAATCCGACGTGGGGCCCCTCCATCGAGGGCCTGGACATGGACAACATCGTCACCTACGTCAAGCCCAACACCGACCAAAAGCACGACTGGGAGTCGGTGCCCGACGACATCAAGAACACCTTTGAGCGCCTGGGCATCCCCGAGGCAGAGCGCAGCTACCTGGCGGGCGTCGGCGCGCAGTACGACTCCGAGCTGGTCTACCACAACATGCAGGACACTGCGTCCAAGATGGGCATCGTCTACTCCGGCATCGAAGAGGCCCTGCACGACCCGCAGTGGGAGCCGCTCATCCACGAGAAGTTTATGACGCTCATCCCGCCCACCGACCACAAGTTTGCGGCCCTGCACGGCGCCGTGTGGTCGGGCGGCTCGTTTGTCTACGTGCCCAAGGGCACCAAGCTCGATTTTCCGCTGCAGAGCTACTTCCGCCTTAACGCCAAGGGCGCCGGCCAGTTTGAGCACACGCTCATCATCGTCGAGGACGATGCCGACCTGCACTTTATTGAGGGCTGCTCCGCGCCCAAGTACAACGTGGCCAACCTCCACGCAGGCGCTGTCGAGCTGTTTGTGGGCAAGCGCGCGCATCTGCGCTACTCGACTATCGAGAACTGGTCCAAGAACATGTACAACCTCAACACCAAGCGTGCGCGCGTGGACGAGGATGGCGACATCGAGTGGATCAGCGGCTCCTTCGGCAGCCACGTGGGCTACCTCTACCCCATGAGCGTGCTCAACGGCCGTCGCGCCCGCTCGAGCTTTACCGGCATTACCTTTGCCGGCGCCGGCCAGAACCTCGATACCGGCTGCAAGGTCGTGCTCAACGCGCCCGACACCTCGGCAACCGTCGAGACCAAGGGTATCTCCAAGAGCGGCGGCATCCAGACCTTCCGCAGCTCCATCGTGGCCACGCCTAAGGCCGAAGGTTCCAAAGCAACCGTGAGCTGCCAGTCGCTGATGCTCGACGACCAGAGCCGCTCCGATACCATCCCCGCCATGGACATCCGCGCCAAGAACGTCGACATCGGCCACGAGGCCACCATCGGCCGCATCGGCGACGACAAGGTGTTCTACCTGATGAGCCGCGGCATATCGGAGGAAGAGGCCCGCACCATGATCGTCAACGGCTTTGCCAACCCGGTCTCCAAGGAGCTGCCGCTTGAGTACGCCGTCGAGATGAACAACCTGATCAAGCTCGAGATGGAAGGAGCGATCGGATAATGAAACAGGAAACCAACACCGCTGCTACCACGCTCGAGCAGGTCAACGCTATGCCGGCCGCCACTTGGGGCTGGCTCAAGATGAACCAGACCAAGCTCGAGCTTTCGGACGAACTTGCCGCCGCTCCCGCCGAGGCCGTTGAGGTCGAGGGCCTGGACGAGCAGTTTGCCGGCTCGGCCGACGCCTTCGATACCGCCATGGACGCCATGGCCGAGCGCTTCCCCGAGCGCCGTGCCTCCG
>CALFGH010000165.1 GCA_937958315.1 uncultured Collinsella sp. | reverse complement strand
TGCCATGATTTTAGTCCGATATGGAGATTAGGCTATATCCTTGTCCGCTTGGGGCGTTAAGATGTCCAGAATTCGGCCGTTTGCGCCCGCTCGGGGTATACTTTCGACTATATACGGTTCTAATGTGCATACATTGGGCCTATTTGTCGGATTATGGATGTGGAGCGCATATGGCGAACACCCAGAACTATATTAACCACCTGCTGCAGAACACCGGCATTACGCCGGCGTGCAGTGAAGAAGAGCGCCTGGCTGCCGAGGATATCGCTCAGATTTTCCGCAACCACGGATTTGACCCCGAGGTGCAGGAATTTAATGCTCCCGCGCCCAGCAGGTTGGCGTTTGCCGTTACCGGTATTCTGGCGTTTGCCGGCGCCCTGCTGATGGGCATCGGCGGCGGTATCGGCTTGGTCGGCACCCTGCTGTCCATTGTCGGTGCCGTGCTCTACGTGCTCGAGCGCACGGGGCATCCTTTGGTTTCGCGCCTGGGAAAGACCGGTGTGAGCCAAAATGTCATCGCCTATCACAAGGCCTCGGGCCCGCTTGCGTCTCCGCGCAACCGCCCGGTCGTCGTGGTGGCCCACTATGATTCCCCCCGTGCCGAGCTCCTTGCTCGCGAGCCCTACGCTCCATATCGCGCGCTCATCGCCAAGCTCCTGCCTGTCGCCACGATTGCGCCCGCGGCTGTCGCCATCCTGCGTATCCTGCCGCTTCCCGGCGTGCTTAAGGTGCTGCTGTGGGTTGTCGCTATCCTGGCCTCCCTTGTGGCGCTGGCCAACGCCGCCAATATCATCTCCAACCGTTTTGTGCTTCCCTACACGTCTGGCGCGGTGTGCAACAAGTCCTCTGTTGCCGCCATGCTCGGTGTCATGGACAACGTCGCCCCCTATCAGGGCGAAAACGAGTTCCCCGACGACATTCCATTCGATACCTATTTTGGCGAGCAGAAGCGTCGCGCCGAGGAAATGGCGCGCGCGGCGGCCGAGTATGCCGCGGCCCAGCAGCAAAACGACTACGGCAACACCATTGAATATGAGGAGCCTTCCTACGACGAGGACGAGTTTGGCCAGCCGGTGGCGCCTGTCGACGCACCCGAGCAGGACGAGGCTTTTGATGGACAGATCGATGGTTTTGAGGGTGCCTCTGCCGACGAGACGCTGATCGGCGTTATCGCGCCCGAGGCTCAAGACCAGACCGCCCAGGCCGAAGTGTCCACCGAGGAAACGTCCACCGCCGGGCCGGCGGAGGAGCCCGCGGTGGTCGAAGTCTCCGAGCCCAAGTCCAAGCTCTATCGCAATGCCGCCGGCAACATCCGCTTTGGTTCGGATGCCATCCGTGCGCTCGGCATGCTTCCCGAGTCCTGCACGTTCGATTACGAAGAGGGCGAGGAGCCGACGTTCGAGCTGGAGCCCGCTCCCGTTGCACAGGAGCCTACGCCCGCGGCCAATACGGCTGTTGCTCCCGCCCAGCCGGTCGCTGCCCCTGTTGCTGCCGCGGAGTCTGACGAAAAGCCCCCGCTCGATTCTGCAGCCGGTCTGGATATTCTGGCGCCTGCCGCTCCGGCACAGGTTGAAGCCGAGACCGCCGACGAAGACTATGACGAGTACCCGCAGCGCGTGTCCTATGAGAGTGACACCGATTTCTCGGCCGAGCTTCCCTCGACAACGCCCCATGCCGATATCGCTTCCGCGTTCTCCTCGATTGGTGCCAGCGCTTCGAGCTTCTTTAAGGGCGCCCTTGCGAAGGGCAAGAAGTTCGTCGACGACTTTGAGGAAAAGCGCGCCGCTGCCCGCGAGGCCGCCGAGCGGGAGGCCATTGCCCAGCAGCAGGCAGCCGAGGCCGAGCGTGAGCGTGCGGCACAGGAGTTCGAGCAGGGTGAGGCCGAGCAGCCGAAGCCTGTCGATGTCGCCGACGCCACGACGTCCTTCGAGGCTCCGCAGCCGACATCCGCAGACGTTGCCGAGGCTACGACGTCCTTTGAGGCGCAGCAGCCGGTCGATGGCACCATGTCATTTGATGCCACGATGACGTTTGAGAAGCAGGGCACCGCAATTGCCGAGCCCCTTCCCATCTCCGGTGATGCCCAGGACGCCGCCGATGATTCGGTTGTCGACGAGGCCGATTCCGTTGAGGCCAGCGCACCCGAGAAGGTCGAGGCTCCTGCTATGGAGCAAGAGGCCCCTGCGATTGACGAGGCTCCCAAGACGGATGAGTCCAGGCCTTATTCTACGCAGATCTTTACCATGCCCGCGCCGAGCGACCCCGGTGCCACGGTGGCCAATGCCGCTCCCACGCAGGACGAGACGGTTGATTCCCTCATGGCGCAGATCTCGTCTCAGGTGCCTCCGCGCCAGCAAATGAATATCCCCGATCCGGCCTCCGCGCCTGTGCCCTCTTCGTCGCCGCTGGCCTCGGTCCCCGATCCGTCACTGCCTTCGATGCAACAGGCCAACGTCGCGTCCCGCACGTCGCTGTTCGATCTTCCCGATCCTTCGGCACAGACAAATGATCCCTTTGCGACGGCGCAGGGCCCCGAGCCCACATCGGCACCGGTCGCGACCCCCATGCCCATCTCCTCGGGCGCACAACCGCTCGAGACCATCTCGGCTCCTGCTTCGACGGGCGCCAAGCCGCAGAAGCGCGGCTTGGGTGGCTTGTTCGGTCGCAAAAAGAAGAACGAGCAGGACAGCATGAGCGATTGGCTTGGCGTCGAGGACGATTACGATGCCAAGAAGTCTGGCCGCGGCATTGGCTCGTGGGATAACTTCGAGGATGACGACGACGGTTGGAAGGGCGGCGCCACCTCTTCCGATGGTGCTTCTGCCGAGGATATGCTCTCGGCCGTTGCCTCCATGGGTGACGATGAGCTGCTCGGCCACGATATCTGGTTCGTCGCAACGGGCGCGTCCGATTGCGACGGCGCCGGCATGAGGGCGTTTTTGGCCTCGCATCGTGACAAGCTCCGCGGTGTGTTCTTCATCAACCTCGAGTCTATCGGTGCCGGCAGGCTTTCGGTGGTGACGGTCGAGGGCGAGCAGCAGCTGTTTAAGGGCGATCGCCGCATCATGAATCTTGTCAGCAAGGTGTGCAAGTCGTTCCACGTCGATTGTGGTGCGTTCGAGATGCCCTATGCAAAAACCGATGCATCCGCAGCGCTCGAGGCGAGCCGTCGCGCCCTTACGATCGCCGGTGTGGACGGTCCGCGTCTTGCCTGCGCTCGCACCGAGGATGACCTGCCGTACAACGTCAATCCGACCAATATCGCTACGGTGTCCGAGGTCGTTACCGAGGTCATTCGTCGTTCGTAGACAGACCCGCTAAGGAGTCAGCGTGTTTTCGTACATCAAGCGCCATTGGCCCATCTATCTGATTTTGACCCTGATCGCTGTCGCATTGGGTTTTGGGGCCGCGTATGTCGTTGGCGTTAAGGGCTCGACGCCCGAGACAACAATGAACGAAGAGGTGGAGCAAGAGCAAAGTTTGGGTGCTGACGGTATTTCCGAGTCCGATCAGGCAGCCATCGATGGCGGTTCGTCATCTGCTGAATAGCCGATTCATCGTTTATGCCCAAGGCGGGCGAGCCGGGAGACTGGCTCGCCCGCTTTTTCATCGTGCTAGCGCTTCTTTGAGGCTAACCTAAGGCGAGCGAACCATATGGCTGCCGTGCCCGAGGTCAGGAGTGCGGTGATGCATGCGGCGACGGTAGCAGATCCCGTTGCCGGCAGGTTCTGAGGCAGGGCGCATCGTTGGATGACGCGGTCCTCATCATGCGCCTCGAGTTTATCGCCACCGCCGTTGCGGCAAAGATCGACGCGCGCGCTGTTGGCAAGTGCGGTTTGGGGCGTATAGGACGACGTTGCCTGCATATGCACGACTGCGCCTCGGGCATCCGAGTTAAGGGCCGCCTTGGCATCGTCAAGATCGTCGTGTTCGTCTTTAAGGTCATCCCGGGTCCAAGAGTCCGCCTCGCTTCTGGTTGTAAAGTCGGCGGCTACCGCACCGTATTCAAAACGGATGCCCGTGATGACGGCGTCGTCTGTAAGATCAATCTCTTTCGTATCGAGCGTGACGGACTTGTCCGTCGGGATATCTGCTTTCCATAGGTGCCACCCGTCGTAATCGACGAGACGCACATCGTCGCCCAGCAGCTTTGCAACCTCTTCCGTTTCGAGCCAAGGATTGTGGTGCCCGTCGTCAAGCGTTGCATTGACCTGCCTGCCCGTATCGCTTGTTCCTGCCGGAGACGTTCGATACCACACGTTGCACAGCCCGTTTAGATCACCGACCGCAATAGGGGTTTCAACGGCAACGAGTTTCGCTGCGCCATCTTTGGCGCACTCAAGGTCGTCGGTGATGGTCAACTCGTCGACCCAGGTGCTCGACTCGTTTTTGGTGTCGATGGTATAGGAGAAGGCGCCTTGTGTGTTGGCCCGTGCTTTGGCTCGGTTTTTTCCGTCACCGTTGGCAACGAGTTGGCTTACGACTGGCTGTGCAATCTCTTGGCGCTTATCGACGCTTCCCCTGATCTCGATGGGGGTATCCTTCATGTCTATGGTTTGAACTTCTCCCGTGGCCTTTACTTCAAACGTTATCTCCTCGGCGAGGTCGTAGGTACGCGGAGACATCGTTTCGCGCAGGGTGTAGGTGCCAGGCGAAAGGTGCTCAATGTGGTGCGGTTTGCCGGATGAAGTCCAAGAATCGATTTCGTTGCCATTGGAGTCGCAGAGGACAAGCTCGGCGCCTGTCACTTCCTGACCTCCGCACGCGTCGACTTTGGAGACATCGATCTTGGTGTAGTCGTTGGAAACGTCAAGGCGCACTTCGATCACGGGCGTTTGCTGGTCAGCGTACGACAACTTCACAGTATGTGGGGTCGGGTTGAGCAGGTAACCTTCGGGCGCTTGTGTTTCGACGACCTCATAGGTGGCGGTACCGCATCCCAGCGAAAGATGGTCGACTCGCGCTTGCCCCCGTTCGTCGGTCGTAACGGTGGCGACGGTTTCGCCATCCAGGGCGACGATGCTGCCGTCGGTTCGCACGATGTCGCCGTCAGCGCGGATGTCAAACGTGGCCCCAGCGAGGGCGCGCCTATCTACAGCATCCGTCTTAATGATTTCGATGCTTCCGGTTGCGGCGTCGTCATAGAACGAGGCGACGGCGACCGGTGTCAGATTTCTGTCGGCGGGAATCGTTATCTCCAGGTCTTCTCCGCGCAGATACGGTTCCTTGGCCGATGCCTCGTGCACGTAGTATGTTCCGGGATGAAGTGATTCGGGCAGCGTGATGGCGCCGGTTGCATCGGTTGTGAAGGTATTCATTACATTGTGGGCCGGATACCAACATGTTTGCGAGACGGGCTCGTGGTGGCTATCGAGCAGCTGGAACGTAAAGCCGGCAAGTGGTACGGTGCCGCCGGTCTGAGCATCGCGCTTTACGATTTGGAGGTGTGTCGATAGGGCATGGTTGTCCACGATGTACTGAAGCTCGGCGCCGTCTGCGGTCTGCTCTGCTGTGATGGTCCATTCCCCTGCTTGCTTAAATCCTTCTGGTACCGTTTCTGCAACCTCGCGAACGGTGTAGCCCGCGCGGTCGTAGGGAATGGAACCGTGAGCGCCGGCAGGTCGCTTGCCTGCGCCAAACCATGCTTCGGGCTGGTCTTTGGTGGAGGCAAAGCCATAAACGTTTGTGGTCAACGTGCCGACGACTTGTTGGGAGCTATTGCTGACAACTTCAAAGACGACGCCTTCCGCCGGCTGCTCAAGGCCGGACTCATCGTTGTCGCCATGGTCCTTAAACTTCGAGATTTCAAGGTCAAAGGCGATGGGGATGTTGGGAATACGGCTTTCGAGCTCAACGATGCCCGTATCTCCGAGTTGCTCGGCACCGACGGTGTAGCTCCAGCAGTCGTTTGAAATCAGGTAGCCCTCGGGTGCTTTCGATTCGTAGATGGTAAAGGTGCCCAGGGGAACGTCATTGAGGATCGCCCATCCGTTTTCGTCGGTCGTAAGGGTGCGAGCCCAGCCGGGAGTTGATTGCGAGACGCAGGTGAATTCAGCGCCCACAAGCGACGCCCCAACTTGGGCGCCGGCATCCGTGGCGGCATCGATTTTTGCAATACGCAAGGTGATGGTGCCGGGCTGCTCGTTGATAGTGACATGTTCGCCGCTGTTTTGTGTGGTGAAGGCTATTCGGTCGCTTCGAGGGATATAGCCTGCCGGGGCTTTGGTTTCGACCAGGTAATATGCCGTATTGGGCAAAAGCGTTGCTTGTGCACGCCCGTTTTCGTCCATCTGGATAGTGCCGACACGTGCATCGCCCGCACTTTCAAAGATATCGAAGGTTGCGCCACCGAGTCTGTATGTGTCGTTACCGGCGGTGATGTCAGCCCGGGACGATTGTTTTTGGAAAGATACGGAGACGGCGGGCAGAACATAGAGCATGTCCTGGTGTCGACCCTCGCCCGAGACCGGGCCGTAATAACGCCTGGCTCGATGTGGGGCTGCCTTAATGGATCCGGACTTAGCGCTCTCGTAGAGCCAACGTGCAGCCGCTACAGCCTCGGCGTTTTCGTAAAACCTACCGCTTCTGGCAACTCCCTTGCTATTTGTATACGAATAGGTGCCGTCGGGGTGCGTGGTTCCGTTGAGCATCCACACGGCAATCTGGGTGGCGGCGCGGGCGAGATCGGGCGACAGATTGTGGCCGCCAAAGGATGTACTGGAGGGGTATCCGTGGCAGACGATGGCGGCAAATTCGTCATCGAGCCATGTCCAGCCCTGGTTATATGTGCGCCATGGCCCTCCCGGCTTGCTGGGGCCGGGGCAGTCTTGATTCATGCAGTACGAAATCGAAGTGTCCTGTGCCTCGTATTTACCGACACCGAAGGGGCCACAGTCGCCGCTTATGGTGCGGAAATTAAGGGCGTCACTCCCGTCGACGGCGAGTGCGGTCCCTGGGGCCAGGCAGCCGATCAGAAAAAAGAGGAGCAGGAGCAGCGGACCTGTTGCGATTGCGCTGTGGACAGAGTGCGTGGGTGCGTTGGACATGGCTGCTCCTTATCCCTCGTGCGCCGCACGGGGAGGCCGCGGCGCTTGGGATGAGGCTACCGCCATGGTTCATGCGGGTAAGTACCAGAAGCTGACCAAAAGCTTGCCCGATTTCTGACAAATCGAGCTCAAATACAACAATCAGATAAAAACGCAGGTAGAAATAAATGAAAAAGGACCCCCACGGGTCCTTGTCTCCATATATTTATGAACTTATGGAAATAAATTCATATATTAAACAAGAAAAAAGATATTTGGATCGATGTGAAGACGGTAATCTCACATCGATCCAAATACAAGTCTATGACAGGAGCTGTTCGATTGTTGCCTTTTGGTCATCGCTGGCCTGTATGGCGGGATCAAAGATCGCGGTCGAGATTGGAAGACCCTTTATATTGACCGCTACTTTGATGGCAGAAATAAACAGATCGCAGGCGTCGTAGACGGCCATGAGCGACGAGATGCGCTTGGCGCACTCGATGGCGGTCGCGAAGTCGCCTGCCTGGTAGGCGCCGTGCAGCCTCACAAAGAGCTCGGGCTCCACGTTGGTGAGGCCACACAGAACGCCGTTGCCGCCGCTCGCGCGGTTGACCAGGTAGTACTCGTCGAAGCCGGAAAGGACCGAGAACTCGGGGTTGACCTTGCGGACGGCGCGGATGACCTTGCGCGTGTGACTGATGGTGTCGACCGTGTCCTTGATGCCGCAGATATTCGGATGGGCGGCGGCGAGCCTGGCCACGAGCTCGGGCGACAGGTCGGTGCCGGTGCGCGCCGGAAAGTTGTATAGCACGACGGGCAGGTTGGTGGTGTCTGCGATGCCACCAAAGTACTTTTCGGCAGCGTCGTCGGTGGGCCCGAAGTAGTACGGCGAGACCGCCAGAACTGCGTCGGCACCGGCCTTCTGGGCATAGCGCGTGAGTTCGAGGACGTTGTCGTAGGTGGTGTCACCCACGCCGACGAAGACCTTCATGCGGCCGGCGACCCGCTCGACGGCAAAGTCGATGACCGACTTCTTGTCCTCGAGGCTCACGCTGTAGAACTCGCCGATGCTGCCAAACAGCAGCACGCCGTTGATGCCCGCGTCGGCCAGGTGGTCCAGGTGCCTGCCCCACAGCTCGTAATCGATCTTTCCATCATCGTCGGTGATGGTGATGGAGGGGCAGAAGACTCCCTCAAACATGTGTCACTCGCTTTCCGGGGTCACGCCCCCACGAATCCCTGCACTGCCGAAAAGGACCTAGAGGTAGTAGGCCTTGACGGCGTTATCGTAGAAGACACCCTGCTTCTCGGCGTCGGTGAAGACGTCGGAGTCCTCGATGAAGCTATAGAGGTCCTTGTAGTCGAACTTGGTGAGGACACAGGGGGAGTCGGTGCCCCAGATGATCTTGTCGGCGCCCAGGACGTCCTTCGCCATCGCGATGTACTCGAGCGCGGTGGGATACGGGTAGGCCTCGGGAGCGACGTTCCAGGGCAGCGCGGAGAGATCGACCCAGACGTTATCGTGGGCGAGGTACGGAAGCGCGCACTTGAGGACGTCGCCGTCCTCAAGGGACGGGGCGAGCAGGTGGCAGACGACAATGTGCAGGCCGGGGTACTTCTTGGCCAGGCGATATACGGCCTCGGGCTGGCAGCTGGACTGGTTGGGGCTGCCGATGTCGAGCACCAGAGTGGCGTCCTCGACCTGGGCGATCCTGTCGATGAGGACCGTCATCTCGGGGCCGTCGACCGCGAAATCGCGGTGGTAGCCGGAAAGGCCGCCGCCCACAGAGACCTCGAACTTGAAGACGTGGGCGTGCAGATCGTTGATGAAGTGCTCGAGGATCTGCTGGGCGCAGCGGCAGAAGGGGTCGAGCATCACCGCGGCTTTGAAGCGGTCAGGGTACTTCTCGGCGCATTCCATGGCGTACTCGTTCTGCAGGCCGTACAGGACGCCCTGCAGCAGGATGGCCTTCTCGACGTCGTTTTCGTCCATGACGTCCATGAAGGTCTCAACGAGGTACTCCTTGTCTCCCTTGCCCTCGGGGATGATACGGAACTCTTCGCCGGTGGCCCAGCGACAGTTGCCGTTGCCTAGGGGGCGCAGCTCTCCGGCCTTGCCCATGGAGCCGATGTGGTCAAAGACGTGGGCGTGTGCGTCGATCTTCTTCATTTTTTTTCTCCTTACGTCAAACAATGTCTAATGGATATATGGTCAGTGACGGATACGCTTTGCTGCCAGGTGGGCACCACCTCCGGTCGAACCCGCAGGCGCGGGACATAGAGTGGCCTTGCAATCCGGACGCTAGGCGGACTGCTCCTCGGTCTCCATCTCTTCCTCGGTCACGTCGTCGATCGGGACGAAGAGCGTGAACAGGAAGGCGAGGCCAAAGGCGAGCGCCAGCGAGATGCAGAAGGGAACGAACGCGCGGCTCATGAAGACGGGCAGCGTGGTGAGCGCGGGCAAAGCGAAGGCGGTGCCGGCGCAACCGAACAGGCCTGCCACGGCGGAGCCAATGCCGCCGGCGACGCATGCGCAGACCATGGGCTTCTTGAGGCGCAGGTTCACGCCGTACATCGCGGGCTCGGTGATGCCCAGCAGCGTGGTGAGCGAGGCGGAGATCGCCTGGGAGCGGAACTTCTTGTTCTTAGTCTTGAGGGCGACGGCGAGCGCGGCACCGCCCTGGGCGAAGATCGCGCCGCCGAACAGGGCCATGATGGTGTCGAAGCCGTAGACCGCGACGTTGTTCATGGCAATGGGGAACAGGGCCCAGTGCAGGCCGAGGATGACGAGGAACGGCTGGAACGCGCCGATCAGCGCGCCGGCGACGAGCGGCGAGAGGTTGTAGACGGCCTCGTAGCCCTGCGCGAGCCAACCGCCCACGATGGTGCCGAGGGGGCCGAAGACGGCCAGGGCGAGCGGGACGATAACGATGATCGTGATAGGCGGCGTGAACAGGCCGCGGAAGGTCTCGGGGATGATCTTGTAGCAGGCCTTCTGGACCCAGCTCGCGCAGTAGATGGCAAGAAGGATGGGGATGACGGAGCTGGAGTACGTCGCCTTCGAGAGCTCGAGGCCAAACAGGTAGACGGGCGCGTCCGCCGCCATGATGGTGGTGATGGACGGATACACCAGGATGCAGCCGAGAAGGACGGCGGTCACCGTGTCAACATCGAAGCGCTTTGACGAGGTGTAAGCAAGAAACACCGGGATGAAGTAGAACAGCGAGTCGGCCATCGCGTTGAGGATCGCATACGTGGTCGAGTCGTCGGTGACCATGCCCGAGACCTGCAGAAGCGTCAGGATGCCCTTGAGGATGCCGACGGAGACGAGCAGGTTGATGATCGGGAGGAAGAACGAAGACAGCAGGTCGATGACCGCGTTGACGCCGCGTTGGAACGCGTTGGGCGTCTTTTCTGGAGCTTGCGTGGTTGTCACGGTTTCTCTCCTTTCTGAAGCGTCCTGTCAGACGCTGGCCTACATATAGTTGCAGATGTGCGGAAGGGCGGTCTCGGTATAGCCAAGGGCCTCGGCGCAGACCTTGCGGCCGTTGCAGACGGCGATGATGTCGTCGAGCATCCTGTCGCGCATCTCCTCCATGGACTCGGGGCCGTAGATCGTCGGGCTCGCGTCGAGGTCGGTGTTATCCCTCATGGCCTCGTAGGTGCGCTTGTTGGCAGTCAGGCGATACACGGGCGCGATGGCGTTTCCGGTAGGGGTGCCAAGACCGGTCGAGAAGACCACGAGCTGGCAGCCGCCGGCGATGATGCCGCCCACGCTGGAAGGGTCGTTGCCGGGGGTGTCCATCACGACGAGGCCCTCGTGCGGATTGAGCTGCGCCGCGTACGGATAGACGGCGTTGAGGGGGCTGTGGCCTCCCTTGTGCACGCAGCCGAGAGACTTCTCCTCGAGGGTCGTGAGTCCGCCAGCCATATTTCCAGGGCTGGGGTTGCCCTCTCGCATCTCGGCGCCAAACATCTGGACGTACTTCTCGTAGTCGTAGACGATCTTGAGGATGTCGTCCGAAACCTGCTTGTCCTTCGCGCGGCGGGCGAGGATGTGTTCGGCGCCAAAGAGCTCGGGCGTCTCGCACAGCACGGAGGTGGCACCATGGTTGACGAGCCAGTCGGAGACCTCGCCGATCAGCGGATTGGAGCCAAGGCCGCTCGAGGGGTCGGAGCCGCCGCAGTTGGTGCCGAAGATGAGCTCGGAGATGTCAGTGGGCTCGCGGACGCACTGGTCCGCCTCGGCGACCATCTTGCGGGCAAGGCGCGTACCCTCCTCGATCGCCCTGATGGAGCCGCCGACCTTTTGGATGACCAGGGTCTCGACGGGCTTGTTGGTGCGCTCGCGAATCGCATCGACCACGATGTCGTTCTGGCAGCCCTCGCAGCCCAAGGAGACGCAAACGACGCCATAGATGTTCGGGTTCGCAGCGTAGCCTGCCAAGGCAGCAATAGTCACCTTCTGGTCGCAGTCGACCTGCGAACAGCCATTCTGGTTGTGGAAGGAGACGCAGCCCTCAACCGCGTTCGCGATCCTCTCCGTGGTGTCGGAGGCGCAGATGCTCGTGGGAAGGATCAGGACGTGGTTGCGGATGCCGACACGACCGTCCGGGCGACGGTAGCCCATGAAGGTGCGCGTGCCCTCCGCGGACGAGGAGGTCTTGGAGGCGACGGAGTCGGTGTCGGTGACGACGGAGTCCTTCAGGTCGTCGGAGCTGGCGCAGTTGTGCGTATGAACATGCTGTCCGCGCTTGATGTCCGTGGTGGCCACACCGATGAACTCGCCATACTTGACGATCTTCTCACCCTTGGGGATGTCCACGAGGGCAATCTTGTGGAACAGCGGGATGTCGTCGGTCACGGTAACGCTCGCCAGCGTGCCGTCCGGCATGGGATAGCGGGCCTCGGCGCCCGCCTCCAGTTGGTAGGTGGCGACGGCGACGTTGTCCCTCTGATCGATGACAACGGCGTTTTGGCCTTGGCTTACAGCGTCTGACATGTTTCCTCCCTATGTCCATTTGAATAACGTTCGTATTTACGAACGTTATTCGTTATACGGAACAATATATATGAAATGCTGAAGATCTCACACGGTCCCGCCGCGAATGGTTTTGGTTGGCCGGTGAACGGTTGCTTGAAGGGGCATGCCGCTATACTTACGGGGAAAGTTTGGGCGTTAATGAACAAGGAGAGTTGCCATGTCCTCGCGATATAATCCTGCTGGCCACCGCTCTACCTTGCGGGTTCTATCAATCTTTGAGGCCCTTTCGGCTACAAAGAGCGGACTTACCATGGCGGAGATATGCCGCATTGTCGGCGCTCCAAAAAGCAGTCTCTTCTCGATTTTGCACACCATGGCCGATTCAGATTACGTTAGTTATGACGAGACTACCGGTAGGTATTCGATTGGGCTTAAGACGTATCTGCTGGGCAAGGCATTCGATCGTGAGAGTGGGGGATTGTCCTCTTTTGAGACAGCCATGCGAAAGGTTGTCGCATCGTGCGGAGAGACCTGTCAGCTCGGTGTGCTCGACCACGGTCGTGTCCTCTATATTTCGCGCGTTGATTCCCCCCAGCACATCCGTCTTTCATCGGAAATCGGTAAGACCCTTCCTGCGCACTGCACGGCGATTGGAAAGGCGATCCTATCTCGATGGGATGAGGAGTCGGTTCGCTCGCTGCTTCCTTTCCCATTCGAAAAAACGACTGAGCATGCGGTAAAACACATAGATGACCTGATGCGGCAGCTCGAGGAGGTCCGAAGGTGTGGTTTTGCATATGATCATCAGGAGATGGCAGAAGGGGTTGAGTGCATCGCCGTTCCCATAGAAAAAGGCGGGCGTCTCTATGGTTTAAGCGTTTCGGTCCCTGCGTATCGTTTTGATACTGAGGTGCAAAACGGGGTAGAACACGCGCTTTCTGATGCAAGGGACCAGTTGGAGCGCGTTTCGTAGGCTTTTGTGCCGCAGTGCGCGGTGCGCGATTGCATAGTGATAACACGCCGCATTCATATTGCCCCCTTGAAATGCTCGGTATATACTATCCAAGCATTTAATTTATCCCAATGCGCAATTGCGGGCATCGCCAAGTGGTAAGGCATCAGCTTCCCAAGCTGACACTCGCGGGTTCGAGTCCCGTTGCCCGCTCCAAAAAAGTAAAAGCACGACACCGTTCCGGTGCCGTGCTTTTTTCAATAAAGTGCCGGGACTCGAACCCGCCAGGGTGCGAGCGTTAAATAAACGCGAAGCGTTTAAAGCGAGCAGGCAAGGTCGCCGATAGGCGACCGCAGCCGGTGCGGATTTGCGAAGCAAATACGCAGACGTCCCGTTGCCCGCTCCATCAGCCAAGGGGGATGCTGGGACACTCGGCTCGATCTGGTCTCCTTCGGCGGTTTCGTGGACCGGGGCATGCCGACCGCAGCCGGTGCGGATTTGCGAAGCAAATACGCGGACGTCCCGTTGCCCGCTCCATCGAGCATGGGAGACATGGGGACGGCCAATTCAACAAAGTCTTCCTCCGCGGCTTCGTGAGGCCGAGGGGCTCGCCCGCAGCCGCTCTATGCTACAAAATGTTAGGTTAATGCCTACTGCCCATACTTGCACCCGCGCACGGTACAATGGTTGGGTTACGACCAACGTGCCAATAACCAAAAAGGAGCCGCTATGATCGATCGCTATACCCGCCCGGAGATGGGACACATCTTCTCCCTCGAGAACAAGTACGCCATTTGGCAGGAGATTGAGGTCCTGGCCTGCGAGGCTCAGGCGGAGCTCGGCAAGATCGGTATTTCCAAAGAAGAGGCCCAGTGGATTCGCGACCACGCCAACTTTGAGAAGGCGAAGGTTGACGAGATCGAGGAGGTCACGCGCCACGATGTCATCGCCTTCCTGACCAACATGAAGGAATATATCGACGCCGATGTTCCCGAGGGCGAGCCCAAGCCTAGCCGCTGGGTTCACTACGGTATGACCAGCTCCGACCTGGGTGATACGGCTCTGTGCTATCAGCTTACTCAGGCGTGTGACCTGATTATCGAGGACGTTAAGAAGCTCGGCGTGATCTGCAAGCGTCGTGCCTTCGAGGAGCGCAATACGCTCTGCGCCGGCCGCACCCATGGCATCCATGCCGAGCCGATGACCTTCGGTATGAAGTTTGGCTCTTGGGCATGGGAGCTCAAGCGCGATCTCGATCGTCTTGAGGACGCTCGCAAGAACGTTGCCTTCGGTGCCATCTCCGGTGCCGTCGGCACCTACAGCTCCATCGAGCCGTTTGTCGAGGAGTATGTCTGTGAGCACCTGGGCCTGGTTCACGACCCGCTGTCCACGCAGGTCATCAGCCGCGATCACCACGCCTACCTTGCCGGCGTGCTTGCCACTACGGCGGCCACCTGCGAGCGCATCGCGACCGAAGTTCGCAACCTGCAGAAGACCGATACGCTCGAGGCCGAGGAGCCGTTCCGCAAGGGTCAAAAGGGCAGCTCCGCCATGCCGCACAAGCGCAACCCCATCACCATGGAGAAGGTCTGCGGTCTGTCGCGCGTCGTCAAGTCCAACGCTCAGGTCGCCTTTGACAACGTTGCCCTGTGGCACGAGCGCGACATTTCGCACTCTTCCGCCGAGCGTGTCGCCCAGGCCGATAGCTTCATCGCGCTCGACCACATGTTCCAGTGCCTCATTCGCGTTATCGACGGCCTGCAGCTGTATCCTGCTCGCATGATGGCCAACCTCAACAAGACCCGCGGCCTCATCTTTTCCTCTAAGGTGCTGCTTGCCCTCGTCGATACGGGCATCACCCGCGAGGACGCCTACGTTATCGTGCAAGAAAACGCCATGGCCACCTGGCACGAGGTGCAGGATTGTGTCTCCGGCCCCACCTTTAAGGAACGTCTCGAGGCCGATCCGCGCTGCACCGTTAGCCAGGAAAAACTCGACGAGATCTTTGATCCGTGGGACTTCCTCACCCGTATCGACACGGTCTTCGACCGCCTGGAGCAGCTGAACTTCGAGTAGGGCTAGCCTAATTCGACCGCTTGCGGATGCATTTCAACCTTTGGCGCCTTGCCCATCTTGGGTGAGGCGCTTTTTTATTGCCGGCTCAGCCCCGGGTATAAAATGAAATCCGACTGCTGTTTCGATGAAGGGAGGCGCGTGCCCGGACGCATCAAGCGAGCCGCCATCGTCTCGTTTACGCTCATACTCCTTGTTGCCGTCTGTGCGGGCGTCCTGACGTATACCGTTCGAAGCAGTTCTTCCTCCCCGAACGAAGCCGACAAAGATCTCCCGGTGCTCAAAATCGGCGTTACGGATAACGACCCCTATGTGTATGTCGATACCACGGGCGATTACGCCGGTATCGATATCGACATCGCCCGCGAGGCCTGCAAGCGTGCGGGGATCAAGCCGCAATTTATCGACATATCTTGGAATGACCGCGATCGCCTACTCAAAAACGGCGATATCGATTGCCTGTGGTGCGACTATTCTCCCTGTTATCGCGAGGATAAGTATTACTGGACTGAGCCGTATTTGACCCTGACGGTTTCGGTCGCCGCCAAGAAAACGAGTGGCATCAAGTCCTTGGCGCATCTCGATGGAAGCAAGACCATTGCGGTGATTGCGGGCTCGGTGAGCGAACGCCGATTGCTCGCAGGGGATCTGGATATCTCGCCGGACGTGCAAATCAAATCGTATGGTTCTGCCGAACTCTGCAAAGCCGCCCTCGCCAAAGGGTATGTCGACTGTTGGATGGCGGACGTTCAGTCGCTTGATCGACTCGTTGCCCAGTATCCTGGCGTTTATCGTGTGTTCGCCGACAACGTTATGACGGTTGACCTGGGCGTCGCGTTTGATGATAGCTATGAGGGGGAGTACGTCAAAAACCTCGATACCGCACTGTCCGACATGGATCGAGACGGCACGATAGAGCACATTGTGGACAATTACAAGGCAGGAGCGACGACAGGCGCGCAAGGAGCGGAATCATGACAAATGACGAGCGCCGCTTTCGCCGAAAGAGTTTAGCCGCAGTGGGCATCGGCATCGTGGCCAGCGTTGCCCTACTGAGTCTGCTCTATATGGTTGGCACGCATCGCTGCCTTGATAAAACGCTTGGGTTCGGCCAGGAAACCATGGTGTTTTTAAAAAATGCCTGCGAAAAATATGACCGATATGAAAAGGGAAGAAAAACCGGGGCGACGCACAATTTGGATGCGGCGCTCGAGTCGTTTGCGACGTTCTTGCCGCCTGATCGATTTGAAGTTAACGACGATCTGGTCGAGGAATATGTCCATACCGAGAGCCTTTCGGGAATGTTGGTCATGGACGCCGATGGTCATATGGTCGCCCATTACGATATCGACGGCCGCGATCCACTCATGCTGTGGCGAGAGGAGCTGGCCTGTTCGTCGATCGCATCGATGTATCGAGGGTCCAAAGTTTCCTACTCGACCGCTGTCGAGCGTCGCGGTGTCGACTTTGCCGTGAGTGCCGTCCCATATGGCGATGGCGTTGCGTTGGGATATCGATCCCTTGCGGCTGAGCCCGCCGATGACTATTCGTACACAATCGCCGACGTCCTTGTGAACAACACGTTCCATCAGAGTCCAACGGTGCTTGTGATGCGTGACGCGCAAATCGTTTCCTCAAACGATTCGACCGTCGATATAACCCTTGCCCGGCTTCTCGCCGATAGCGGAATTGACTGGAAAGACGAGGGCGTAACACGTATCGAATATCGGGGGACCACCTTATATGCCGTGCGTGCGGCATATAAGGACTACCGCCTGTTTGCGCTATATCCCAAATCTGAGGTCATGTCTGACAGGATTTCATTTGTCGCCGTCGGCGTCTTGGTGTGCCTTGCGTTTTGGGTCGTGGTACTGTTGGCTCGAAATATCGTTGACCACCGCAATTTGGTCGAAAAGGATAAGCAGCTCGGCATTATCAATGCCATAAGCGCCATCTACGATTCGACCTTCCTTTTGCATATCGACACCCTCGAGATCGAGGGAATCAATATGTCGCCGGCGATAGCGAAGATATTTGCCGAGCACAGCGAGGCATATGACTTTATGGACACGGTCTGCCGGGATATCGTGAGCCCCGAAAGCCGCGAAGCGGTTGTGGGACTCGTAGATATGAAGACTCTTCGTGAACGTATGGAGGGCGTACCGTACTTGGCTGCCGAGGTGCGAGATTGTCGAGGCGCTTGGTACTCGCTACAGGTTGTCCCCCAGCATCGCGATGAGCAAGGCCGGCTGGAGTCGGTCGTCGTGGCGACGCACAATATATCGATGGTCAAGCATGCCGAGGAGCTGTCATACCAAGATAAACTGACGGGGCTTCGCAACCGCAACTATCTTGAATCGCGCGGAGATAGCCTGGTAGACGAAGACTTGCCAGTGAGCGTGATCATGTTGGACTGCAATTATCTCAAGCGGACTAACGACATCTATGGTCACGAGATGGGGGATGAACTGCTGCGACGGACGGCGTCCGTGCTGCGGCGGGTGGCTGGTGCAGATTACCTGCCGATGCGCGTTGGCGGCGACGAGTTTTTGCTGGTTTGCCCCCATACTGACAACGAGTCCGCGCTCGGGCTGGAACAGGATCTTCGTCTCGGTCTTGCCGCGGTAAGCGATGAGGCCCTGACGGTCAGCGCATCGATTGGCGTGGCGACCGTCGAGACGGCTGGAAATACGCTGGCCGATGTATATCGTGTCGCCGACCACAATATGTATCGGGATAAGCGCATGGTCCACGCACGGGGCGCGGACTGCTAATCTTGCTCCCGCCAGTCCATGCATCGTAGGATGTTGAATCGGTGCTTGCGATAATAAGTCGGCTCAGGCGGGGATAATAGACGTCTGAAATTTCTTTCTGAGAGGGGATCTCAATGATTAGTTTTGACTACAAGCCGCAGGGCGTATGCGCTCGCAATATCCACCTCAATCTTTCCGATGACGGAAGCAAGGTGCTGGGCGTCGAGTTTACCGGCGGCTGCGATGGTAACCTCAAGGCCATCTCCAGGCTGGTCGAAGGCGCTCCCGCCGATCGCGTAATCGAGGTTCTCGCCGGTAATACCTGCGGTATGAAAAAGACCTCCTGCGCCGACCAGCTTACACGCGCTATCGAGGCCGCTCGCGCCGAGATCGCCTAATGGGTATCGCCGACCACATCAAGAACGGAATATCGCGCCGCGGCTTCGTGCTCGGTGGAGCTGCCGCGGGCGCTGCCACGGTGCTTGCCGGATGCTCGAAAAAAACGGGCACGAGTGATGATGCCGCCGGCGAGCCGCAGGTTATCAAGGACGATTCAAAGATTGTCTCGATTACGGATGAGTACGAGGCCGTCGAAATCGACCTCGAGCCTGCAGCTTCATGGACATTGCCTCTGGGTACGCTGCTGTACTACTGCGACGGCGATTACGCCGCGGCGATGATGGCGCCCGCATCGGCGCGGCATGCCAACACACTCGGTGTGCTCAACCTGGGCGACGGTTCGCTCACAACGCTCATCGAGGATCCCGTCGAAGGTGCAGGGTATTCGTTTTACGATGTCCGAGCCGGCGATGGCGTGTTTGCTTGGGTCGAAATGAACTTTGCGAACGCATCGTGGAAGCTCTATGCGCAAAATACGGCAGGTGCGTCGCTTGTCGGCGATGTGGTCGAGCTCGACCGAGGCGGCAAGGACTACGACCCGCCGCTGTTTACGGCGTTTGAATCGTCCGTCATTTGGTACAAGATGCCTTCGGCGGGCGGCAAAAAGACGAGTCACGACTCGTATTGCTACCGCCGCTCGCTCGACGAGGCAAAGGCCGAGGCCATTTGGAAGTCAACGGGCCGCTTTGCATCCGCCCCGCGTGTGAGTGACGGCATCTTGACCATTTCCCCGCGTGTGCGCAACGACGAGGGCGTCTACTACGGCATGACGGCGATCGACCTGACGGACGGCAACAATACCAAGAGGGCTCAGCTGGTCCTTCCCTCATCGGTGTCTCCCTTCGAGGCCGTATATATGGGCGACACATTTGTGTTCTCCATCGAGGCCACCTATAGCGGCGTGGGGAGCCTAGGCAACATGGGCACCTATATCGGTAACGAGAATGGGACGTTCCTATTCCTGTCGCGCGAGCCGCTTGCGTGTGCTGCCGGCAGAAAAGGCAAATACCTGGTTAAGGTTCAGGCATCGCATTTTCTGATCGATACCTCCGCCAAAACCTATGGTTCGCTGCTGTCGCCCGACCGCGCTCTCGAATATGGCGATTATCCAGCTACGGCGGGTAAATCGAATACGTTTTTAACCTATGCCACGGTGCGTAATAGCCAAGGAATCCCCGAGACGGTTACCGCCCGCCTGTTCTCTCTTTAGCGCCGAGGGGTTAAAAGGGCGCCAACGGGGGAATAAACGCGTTGTAATTGTGAGTGCCGCCCGCCGAGCCGCTGCACTGTAGCGGTGCTCGGTGGGCATAGGTGCGTTAAAATGGGCTTGTTCTTAGCTAATTGAGACAGGGGGGCCGTGTTATGGCTTCAGATGCAAAAAAGATTCTGCTGGTCGAGGACGAGAAGGCAATCCGTGACGCCGTCGCTGCCTATCTCGAGCGCGAGGGCTACTGGGTTGTTGGCGTCGGCGACGGCCAGTCTGCGATCGAGGAGTTCGAGAAGCACCAGTTCGACCTGGTTGTGCTCGACCTTATGCTCCCCAAGATTCCCGGCGAGCGCGTTTGCCGCACTATTCGCGATACCTCGGATGTGCCCATTATCATGCTTACCGCCAAGGGCGAGATCGAGGATCGCATCATCGGCCTCGAGCTTGGTGCCGACGACTACCTGATCAAGCCGTTCTCGCCTCGCGAGCTCGTCGCCCGCGTCCGTGCCCTGTTCCGCCGTGCTCACCAGGCCGATGAGCCCGCCGTTGAGGTGCTCGACTTTGGCGATCTGGTCATCGATATCTCGGGCCACAAGATTTTGGTCGAGGACAAGGAAGTGGACCTGACTGCTTCCGAGTTTAAGCTGCTCACCACGCTTGCTCGCCATCCCGGTCGCGTCTATAACCGCATGGAGCTGGTCGAGAAGGTACTCGGCTACGACTTTGAGGGCTATGAGCGCACCATCGACAGCCATGTGAAGAACCTTCGCGCCAAGCTGGGCGATGACCCCAAGAAGCCTAAGTGGCTCTACACCGTTCACGGCGTCGGTTATCGCTTTGAGGCTCCGGCCAAGACCGATAAGTCGGACGAGAAATAGGGAAATCACATATGACACCTGCGCGCTTTGAAATTGGACAAAAGCACAAGCAGGAGAACGAGGCGGGTTCCAAGGCGAGTTGGAACACGCCTCGTTCCGATTCACGGCCAGCGATGAGCTATCCCTCGCGCATGGCA
>CALFGH010000164.1 GCA_937958315.1 uncultured Collinsella sp. | reverse complement strand
GGCGACGTGTATCTGTCGACACTCGAGTTTGTGGCACGCGTGCGCAACCGCGCCTCGGCCGTGGTGCCCCAAGAGCTCGTGACGCTCAACGCGGTGGAAGATTGCATGGAGCGCGTGCTGGCGCAGGCGCTCTCGACGCTCGCCGGTCCCGTTGATATGCTCGATCGCGCGGCGCAGCTGCTTGGCGGGCTTGAGCCGGGCGAGGTCGATGGTGCGCTTGAGTCGCATGTAGACCACAATCGACCTTTCGACGACATCCCGATGGCCGCTGCCAAGCCCGAGGCCTGCTCACTGCTGCTGATGCTTGTGCGCCAGGGTGAGGCTGCTCGTCGCATACTGCCGACGGTGCCGATCGTCTCGGCCCGTTCGTTTGCCGAGCGCGCCTGGCCGTACATGCTTGCATGGTCCGATCTGGGGCTCAACGGTAAGGAGCGCATGACGGTTGATTCGCTGGCACGCGCCGAGGTGCGCCGCTTTGCCGACGACGACACGAGTGACCGTATGCGCGGCGAGATGATGGGCATATTGGGCGAGCTGTTGGGTATTTCGCCCGAGCAGATGGAAGAGCTGCGCTCCGAGGACGGTCAGCGTCGTTTGCATGAGGGCATGAAAAAGTTTGAGGGTGAGGTCCAGGACGCCATCGAAAAAATGATGGGCGGCCAGGGCGGACCGCAGGGTGGTCCGATGCCGCATCCGCCGGTAGACCCCCGACAGTTCCCATTCTTCTCGCAGAACTAAAAAGGTTACGCGGTTTTACCAAACCGCGTAACTAGTCGACGCTGCAAACGACCCAGAGCGGCAATCTGACGTTCAATCGTCGGGCATGACCAGAAGGTCAATGCCCTCCTCTTTCACGTCACCTTGCTCGCTCTGGGTCGTTTTCGCTGACGTATGCTCGACCTGTAACGCAACAACTTATCGATTCTCGATGCTACCGATGTTTTTGAGCTCGATGGAGATGAGGCCGTTGGGCTCGTTGACGAACTCGATGTACTCGGAATTCGAACCCATCTCGGCCGGGAAGCTGATTTCGATACCCGTGTCGGTACGGATCTTGTGATTGCGCACGGCAGCGCGCTCGACCTGCTTGCGCTCCACGGGAACGTGCTCGGGAACCTTCTCCTCGGTCAGTGCCGCGCGCACGCTTTCCTTGATGACCGGTTCGTCCTCAAAGACCTCATCGACGATATCCCAAGGCGGCAGCTCCTCGTCATCCTCAACCTTCTCGGCAACGGCAGCCTTAACCTTGGCGAGTGCCACGGCCGTATTGGCACCATGCTCCTCGGCGACTTCCTCGACCACACGCGTCACGGTGTCGATGACCTCCTTGCCCGATACACCCGTGTCGCACTGCAGCAGGCCATCGGGGATAAGCATACGGTCCTCGCCGGCAATCTTGCGCTTCTTGTCCACGTAGCCGATCTCCATGGTGCTCGCGCGCACGATGGCATAGCTTGGCACCTTTTGCGAGGGGTTTGGCAGAATAGCGTAGTGACGCGCGATGTCATTGCGCACCTCCCCCTCCTCGCGGCCCACTTCGTGCATAAAAGCCTGCTTGGAGCCCAACAGCATCACGGCAAACCAGCGGGCATCCTCATCGTCGTCAAAATCGGCCACGAGCACGTCGGTGGACTCGGCTTTCTCGGCTTTGGTGAGCTCGGAGGAAATAAACTCCGCAATCTGCTGCGACAGGTCCACGAACTCGCGTTCGCCAAAGAAATAGCCCTTGAGCTCGCCGCCAAACGCAGAGTTCTCGGCAAACGTGGCGCGTTTATTGTCGGCCGACGTGCGTGCGCGGCGCAGATGCGTGGTTACGAAATTGCGCACGGTACGGCTTTCGATATCGAGCTCGCGCTGGCTCATGACGTTGACGGCAGAGTCAAAGTCCAGGATATGCAGAATCGCGTGATTGATTTTCATATACGGCATTCCGTTCTAGATCGAATTGAGCACGAACCAGTATAGCGGTCGAGCCTGCCCCAAGCGTATCGAAGATTGCTGCATTTGGAACCAGGTTGCTTTGCACCAATGGTTAGCGCAGGGGCTCGGACTGCCAAGCCTCGAGCTGTTCTGCCAAACTCTTGCCGGCAGCGGGCATGTCGATCTGGGGACGTTTGGGCAGCAGTGCGCATTTAAGGATTGCCACGATGGTCTGCGAGACAAAGCGGCGTGTATCCTTGTCAAAGCCTTGCGCAGCTTGGAGCATCACGGGCAGGCTCTCGCGCAGATTCCCAGCGATATCTGCAAACCGCTCAGCACCCGTAGCCTCAAACACGGAGAACAACGCATCTACAAAACGCTCGCGCTCGCTAGGTGACACTGCAAGCAGCATCTCGCGAATGGAGCCATCAACGTATCGAGCACCGGCGGACAGATGCTCACAGTACACGAAGTCGCAACCATCAACCACCCAGCTAAAGGGATTGTGCTGCAGTAGGCTGAACTCGGTGCTCTCAACGATAGCATAGTCCTCCTGTGTCTCGAACATCATGCCAAAGATCGACGACCGAGGTAGCGTCTTATCGATTCGACCGGAAAGATCGACAAAGGCGCTGCCGCTCAGAAACTCCTCGACGAAGCCCGGACCATCATGGGAATACGCACGTTCGATTCGCCCGCGGGCGACATCGGAACACATCGCCGCACCGTACACCGCAAGGTTTCCGCCCTTGGAATGACCTCCACACAAAAGCGGCCCGTCAATCGCACCCGCTGCCTCGTCCACATAACGCGCCGCGGATTCCTGGGCCGGCACAGGACACCGGAACGCCATGTTAAAGTCCTCTTTCCAGCCCACAATCGTGCTGTCGGTCCCTCGGAAGGAAAGATAACTAAACCCCGCCGGAAACCGGAACGCCATGGCTGCAAACTGCTCTGTCGCCATCACATCGCTCACGGCACGATAGCCGCAAACGCGCGCGCCACGGTAGCGAGGGCTTGCTGCCACGGCCTCCAACAAGGCCCTGCTCCCCTCTGGGTTCCACAAGTCGCCAACCATGTCCCGGTAGCACTCGGCACGCAGCAGCTCGCGTACGTCAAGCCCCCGCCAGCCCTCAAGCTCTGGCATGTCGTCCGGCAGGCGCAAATACGACAACCAGGCAAAGACCAGGCTATCCACCGCGCAGAACGGCCGCTCCTCAAACGGGTCAAACGCCGTCTGGGCATAGGTTAAAAAATTAGGCGAATCCGACATGGCCCTCCCATCAACTATGGTGCATTGGGGTCAGGTTACTTTGCACCAAAAAAGCGCCCGGGCCGCGTGGACTCGGACGCCTTCATTGTAGCTTTTCGCTCTAGCGAGCTTGATTTAGCAGGAGAAGTCGACGCTGTCGATGATGTCCTTGAGGGCCTTTGCAGAGGCGGTGAGCTCATGCTGCTCGTCATCGTTCAGCGGCACGGGAACGCGGCAGACGACACCGTCGCGGCCAACGACTGTCGGCATGGAGATGGCCAGATCGGACAGGCCGTACTCGCCAACCATGAGCGAGGAGACAGGCAGAACGGTCTGCTCATCGCGCATGACGGCGGTGCAGATGCGCTTGACGGCCATGGCGACACCGTAGTAGGTGGCGTGCTTCTTCTCGATGATGGTGTAGGCGGAGTTCTTGACGTCCTCGGCGATACGCTTCTCGGCGGCCTCGTGCTCCAGGTGGCCGTGAAGCTCGCAGAAGGTGTTCAGCGGCACGCCGGCAACCTGAGCGCTGGACCAAGCGACAAACTCGGAGTCGCCGTGCTCACCCATGACATAGGCCTGGACATCGCGCGGGTCAACCTCGACGTGGGCACCAAGCATCTGCTGCAGACGGCCGGTGTCGAGTACGGTGCCGGAGCCGATGACATGGCCCTCGGGCAAGCCGGACATCTTGATGGCGGCATAAGTCAGAACATCGACCGGGTTGGAGACGATGAGCAGAATGCCGTCAAAGCCAGACTTCTTAATCTCGGGGATAATGGACTTAAAGATGTTGACGTTCTTGTTGACCAGGTCCAGGCGGGTCTCACCGGGCTTCTGGGCAGCGCCGGCGGTGACGACGATCATGGCGGCGTCGGCGACATCGGAATAATCGCCGGCGTAGATCTTCATCGGCTCGGCAAACGTCATGCCGTGCGCGATATCCAGGGCCTCACCCTCGGCGCGGTTCTTGTCCACGTCGATGAGGACCATTTCGGAGAACAGACCGCTCTGCATCAGCGCGAACGCCGAAGACGAACCGACGAAACCGCAGCCGACAATAGCGACCTTCTTCTCATTAACCATTAGAAACTCCCATCTCTCCACAAACAAGCCGCCCGGGAACGACCCGAGCGGCTTGCCGTAATCCCAATACATCCAATCGGGACTTTGATTATGCTCCTATTCGCAGCCAAATATCGACCGCTTACCGAAATTATTTGCAGAATTCGTAAAATAACTGCACGAAATCGGTTTCGAGCTATTGACGAGCCAAAACAACTTTCTAATACAGGCCCGCCTCGCGAATGGCCTCGACAGCCAAAGCGATCTGGTCGGGCGGCAAGACCAGCGCCATGCGCACGTGCCCCTCGCCCGAAGGACCAAAGCTCGCGCCCGGCGTCACCACAACGCCGGCCTTCTCCATAAGCTCCTCGCAAAACGCCATGGAATCGGTGCGACCACCGGGAAGCTTGGCCCACACAAACATGGAGCCATGCGCGTTGGGACGCTCCCAGCCCAGGCCCTCAAGACCGTCGCACAGGGCATCGCGACGCTCCTGGTACTTCAGACGCTGCGCCTCGACCTCATCACGAGGACCGTTCAGGCAGGCGATAGCAGCCTTCTGGATCGGGAAGAACATACCGAAGTCGATCTGGCCGCGTAGCTTGGCAAAGGCAGAGACCACGTCCTCGCGGCCGACCAAAAAGCCGATGCGAGCACCGGTGACGTTAAACGACTTGGAGAGCGAGAAGAACTCAACGCCCACCTCGAGCGCACCGGGATACTGCAAGAAGCTGCCGCCCGGCTCGCCGTCGAACACGATGTCGGAGTACGCGTTGTCATGGACGATGAGCAGGTCGTGCTCGCGGGCAAAAGCGATGATCTCCTCGTAGATCTCGGGCGTGCCCACCGAGCCCACCGGGTTGGCGGGCAGCGACACGATCATATACTTGGCGCGGTCGGCCACTTCGGGATCGATGCCCGCCACATAGGGCAGGTAATTGTGCTCGGCAACCAGCGGATAGTACTCGAGCTTGGCATCGGCGATCTTGGCACCCGCCTCAAAGACCGGGTAGCACGGATCGGGAACCAAAATAGTGTCGCCCGGATCGAGCAGGGCCAGGCCCAAATGGCCCACGCCCTCCTGCGTGCCGTTGCACGACTGCACCATGGACGGCGTAATGCCGGAGACACCAAAGCGACGCTCATAGTAATCGCACACGGCCTGCTTGAGTTCGGGCAGGTCACGCAGGGCATACTTCCACATCTCGGGATCTTTGGCTGCTTGCGTGAGCGCCTCGACCACGTGGTCGTACGGCTTAAAGTCGGGCGTGCCCACGCTCATGTTGTAAATGGTCTTGCCCTGAGCCTTCAGCGCGAGCAGTTTGTTGTTGAGCGAGGCGAAGACCTCCGCGCCAAAGCGGTCGAGACGCTGCGATGCCTGCATGGTGCCACCTTTCGATATGAAAAACGCGGCGCTCCGACAAGAGCGCCGCGCGATACGGGCCATCAGATTGCAAAAGTGTAACGCTTGCAACCCTCGTATTGGTTCAATTTAGCCAACCTTAGTCAATTGCATTGAGCGCATCGATCTGCGCAAGCCACAGACGCGAGCTGGCGTCACTCGGCATACGCCAATCGCCGCGCGGGCTGAGCGTCACCGAGCCCACCTTGGGACCATCGGGCAGGCAGCTGCGCTTAAACTGCTGAGCAAAGAAGCGACGGTAGAACGTACGCAACCACATGTGGACGGTCTTGGCGTCGTAGACGCCCTCGAAGCTCTTGAGCGCCATGCGGTAGATCTTGCCCGGCTCAAAGCCAAAACGCAGCAGGTAGTAGAGGAAGTAGTCGTGCAGCTCGTACGGGCCCACCAAATCCTCAGTCTTCTGCGCAATCTCGCCGTCGCCCGTGGGCGGCAGAAGCTCGGGGGACACCGGTGTATCGAGGATGTCGAGCAGCGTCTCGGCAATACGCCCGCCAAAGACATCGGCAGCATAACGCACCAGATGGCGCACAAGCGTCTTGGGCACGCTCGCGTTGACGGCATACATGCTCATGTGGTCGCCGTTATAGGTAGCCCAACCGAGTGCCAGCTCCGACAAGTCGCCCGTGCCGATGACAAAACCGCCAGCCTGGTTGGCCAGATCCATCAGAATCTGCGTACGCTCGCGGGCCTGGCTGTTCTCGTAGGTCACGTCCTGCACGGTCGGATCGTGCTCTATGTCCTTGAAGTGCTGTTCCACAGCCGCGTGGATCGAAACCTCGCGGAAGCTCACACCCAGGTCGTGAGCGAGCGACTCGGCGTTCGACTTGGTACGATGCGTCGTGCCAAAGCCGGGCATGGACACGGCCGTGATACCGGTGCGCGGCAGCCCCAGTGCATCGAAGGCGCGAACTGTCACGAGCAGTGCCAGCGTGGAGTCCAGGCCGCCCGAAAGACCGATGACTGCAGCCTTGGTACCCGTATGGGCAAGGCGGGTCTTGAGGCCGGCGGTCTGCAGGTCGAGGATGGTCTCGCAACGCTCGGCCAGGTCGCCATGGTCGGCCGGCACAAAGGGCGCACGGGGGAAGACACGGTCGATGCTGAGTGCATCGTGCAGGACGGGAGCCTCGGAGAGCGTGCCCTCAAAAGAGAACTCAACGGTCGTAGCCTCCGGCGCATCGTCCGCGCGCGTCCACGTCGTCGAGCGACGGCGCTCGGCAACCAGGCGGTCAAGGTCAACGTCGGCGACGGCCATATCGCAGGTAAGCAGTTTGGTGGCGGCGAGCTTGGAGCCGTTTTCGTAGACGAGGTTCTCGCCCGCAAAGACCATGTCGGTCGTGGACTCGCCCTCGCTCGCATCTGCATAGGCATAGGCACAGTACAGGCGCGCGCTCTGGTTGGATATGAGGCTGCGTCGGTAATCTGCCTTGCCGATAATCTCGTCCGAGGCCGACGGATTGAGAATCACCGTCGCACCGGCAAGCGCCATCTCGGTCGAAGGGGGCGCCGGCACCCACAGGTCCTCACAGACCTCAACGCCCAGCACCATGTCCTCGGCACCTTCATCACAGCAGCGGTAGACAAGCCCCGAACCCAGCGGAACCGGACCCTGACCGGCAAACTCGACCCACACAGGATCTGCGGGCGTCGGAGCAAACCAGCGGCGCTCGTAGAACTCGCCATAGTTGGGCAGATACTTCTTGGCCGTAAGACCCAAAAGCTCGCCCGCGCAGCACACGGCGGCGCAGTTGTAGATATTCTCGGCAACTGCAACGGGAAGACCGATGGTAAAGACAATCGGCAGCCCACGAGTCTCGTCGAGGATATGTACCAGAGCGGTCTCACAGGCATGCAGCAGCGTGCGGTTATGGAACAGATCAGCCGCGGTATAGCCGGTCAGGTTAAGCTCGGGCAGCACCAGCGCGCGGACGCCGCGCTCGGTAGCCTCGCGAACAGCCGCCAGCGCGACCTCGGCATTGCCCTCGACATCGGCCACGCGAATCCGCGGCGACGCCGCCGCCACACGCAAAAAGCCATCAGACTGAGAAAGGTGAAGATTCATAAGAATGCTCCCGTGCGTAGACGCCATTCACAACAAATAGCAAGCCCTATTGTAGTTCAACCGCCGGGTGTAACCGCATCCCACCAACTTGGTGAGCAATTGATGAGTTGATGATATCTGTTAAATGTCACGTACGATTCACATCTGGTGGGTACCCTAATGGCTACATGAAACGAAGCAGATTTACACCGGGAGGGCCCCGTATGACAACCAAGTACACCGACGCGCCGCGCACGCGCGTCATGACACCAGCCGCGCTCAACAACGGCGTTCACGAAAACCATTCCATCGGACAGACCATGGCCATCGCGCCCAAAAAGGGCCTGTTCGATGACATTTCCATTCCCCAGATCATCGCCGGCGCCGCAGCCGCCGCCACGAGCGTCGCGCTTGCTTCCAAGATTGGTATTGCCGGTTCAGTAATTGGCGCCGCCGTGAGCTCGGTCATCACCGTTGTGTCCTCGCAGGTCTACCGCCACTTTATCTCTGCCAGCGCCAAAGCCCTCAAAGGTACGCACGCCGACGTCGACTACCCCGCCGGCGCCTATGAACCCGTTGAGTTTAATGCCGAGGAGCACTTAGGCGGCGCCGCAACTA
>CALFGH010000163.1 GCA_937958315.1 uncultured Collinsella sp. | reverse complement strand
CGTCGGGCGTATTGGCGTGAATATCGCCGTAGACATGCGGATGACGGTATATCAGCTTGTCGCACAGGGCATCGGCGACCTCGCCGAAATCGAAGGCTCCCGCCTCCCGCAAGCGCTTCGGTAAACCCAACCGCAAGCCCAAGCCCAAGCGCAACCTCCGCGGCGTGGTGCGCATCGAGGAGCTGGAGCAGGCGCTGGCCGACCAGGACCTCGACGACATCGACCCCGACGCGGTCGTGTCCATGTATATGCCCAAGCGCCGCATGGAGCGCATCGGCGCGGCACTGCTGCGCATGGACAAGCTGCAAAAGGCCCTCGTGGTGCTGACGCTTGCCTTTGGCGTGCTGTTCGCCCTGTCGTTTATGCAGGAAAACATGGGTAACTTCACCATCAACCTCAACCGCCTGGAGTTGTTCCGCCGCGGCGTGGCCATTGCCGACAACGGTGACTTTAACAACGCCACCGCGCGCCTGGCCGCCGACGCCTTGGACAACGGCACCAATATCGCTACCGAGGACCTGCCCGACAACCTGGACGATATCGACGGTAGCCACAACGGCAAGAACTACGTGGCATATACCTTCTATATCCGCAACGCCGGCAAGACCGATCTGGGCTACAGCGCCAAGCTCAAGGTGGTCAGCGCCAGCAAGGGCGTGGAGAAGGCGGCGCGCGTGAGGGTGTATCGCAATGGCAAGCCCACCACCTATGCGGCGGCTGCGGCCAACGGCAATCCCGAGCCCAACACCGAGCCGTTTGCGTCCAAAGACGTGGTAACGACCATTAGTCACGCGAACTTCCGCGTGGGCGATGTGGACAAGTACACCGTGGTCATTTGGCTGGACGGCGACGACCCGGAGTGCGTGGACAAGATTATCGGCGGCGCGGTGGAGTTCGGTTTCGATTTTGATTCGTCCGAGACCGACGATTCGAGCCTGTTCGTTAAGTTCGTGCAGGATATTGCCGACACCCTGACCGGCAACGACCCCATTAGCGCGAGCGGCAACGAGGCGCCCGATTACTACAAGGAACACAACGTGACTTGGAGTAACCGCCGCAACCAAAAGAACTCGCCCACAGGGGACGAGGACAAGTAGAACGAAGAAGCGCCGGGCCAGAATCGATTTTCCGGCCCGGCGCTTTTGGTGACGGCTTATGCCGAGGTTTTGCCGTCGGAGGCGGTGGCGGCTGAGGCGTCGTCCAGCAAGAACAGCCGCAGCGCGAGCTTGATCGCGTAGCCCGGCTTGACCTGCGCCGCGTCTCCCATGCGCTCGTCCAGGTCGCTGCAATAGGAGTAAACAATGCGGATGAGGTCCGCGCCCGAGAGCGTGAACATGTAGCCCGCGTCCGAAAGCGCGTTGGGTGCTGCGGGCAGCCCCGCAGCCGCACAAAAGCTCGCAAGGTCGGGGCCCATGACGGCCTCGTAGTCGATCGCGGCGCCACGGTCCCGTGCGGCCTGCTCTTGCTTGCGGGTGTACGACAATGCCGCCGCCAGCACAAAGCTGGGCGTGGGCGCGTTGACGTCGTCGGTGGTGGCGACGAGCTTACCGGCCGCTTGCGTGACCAGCCAGGCGACTTCGCGCTGACAACGAACGGCTTTGCGCGTCACCGGTTTGATCGATCCGGCAGAAACGCTTCCCTTAGGTTGATTGGCAAAAGCCATGGGGCCCTCCCAACAAATAGCCCGTTTAGCAGGCGAAAATTACACGTTCTGTACCAGTATAGCGAGTGGGTAGAGGCTCGGGCGAAGCTCGGCGGAGGGTGAATGTATGCGATGGCGTGGCGCTGCGGCCGCAAGGCTTAAGAGGGACTTACGGCTTTGCGGGAGAGAGATCAAATAAGGTAAACGATGTTCACATAGCACCACATATAACCCGAGGTAGACCTATGAATCTGCCGGAAAGTAGGCTGCCGAAAACTCATAAGGAAATCGTAAGAATTATGGTATCCTCAATTCCATGTCTAAAGGATGGGCAAGCAACATCCAACACGAAAGCGCGGGCTCCCCTTCCGGGCTTCTCGAGGGTCATCTGGGATGAATGGGGAAAGAAAGGGGTCCGCATGGATACCAAGGCATTAAAGAAGCAGATGGGCGCCGCCATCGCCATGGTCCTCGTGGCGGCCGTAGCCCTCGGCTCCGCCACCTTCGCATGGTTTGTGACGAACAATAAGGTCGACGCTACTACTACGAATATCGCCGCTCAATCTAATGCTGCGTATATGACAATCGCTAATGGGGAGTCTGGCGCCCATGCTTCTGATAAGACTAGTGCGGTAACTAAGATTACCGATCATATCAAGCTTTATCCTGCTACATTTGGTGAGCAGACTGGTGCCACCAAGGGTGAGTTTATGACTGGTTACGGTGCGGATCTCAATATCGCCACCCTTAAGGGCGATTTAAGCTCTGTTGGTACTCCTGACGAGGCAGACGCTAAGCAATTTGCTAAGAAGGAGCAATTCAACATCAGCTCTAAGGGGCAGAACCTCAGCGACCTCAAGGTTGAGAGCGTCGAGGGCGTGACTGATGCAGCTGATGGTCAGCTTTTGAAGACTTCCTTCCGTGTGCTTGTTACCAATGCTGATCGCACTGCTTGGGTTGTTTATGGCCTTAAGGGCGATAACTATGAAATTAAGCTTTCTTCTGAGGCCGATAATTCCGCGCCGGTTCTTGGCACTGTGACTGCTGGTCAAGATACTCTCGTTAATGTGTATGTGTTCTACGAGGGCTCCGATACCAATATTCATACGAAGAACCTTCAGGATAATAAGCTTGATGCATCGCAGAGTGTGAAGATTAACTTCACTGCAACTGCAGACAACAAGTAAACGCAGCTACAGCTTATGACTTGCGAAGGGCAGGTTCCCAGCCCGGGATCCTGCCTTTTTTCTTAACGGAGGGAGGCGACGGATATGCACGATTCGGTAAAGAAACTCAAGATTCAGCTTATTGGAGCGGCGCTAACCGTCGTCGTCTCGGCGGTGGCGCTTTCTGCAACTACCTACGCATGGTTTGTCACGAATAGTAGAGTTCATGCGACTACCAGCACCATTTCCGCTCAAGCGAATGGCATGGTGCTCCAAATCGTTGAGGGTGACACACCCGACCACGGCTCCGATACCTCCACGGTTGCTTCTGCAACCGGTCACGAGATCAGCCCGTCATCGACGAACGATGCCAAAAACTGGTACGTTCCCAAAGGCTGGCAGGGCGTTAACGTGAGCACCTATCAAAAGGTCGACACATCCATTTCGGGTGAGGCTCCCGGCAAGTACACCATTCAAGGCAACGATTACTATGCATTTACCGCTGCGAATTACACGCTGTATACCGTGGCGAACACGGGCATTGCCGACGTGTATTTGGACGCGAGCAACGGCTCGCCCATAACGATTACGCAGCATGGCGGCACGCAGAAATGGTTCGACAAAATCAAAGGGAGCCTGCGCGTCGGCATTGTAATCAACGGCGAGCTGCGCGTTGTCTATGCGCCAACTGCTCCCTCGACAATCGATACGGGTAACGATGTGATTGCCGTTGCAGGGTGGTCGTGCGTTGACTCTGAATCTCTGAGCAAGGTTGTTACTCCTACATATTTGCACCTTTCTGGCGCCGATTCGTTCGATCAAAACGGCGATAACTGGGGTGCCACGAAAGCGGGCGAAGGCTACATTAGGCCGAGCGGCAACGCGCAAAAGGTTGCTTCGAACGTCGATTACAACGGCACGAACATGAAAGTCGTCGTTTGGGTGGAAGGCACCGACAGCGATTGCCAGAATATGTCTGGCCTCGACGTCGGCGAAGGAAGTCCGACCTTTGACGTAACGGTCAGCTTGGTCGGCATCGTAGCTGATTCAAAGTAGTGCAAACACTGCTAGCAACTTTGATAAAAGACGAGGGCCAGTTCAGGTTTGAACTGGCCCTCGTCTTGTTTATATCAATATTGGTTCGGCTATAGCCCGTACACCTCAACCATGGCTTCGCCGATGCGGTGGGGTACGCCGGTGACATGACCAGGCAGTCGTTCTGGTTCAATAAGGGCTATCTGGAGCACATTCTGGGGCTGTAGCCTTCGAGTCGGCAATTCAGCTACCTGCGCATACTCGATTTACGAGGATTTTCACACTCGATTTCCGAGGAAGTCTGGACTCGATTTTCGAGCTTTGCCCTACAGGTATATCCCCTCGAACAGGGTCTTATGGAACTGGGTGTGGTGATCGCGTGCCCAGGTAAAGAGTGCCTGGTCAAAGTTGCCTTGGCTGGCGGGGATGCCATAGACGCCGGCGACTTCCACGCGCACGAACTCCAGCGCGGGCAGCTTGTTGATGGCCGTGAGCGCAAACGGCGACGTGGGCTCCTCGAACAGGTAATGGCTGCCTTGCAGCGCGCCGCAGCCGGTGCAGGTGCTGGCGAGCGATGCTGTCTTGGTGGTGCGCGACGTTACAGGCTTGTAGCCGCAGCGCTCGCGCAGGTAGTCGCGGATC
>CALFGH010000162.1 GCA_937958315.1 uncultured Collinsella sp. | reverse complement strand
GGTGCCACGCCGGCCTCCCAGCGATCGCGGTCCTCCCCTGCCTCGATGAGCTCGATGTCGCCATCGGCACACCACCGGCGCAGCTCGTCCAAGCGGCGCTGCCATTCATCGCGCGGTTGAATATTGGGGTTGGTCCAGCAAATCGTGGGCTCAAACCCCTCCTCGCGCAGCAGGCGAACCGGCTCAAGCGAGCATGGTGCACAGCACGCATGCAGCAACAACGACTTCATCGACATCTCCTCACCCAAAAAATCGCACGCCAAAGGACGTATCCTCGCAGGCGACAATGCAGCGGTCGCGCAAAATAGTCCGCACGTAATACCAGTCGCCTACACAGCCCGACAAATGCAAGCCGGCCGCCAGATAGCACAGCAGCGGATAGCCCGAGAACGCAAACCCCAGGGCAAACGCTGTCGTCACAACAACCGTAGGCGCCAGGCAAACCGCCACGTACCGCCGGCGCGAATACACCACGCCCTCGGCGCAGGCATAGATCATCGCTGTCTCGCGATTCGCCCCAAAGGTCACCTTCGCGCCCGCAGGCGCCAGCAGCTTAAAAAACACACCGTGCACCAGCTCGTGCACGGCAAATGACGCCGCCGAAACCGCAGCCAAGCCGACTATCCAACCCAAGACAACCGTCCAGCAACCCGCGTCAGCCGCATCCAGATCCGCAGACCCGCCCAGCAGCATAAACACCGGCACCAGGCACACGGCAAATGCGCCAAGCACCGCCATCCCCCACACAAAGCAGGCGTGCAGAAAATCCTCGTCCTCAAACGCATGTATGTTGGAAATCTCATTCATAGCATCTTAGGATAGCGCCCCTGCCACGTACCCGTCCGCATGTGCGATAATGTCGAACGATATGCACGAATTGACCACCGCGTCGCCAGGCCTTTCGCCCGGCTGCGCTCTCACCATATGCGAAGGAGTCCCATGGCATCCAAATACTCCATGAACGACCGTCCCAGCTGGCCTCGCCGCGCCATCGTTACCGCCGGCGAGCCCTACGGCAACAAGGGCCTTCACTTTGGCCACGTCGGCGGCGTCTTTGTCCCTGCCGACTTCTTCGCCCGCTTCCTGCGCGACCGTCTGGGCCGCGAGAACGTCATCTTCACCTCGGGCACCGACTGCTACGGCTCGCCCATCATGGAGAGCTACCGCAAGCTCAAGGAGAACGAGGGCTACGACAAGTCCATCGGCGAGTATGTCGAGTCCAATCACTCCCGCCAGGCCGCGACCCTCAACAACTACAACATCAGCTGCGATATCTACGGCGGCTCGGGACTTGAGCCGGCTGCGCAGATTCACAACGAGGTGACCGCCGAGATTATCGAGCGTCTGCATGAGCAGGGCACCATCTCCAAGCGCTCCACGCTGCAGTTCTACGATGCCAAGGCCGGCACGTTCCTCAACGGCCGTCAGGTGATCGGCCGCTGCCCCATTCAGGGCTGCAAGTCCGAGAAGGCGTACGCCGACGAGTGCGACCTGGGTCACCAGTTTGAGCCCGAGGAGCTCATCGCGCCCAAGAGCCAGCTCACCGGCGAGGTGCCCGAGCTGCGCCCGGTCGACAATCTCTACTTCGACCTGCCGGCCTACCTCGACTTTATGAAGACCTATACCGCCAAGCTCGCCCAGAACCCGCAGGTTCGCTCCGTGGTCTCCAAGACCATGGAGGAGTGGCTGCTGCCGGCTCAGCTCTACATCCAGAACAAGTTCCGCGAGGCCTTTGATGCCGTCGAGGATCAGCTTCCCGAGCACACCGTGCTGGAGCCCGAGGGCAACAAGAGCAGCTTTACCGTCACCTTCCCCAGCTGGAAGGAGCGCGACGATGCCCACGCAGTGCTCGCCAACGGTGGCGTGCGCTTCCGCAGCGGCAAGGCGCTCGTGCCCTTCCGCATCACCGGCAACATCGACTGGGGCGTTCCGGTGCCCGAGGTCGATGGCGTCTCCGACGTCACCTGCTGGTGCTGGCCCGAGAGCCTGTGGGCGCCCATCAGCTATAC
>CALFGH010000161.1 GCA_937958315.1 uncultured Collinsella sp. | reverse complement strand
CCGAGCCCCGCTTCTTTTTGTTCATTATTACTGGATGGTTTTCTTTCCAGCCCATTTTTCTCTTACGACTGTTTTCCCTTCCTGTATTCCTCCTCAAGATCGTTGATGGTTTTATTTTCATCGGTCGTCCACATAGTTTTACCGTTGGAGCTTCGGCCTGCTACGAATCCCGCTGCCGCCGAGGGACTCGAAAACGCAATGTCATCGGTGAGCACGTAATCCTCTATGAGGTCTGCATGCGCGTTGCGTTGCTTGATGACGGAGACCGGGCAGCTTACCGTAAGATCCCTGGCAATCTTCGTGCCTTTTTCGACGATAAAAACGCCATCAGACACATGAGCGGTCCCTTCGGAGTTCTTTGTCGAGAGATGAAACACATGGCCGGAAAGTGCGGCGGCAAGCTCGTCGTCTAATGTCTTGACCGTCTTCGCTTCCGCAATCGTAGAATCCTCTTCCTCAACCATTTGTTTGCTCTTAATGATTGAATCTGCAACGATGAAAATCTTGTTAGCAAGCCAGCGAACGATACAGTCTTTCACGAAATCGTAATCAGACCCCTGCGCATCGTCCTTAAGAAGCTCAATGAACTTAGGGAGGACCGCCTCCAGGCCATTGAGCTCTTTGATTGCCTCCCAAGTGCTATGGGCGTTTTTTGCTGAGTTCTTATCTTTTGAGGGATTATCGGAGACGCTTTTGTCGCCGCTTTCCTTATCGCGGATTCCTCGGGTCTGTTCTTTAGCGAGTGACTCGTCATGATCGTTTTTGTCGTCATGGCTGTCCGAGCTAGTTTGACTGGATTTTTCTTTTGCAGTGGGTTCTCCGTCGGGGCTTTCACCATATTTCTTTTTTAGATTCGCTTCAATTTTATCTTGGCTTGTCCAAAAAACGGGAATGCACCGGCGAGGCCTATCGTCCTTGTCAGTTTTTTCATCATTTTCTCCTTCAGCGTTTTCAAGGAAATGATTGTATTCGTGACAGCAGTTCTTGCTTTCAATATAGCCAGGCGTTATGAAAGCAAGCAGGATGTCCGAGCCTTCGAGAGCTTCATTCATCTTCTGTTCCCAGCGCTGCCCGTAATCGATGGAGACGATATCGGTGAACTTGTCAATTCGATAGTCGGTCAAAGCAAGCATATCTTTGCTTGTGTTGAGCATATCTAGGGTTCTGTCAACGATATCGAGCATGTGGTTGAATGTGTTGTCCGCACGTCGGTAGCTTACGAATATCCGCAGAAGGGTGTGGCCCTCGCTATCTTGCTTTAAATTTGCGGCGGATGGCTTTCCCATGTTGCAATCCTCTCGATTGAAATCGTTATTTATCCATGTCCTTCTTGGGCTTGACAACATTTCCCTTGGCGATGCGGGCTGAGAGGGCGACGATGATTCGGTCGTAGGCGTAGACGTCCTTGCCCAGCAAGAATCCACGGGCGCCGAGTGTGTCGTTGTCGGGTGTCATGTAGGCGTGACGCATGAGGATGTCGGACTTGCGAACGCCTTCGGCCCCACTCTTGTTGACCTTGCCGCTCAGGAACGCATCGACGGCTGCTGCACGCATACGCTGTTCGCATTCCTGTTCGATGGTGCCGTGTCCCAGTTCGGTCATGCCCGTTGCCCGACAATAGGCAAGCCAGCGATCGTGCTCCATGTCCCCTAAACGACAGATAAGGGCGAATTCCTCGCGGTTCTTCTGCTCGCTGGCATCGAACTCGGCTTTGGTGGCTGCGTCGGGAACGACGGAGCTTAATATCGCATTGGCAATGTTGTCGTTATTCGAGGCCGGCTTGGCCTTGCCCAGCAGCTTCTCCCTCCAGGCATGCTCGAAGGATCCCCGCTCCACGTCGGTGTCGCTAAAGCCAAGCGCCCAGAAGCGGTAGGGGATATGCGCTGCCGAAGCTCGGCTGCTGCTCTTGTTGGATTCTTTGCCGTTGTAACTATTAACTGCCTTCTCAACGGCGAGTGTTGCGTCAAAATCATTCTCAATAGAGCCATTAAAGCAAAGGTCGTATGCCGCATTGAGCTGCACGGCCAGGCGCTCGCGCTCGTCATTGATGATGTTACTGTAGGTGTAGAACGCCTTGCGGGCACCAAACGGATGCATGATATTGGCGGCGTCTTTGCCAGTCGCCTGAGTCTTATCGAGGCTTTTAAGGGCGCCTAGGATTTCTTCGCTCTCGATATGGGGGCAGATGACGGGTTGCTGTTTGGTGTAGTCCGGTGAGCCCTGGTCGATAAAGCGATTGAAGATCTGACGTTGGAGCATGAGCGAATAGGAGAGGTTTTGTCCACAATCTCCCATGGTTACGAAGGCGTAAAGACGAGCGTCATCGGTAATTAGCGCGTTGTCGGCCTTGGACGATACGCATTTGTTTTGAGCGTCGTAGTGCAGCGTGGTGACGGTGCCGCCGGCAATCAGGCGATCGGTTGTAACCGAGGGCGCCTCAGCTTCTACAAAGCGAATTGTCGGCATGCCGTTGCAGCTTTCGCCAAACATCTCGGGGTAGCGGGCTGCTTCGCGTTCTAGTATCGATTGGGCGTTGGGGTCGACAACAACAATGTTCAGACGAACGCCCGGCATGCGGCCCATCCAGAAGGAAGTGCGTGTTGCCTGCATGCCGAAATCTCCTGCGCCGAAAACGAGAACGGTGAGATTCTGAGGCTTGGGATTTGGGTTGACGGAGATATCGATGGGCTCGAGCACGCTGTAGAGTGGGGCTTCTTCAAGTACATCGTATATTTCGTCTTGTACGCGTGAGAGCAAGTGAAGACAAGTCGGCTCATTGTCGGCTTTGATGGCATCGAAGATCTGGGCATCATCGGGGTTCTTGTGGGTGCAATGGAGCGTAATCTTGGGCGCGCAGCCGGCCTGAGGATCCTTGTGCGTCGCTTCGAGCATGTCGATCGTTGCGCTGACGTTGTGTTCGGTTTCTTCGCTCGTTGCGACGACGTCAACTGCGAGCAGATGCTTAACTGCATCGCGCAGCGATGTAATCGTTGTGAGCACATCGGCTGCTTCGGAGTCGGTGAACACATAACGCACATAGCCCTGGCACAGATTGCGCAGTACGCGCTGACGCTCGCTGTCCTCGTCGCTGCCTAGACAAAAGATGAGGGCGATGTCGCCGTTGCCATTCGCGTTATTGAGCGTTCCGTCCTTGATGTTGTTAACGATATCACGCGCGAGCAACTCGGTGTTGGCGTCGACGCTCTCAAAGATAATTGCATGGTCGGCATACTTGAGATGACGCTTGATAACGCTGCCCGAGAGACGCGTGGCAACAGCGTTGAAGGCAAACAGACCAATTTCAACGGGAAGGGCGATGATGTATGCAAGTGTGAGCAGCGAATAGAGCAGGTTGAATACCTGGCCGGCAATGCTGCCGCCAAGGGGAATAGCGCTATAGACGGTTGACGTCACATCGGTGAGGCCGGTCTGGATGGTCGTTGTCCATCCCACGGCAAAGAAGTTGGTGATGACCCAGCTAATAAAGTTGAAGGCTCCTGGCTCCCAGCCCTCGCCAAGATCCGAAGAAAAGCACTGCGCCCAGGTAACGGGGGCGAATAGGCAAAAAGCGCCAAGAGCAAGAATTCCAAAGGCGACGATACGACGGTTGGAATTGATCTCGAAGCCAAAGAGTTTGTGCTGATAGTTGTGCCGTTCCAAGTGTATGGAATAGCAGAGCGCGACGAGGGCGACGAGGAATGCCGCGAACCAACAGATTGGAGAAATCAAAGTAGGTACCTCCTGTGAGTATAGAGATGAACGGATAACGTGAACTGGGCCTGTTGCCGCCTACGTAAACATGCGATCTCTCAGCTCGGCCGCCTCGTTAATCTCGACGTTGGTGCGGCCTTGGAGATCTTCGGTGCGCTTGCTGGTGAGCTTGCCGTCCTTTAGCCCGTAGGTGGTGTACTGAACGATTGCGCCGGCGGTTTCGGCTGCCTGACGTAGGGGCTCGTAGGTGTCGGTTTGCTCGCACCATGCATAGAAATCATCAACGGTGGCGTTGGGATTGCCACTAAAGAGTCGATACCATTCGCGTCCAAAGCTGCCAAGGACCGAGAACGTCTTTTTCTCGACAAGCTTGTCGTCCTTGTATTTGTAGTCCAGCGTGAGGTCCACCAGATAGGCGGCTCCCGTTTCAAAGGCGTTCTCGTTGCTCTGATGACCGATGACCTCGGCCTCCGGATAGTACTTACCAATAAACTCGGCGGCATCGCCTTCGTAATCGGCAACGATGCGCACACTCTGCACCTTGCCCCGCTTGTACGTGTAGTGCAGGATGCGCAGCAGTCGCTCCTGCCAAAACGCATAGGAAAACAGGTGGTCGACAAAGTGCGGGTTCTCAAGCCGATTGGCCCGATTCATCCAAACGGTTTGAAACAGTTGGTAGTCGGCTTGCGGCTCGCCCGTGACCTCGCGGAACCAGTGTACGGCGACGTCGGCGGGGATATAGAACGATAGTCGCTCCTGCGGAGTACCGCTCTTGGTCGTTTTGGCGCGCAGGGGAATCTCGACCTCGTAGCCAGAACCGTCGTCCGTTCCGCAGTTTAAAACGGGCGGCAGCATAAACTGGCAGGGGCCCTCGTCGCATACGCGCATCGGCTGGGGGCTAACAGGTTGCCCTTCAAACTCCATCTCGATGTCTGTGTCGTCTTCTTCGTCCTCGTCATCATCTTCGATGCCAAGGTCGTAGCCGGTGTAGTAGTCATCCAGGTGTCGCTCGTTTACATTTCGCCCGTTTACGACGTCAAAGACGGTAACACCCGTCATGCGGTCGCAATACTTTGCGACTTCAAAGAGGTTGCAGCTCTCCTCGGGCGTAAAGTTATCCATGCGGTGCTGGAACTCGGTAGCGCATTCCTCGGGATCATAGCCGTCCATGTCGCTGTCACCGATCCAAAAGTTGGGATCACGATTGCTTTTGAAGTACCACCAGTACCAGACGGGGCAGAATACCGCATTTACGCCAAAAAAGACTTTCTGGATGATGTTACCGTTGCCGTCGAACTTGTAATCGAGCGGCAAGTTAACAACCGGATCGTTTGATGTGTCACGCGCCATGGTGTGCTCCCTGCGATGATTTGTGTTGCGCGCGAAGGCCAGATTCGATGCGTCTGACCTTCGCGCGCCTGTTGCTTCGCATACTAGGCCGCCTGCGCTGCATTCTGTTGCGCAACATCGTGGACGGCGCGGTTCGACGTCCAGGGCCGATGCCGCGCAACAGATACATGGCCTGGCCGTGCCAATCGCTCTCTAGTAGCGCGCCGAGCGCTGGGCGTTGCCCGGGTTGTAGCCCGCCCAGGCGGCGATGACGTCCGACTCAACGACGCTCGTTGCAATGTTGATAAAGCTGCCGGTACGGGGCAGGTCGGTGTGGAAGTCTTCGAGCAGGTTGGGCTGGAACCTAAAGTCCTCAAAGTTGATGGTGTTGGGGTTGTAGAGCTGACAAGTACCATCCTCGGTAGAGATCGGGCCAACCATGTAAGCGGCCTTGTGCTCTACGACCTCGGTATCGTCGACGTCGATCACCTCTCCGCGATCGTGCGCGGCTGCGGCGTGCTCCATGAGCTCGAGGAATCGGTCGGCTTCGGCGCTGCAGAGTACGCAGCGCGAGAAGAGCACCGTAAGGGCATAACCCGTTTTACGACCCAGTTTCTCTCGCAGCTCGCTAAATCGTTGCGACTGCTCCGGGGTCATGCGCGTTTTGGACGGTGCGGCCTGCTTGAGTCCGCACGCCTTAAGGAACATCGCGTTGGCCTTGCGAAGAGCGCTCATAGCGGCGGAGTCGCTCTTTGCCGCGGAGACGTCGATGCGTCCTCCCTCGGGAATCTGCTTATAGCGAGAGAAGCCCTTCTCACCCTCGACGGGCATCCAGTACGTAATGACGTCATTTTCCACTACGCTAAAACGGCACGTAAAGGGCGCGCCGATTGCCGGTGCCTCGCCGTAGAACTTTACGCGTACGGCTTGGTCGGTGTCCGCCATCCACATCATAAAGCGATGGCTATTGTCGCCGTCATGGCTCCGGAGCTTTGCAATAAGGTAGCAGACCGAGTCGCAGCGGCTCTCGAGTGCGGCACCTCTTCCGGTGGCGATGGCGCTTATGTCTTGGGCCTTGAGCTCGATGTCGCGGTGCAGCGCGTTGAGCTCTTCGGATGTCAACAGGTCTTGGCCGAGAAGCCCCGCGACAAGCGCGCCGACTTCTATGTCGGTAGTAAGGGCGGCGTCGATAACCTTGCGGTGCGCCTGGTGGCTTGCATAAGCCGGCATGGGTTTGCGGCCTGTGGCAAATCCAAATGGGTCGCGGATCTGGTCGCCGCCGCGATAGAGCGGCTCCAAAAAGAACATGTTCATGTCATTCTGCTTGCGCTGCTTTTGACCGTAGGCATCGAGGGAATTCCAGACATGCTTCTCTGCAATGGGGTTCATCCACAGGCTGATTTTCGATTTTTCTGCCGAGGAGGTCGAGGTGTTCTTTTTGGAGCTTGCAGCGGGACGCGAGGCGGGTTTCTGATATCCAGCGGGGAGAACTTGCTCAAGATCGAATTTTTTAAGCAGCCTAACGTAGACTCCGACCGATGCTTCTTCTGCCATTTCCGCCATGACCGACTGCGATGGGTCGTCGACAAAGGAAATGCGCGTTTTGCCATCATCGGAGACTGCCTGGCAGTAGCCGCATCGAAGTGCAACGTAGCCTTCGTTGTCGCTGCCGTGGTCAAAGTACATCTGCTCTTTGCAGCCGAGTGTGCCGGGGACGAATGCGGTCGGGTTTGCTATGTCGGGGATCGTAATGGCAGCGCCGGTCGCGCGTTTTAGCTCATCGAAATACTCGACGTATAGCGGAATTTTGTAGCGCTGGACGAGCGTCTCGAGAACGATGGCGTTGGGTACGGAGTGCGCCACGCGATAACGCATGGAGTTATAGCCCCATTCGACATCGGTTGCATCATCGGGAATTCCGTGGCCTGCCATGGTCCCCAGGACCTCATCGGGTGAGTCAAACGTGCTATCGGGCGTGCCGCAAATCGCCCGGAGTGAGAACCCGCCAAAGCACTTTTCGAGATCATTGCGGATATACTCGCAGCAGTCATGATTGGGAAAGACGATGCGAAACGTCATCGCGCCCATGGCCTGAGACATGTAGACGTTGCCCGATGCCTGGGCATCGGACTCTGCCTGGGGCTCGTCATCCTCGTCTTCGTCGTCATCGTCCGATGGATCTGCAAACGAGCTGTAGTTTGCATTGATCAGGTCGAGATACATGGAGACGGTCCCGCGGGTTGCCAGCTTTTGCATGATGGGATTGAACGTGTCCGCAAACGAGACCTCGCGGTCCTGGGGCACGCCATTTTGGGTCACGGAAAGCGTGACGGTCGCCACGCCGCAACGAACTGCCGTGGCATCTCGGTACTGGCTGTTGTCGGGGAAGAACGTCCACTGGCTTTTAGTGAGGCTTGCCGCAAACGAGACGTCGTCGTTATCGGGATCGGCTAGCCATGCTCCGGCCTTGTAGCCGTCGGTCACTACGTACTCGTAATAAACGGGCGCCCCGAGCAGGGCGGCGAGCGCCTTTGCAGCTCGCAGCAGCGGGATGCCGTCGTATTCGTATTGAAGCGAGTTGTAACCCCACATCTCGTTGAATGTCTGTCCGCCTAGGGCGCCACAGATATGGATGCACATGGCGGCGTTTTGCGGCTGGCTCAAATCGCCAAGGTCGGAGATTGCGGGTATCAGCGTGGCGAGCGAAAAGCCGCCAAGTTCCTGTTCCAGGGTCTCCTTTACCTGCATGCAAGCATTGTGTCCGGGAAAGACGATGCGGTTGATGACCCTTTGGGGCTGGATCTGACCGCCTGTCTCTTCGATTAGATGGCTAAAGAGCACGTCAACGTCTGATGCGTCCATGGTGGCGGTTGCGACCTCCTGCGTCTCGGCCGACTTCTTTTTGCGTTTGCTTGCTGCGGAAGATGATTTTTTGCGCGAGGGCGCCGGCTGGGGCTCCTCTTGGGCGCCAAACTGCTCTTTGAGAAAGTCGAAGTACAGGGACACGTTTCCGCGCTGCGCATACGAACGCATGATGGGGTCGGTGGTGTCCTCAAAGTACTTTTGGCTTCCGTCGGGCATGGACATGGTCCCCATGCCACAGCGGAACAGGGTGTCGGTGGCACCGTCGAACCCCTCCGGGAAATACACCCAGCAGCTCTTGTCGACCACGTTTGCAAACGAGACGCTGTCGCCCTGCGCATCGGCGATCACGGCGCCGGCGGCGATCTCATCGGCATCGGTGTACTCGTAGTAGACGGGAACGCCGATCATCTTGGAGATAGTCTTGGCAACCTCCAGCGAGGGGATGCCGTTGTATTCGTACTGGAGCGAGTTGTAGCCCCAGACGACGTTGGTGACCTCTTCGCCGTCGGACCCGCAGGTTTCCAGGGCGGCATTGATGGCGTCGGTCGGATCCATGTGCTGGAAGTCCTCGTAATCGGGGATCACGGCAGCAAAGCAGAACTCGCCATAGTCTCGTTCCAGGGCAGCTTTGGCCTGCATGCAGATATCGTGGTTGGGAAACACGATGCGATTGACAATCTGGTTGATCGAGATCCCTCGGTCGGTATCTTGAAGCAGATGCTCAAAAATCTCGTCCATCGTTCCTTCTTTCGTATGCGGTGGAAGCCCACGATTCCGGGTTTTAGGGCTCGTGGCTTTGTTAACTCGAACGCTACCGCCCCGATGGGCGAGAACGTTGCGCAACATCCGCGAGTGCGCAAATTGCAATGCGGAACGGTCTGTCCCGGGGCGTTTTGAGAGCGGATCCGTCTCGTTCCCGGCAATGTTGCGCAACGTCTGCTCGGTATGGATTTCTACACTTGAGTTTTCCGAAAGGGATTCGGTTCTTGAATGAGGGATGAACGATGAGCAGGAACTCCTATTACGATGACGATATGTCCGAAGAAGATTACGAGCGGGTCATGGAGCATATGTACGAGCTTGAGTGCGAGCTCGAGGAGCCTCATGACGCTCGCACCGACCAGTTGATTCGCGAGGAGCTCGAGGATCTTTCGAGTGCCATGTTGTTTGAGCCGGTGGTCAAAAACGGTGAGTACCTTGGTGAGCGCGACCATGTGCCCGGGTATTGGACGGATCGTCGCGATTTGGAGTCCGAGTCTTCAGGCACTTCGAGCGATGTCGACGAGGCGGAAAAGGATGAGCCGTTTGATTTGATTGGCTATCAGGGCTCTTCCTCGGGCGGTTCGGTACTCGACATGATTACTCCCATTTTAAGGAGTCGCGTGTTCTGGATCTTCATCGCGTTTTTGGTGTTTATCGGCCTGCTCGACATGTTCTACGACAGTTTTATTGTTCCTTCGGGCTTCGCTATTAGTCGCATCAATTTCCAGGGCTTGGTGCTGCTGGCGATTGTCGTTGCATGCATTGCCCTGAGGCGTCGTCGCCGTTAACGGCGGTATTGACGCAGTTTCCGATGTTGCGCAACAGGTTATCTGGACAGCGGCGTATGCTCGGGTTGTCCTGAAAGCGAGAGAAAGGACAGGACAATGGCTGAAGTTGAAGTAAGGGCTTTGGGTCCCGACGACGTCGATGCGATGGTCGAACTGGATGAGCAGTCGGGCTACGAGGTCTATGACGAGTACGCGGACTGGGTTGAGGACGAGGACGAGGAGAACTCTTCCCTCTGGGGCGTCTTTGCCGATGATGAGCTGGTCGGTTTTTGCGTAACGGGCGGTTCAGATGACCCCCGCCTGCCGGATGCCGTTACGGAGCACCCGCTCAACAAGTACCTGGGGACGTTTTTGAGCCATGTGTATGTTGACCCTGACTACCGCGGTAACGGCTATGGCGCGCGCCTGGTGCACGACGCCCTGTTGGGATACTGGGAGAGCGAAGGCCACCAGCAGCCTGCATTCCTGGATCTGAGCGAATATCTCTTTGACGATCCTGATGCGGATCCGATTAAGCTCGCACATCTGCTCATCGACTTCTTTGGCAAGAACGGGTTTGAACCCATTCCCGACGATGAACACGACATCACCTACACCTGCATGGTCTTGGATCCCAAGAACTTTAAGGACCCGGACGCAGAGTAGAGGCTGCGATCTGTTGGTTCAGCTTCCCTAGTTGATGTTTGACGGGGCCGGACGTTCCAGTTGTGATGGCTGGACGCCCGGTCCTTTTTGTTGCCTGTCGGGTTTGGTGTTCGGCACGTTTGTCTCGATCTGTAACATCTGGCGGGGGATACGGGGTCTAGTTGTTACAGATTGAGATTGTTCCTCGGCAGATAACTCAACTGTCTCGATCTGTAACATCTGGGGCCGGTTTTGCCCCGTAACTGTTACAGATTGAGATGTTTGTGAGCCGTGTCGGCTGTTTGTCTCGATCTGTAACACCTAGACGAAAATTCGGCCTGTAGATGTTACAGATCGAGATGTTAGCCAAGGGGCTGACTGAATGTCTCGATCTGTAACGTGTAGACCCGGTTTTGCCCCGTAACTGTTACAGATTGAGACGATCGGTCCAGACCCGTTCCTCCTGCTCCGTCATCTGTGGTTTACGTGGGGGCATGCGAAGCACGGGTATACTAACCGGCGGCGAATCTGCTCCATCGCTTAGAGCTGCTGCGTCTGGACGGCGCGTGATAGGGCTGCCAAAGCGATCGCCAGCGTGCTGAGCAACGTCCTCTCTGTGCGCACCCGTTTTTGTATGTATTAGCGCACTACCAAGCACGCCCGCGCGGCCGCATGCCGTGCCCATTGCGCGTGCAGATAAGGAACAACAACATATGCGTAATTCTGTATCCGACGTCACCGACGCCGAGATTCTGGACGAGACCCGCGAGGCCATGACCCAGGCTGCATTCGATGCCGCCGATGAGGCAAATGCTGCCCAGGCCGTCGAGTCCGCTACCGAGAGCCTGCCCGCCTTTGACGAGCTGGGCCTCTCCGACGAGATGCTCCGTGCTATCGAGAGCCTGGGCTACACGGCGCCGACGCCCGTGCAGGCCGGTTCGATCCCTGTGGTGCTCGAAGGCCGCGACTTGCTTGCCGCCGCTCAAACCGGCACCGGCAAGACGGCCGCCTTCTTGCTGCCGACTATGAACAATCTGGAGCACATCGCTCCTCCCAAGCCCGTGCGCGAGCGCGGCGGCCGCAACCGTCGTCGCGGTGCTAAAAAGCCCGAGGGCAACGGCCGTGGCCCCGTGATGCTCGTCATCACTCCTACGCGCGAGCTTGCCCAGCAAATCGACGAGGTCGCGAGCAAGATCGCCGACGTCACCGGCCATGTCGCCGTGACCGTCGTGGGCGGCGTGAGCTACAAGCCGCAGACTGCTGCCCTCAAGTACGGCTGCGACATCCTGGTCGCCACGCCGGGCCGTCT
>CALFGH010000160.1 GCA_937958315.1 uncultured Collinsella sp. | reverse complement strand
CGCAGACGCTCGATGACAGCTGGATCGCGCTCGACGACACCGGTCTGTTCCTGGACGAGGACGCGCGCGTCAACGTGCAGCACACCGTTCTGGGTGCCGGCGCCAGCGCCACCGGCCTTGCCGGCGACCTGCTGGGCGACACCGCCAAGGTGACCATCGATACCGATTACCTGGGTGCCCGCGAACAGGTGCGTGACTTTAACTACGAGCTGCGCCACCGCGGCCGCAAGACCGAGTGCGAGATCGACGCCAACGGCGTGCTGACTGGCACGTCAAAGAAGGTCTACCGCGGCACCATCGACCTCGTGCACGGCTGCAAGGGTGCCGTCGGCACCGAGCGCGAGACGGTGCTCTTGGCCAACAAGGGCGTCGACAACAAGACCGTTCCCGTCATCCTCTGCGACGAGGACGACGTCGCCGGCAACCACGGCGCCACCATCGGTCACGTCCGCGACGAGCAGCTGTTCTACCTCGCCTGCCGCGGCCTTGACCAAAACGCCGCCGAGGACCTGTTCATCCGCGCCAAGCTGGAGGACGCCGCGCTTTCCGCCATCGACGAGCGCACCCGCGCCGCCGTCGTTCGCTTGGGCAACAACCTAATCGACAACTTTGAGGAGGAGCTCGCATGATCGACACCGAGCACGTTAAATGCGACACCTGTACCGCACCGGAGCCTATGGAGCTCGACGCCAGCGACGAGGCGGCTGGCCTACCGTCGACATCGAGACCAACCCCTACAAGGCGCAGTTCCCGCTGTTCCAGCAGCACCCCGAGATCGCCTTCCTCGATAGCGCCGCCACCGCGCAGCGCCCCGCCTGCGTGCTCGACGCCGAGCGCGACTTCTACCAGCGCATGAACGCCAACCCCCTGCGTGGCCTGTACTCGCTGTCCGTCGAGGCCACCGAGGCCATCGCGAAGGTGCGCCAGCAGATCGCCGACGTCATCGGCGCCCCCCAGGCCAACGAGGTCGTCTTCACCCGCAACACGAGCGAGTCGCTCAACCTGGTCGCCAAGAGCTTTGCGCCCACGGTCCTCGAGCCGGGCGACGAGGTCGTCATCACCATCATGGAGCACCACTCTAACCTGATCCCGTGGCAGCAGGTCTGCCGCGAGACCGGCGCCAAGCTCGTCTACCTCTACCCCACCAAGACCGGTCAGCTCACGACCGAGGAGGTTCTGTCCAAGGTGGGTCCCAAGACCAAGATCTTGGCCGTGGGTCAAGTCTCTAACGTGCTGGGCGTCGAGAACCCGGTCAAGAATCTCGGCAAGCTCGTGCACAAGTACGGCGGCTATCTGGTCGTCGACGGTGCGCAGTCGCTGCCGCACATGCCGGTCGATGTGGCCGATCTGGGCGCCGACTTCTTTGCCTTTAGCGCGCACAAGGCCATGGGCCCCATGGGCATCGGCGTGCTGTGGGGCAAGATGGACCTGCTCAACGCCATGCCGCCCATGCTCACCGGCGGTGAGATGATCGACTCGGTCACCGAGCAGGATGCCGTCTGGGCTCCCGTCCCCGAGAAGTTCGAGGCCGGCACGCAGGACGCCGCCGGCATCTTCGCCACAGGCGCGGCACTTGATTACCTCGTCAACACGGTGGGCTACGAAAACATCCAGGCACGCGAGCAGGCACTCGTCCACTACCTGATGGGCGAGCTCATGCAGCTCGACTTTGTCCAGATCATCGGCTCCATCTATTGGGACAACCACCACGGCGTCGTGAGCTTTAACGTCAAGGGCATCCACCCACACGATGTCGCGAGCATCATGGACATGGACGGCGTCTGCATCCGCGCCGGTCACCACTGCGCGCAGCCGTTGCTCACCTGGCTAGGCGTCGAGAACCTTGCCTGCTGCCGCGCCAGCATGGCTTTCTACAACGACAAGGCCGATATCGACAAGTTTATCGCCGGCCTGCATCACGTTTGGAGCACGTTCAATGGGTAATCTGTACACCTCCACCACGTTTATGGAGCACAACTCGCATCCCAACTATAAGTACGAGATGGATGCCCCCACGCACGAGCACGACGGCATCAACCCCAGCTGCGGCGACGAGCTCACCTTGCAGCTGCGTGTCGAAAACGGCGTGATCGAGGAGGCCTCCTTTACCGGTCACGGTTGTGCCATCAGCCAGGCCAGCGCCGACATCATGGCCGATCTCATCACCGGCGAGACGGTCGAGGAGGCTCGTCGTCTGGCAGGGCTTTTCCTCGCCATGATCCGTGGCGAGCAGCTCTCCGAGGAGGACCTGGAAGATCTGGACGAGGCCGCCCAGCTCCAGGACATCTCGCACATGCCCGCCCGCGTCAAATGCGCCGAGTTAGCCTGGCGCACCCTCGACGGCATGCTCGAAGGGTAAACTAGCCAGAAGCGGATGCCCCAGATCAAAGGGTTTGATTGCCGAGCCGCCCAATACGGGCGGCTCGGCTTTTTCATAACGCCTCGGACACACAAAGTTCGCGCGTCCGGCGCTCGCCCTGTCATTTACCGAACAGCCAGCCGCAAACACGGACGTTTTCCACAGTGCCAACGGCTAGCGACAGAGCCACGGGCACCCCAAGCAACGCCCCATGCCCCGTCCTGCTGGGCTCCGGTTCGCTTCGCGCCCGCCACAGACGGGTCCCATAGGGTGCGGCGTGCATTTTTGCGAGTTTTCAGCACGCCAAGTTGCGTGTATACGCATTGAAAGCGTTAATCAACGTCTCCAGGCACCCTTTTATATCGTTTTAGAACAAGCATAGTGGTCTCAGGGGTCACAAGCATGCGCTTTGGAGGCACATCGGCAGGCATAAATGGCTTCGGGACCCATATATTTCAAGATTACAGCGGTGCCGACAGCACCACGATGCTGAAAACTCCGCTTTTTGCACGGTGTGGACGGGGGTAGGCGCGGGTAAAACCGGACTGAGCCGTATTTTTATGCAAGACGGCAATCGTTCTATGCATATCAAGAAGTGCAGTCAGCGTACCAAGCATTTAGAACGCAGGTTGCGGCGCATGAACGACCCCAGCCGCGGTGCACAGGCAGCCCTACATCACGTTTCCGCCAGCCCGCATCGCCGTCCCCGTGCGGGTCCGCACAATACGAGAAACCGTACTTTTGCCAATCCCGGTATAGTGCTCAATCTGACGCACCGTAAATCCGGCATCGCGCAATCCAACGATAACGGCATCGCGCCGCGCCGGCGGTGCGGCTTTAACCCCGTGGAGCGGAGCCCCGAGGCTCTTCGCCAACCTGTCGGCAAAGGCGTGGCGTTCCCACTCCGTCTCTTTCATATCGCACAGCACCGGTTCGCCGCCGTCGGGCATCGCTAGCGAATAGGCAATAAAGCCCTCGGCAGAACCAAAAAGTTCAAGTACACAAGAAGGATCGGAAAATCCCCTCGTGACATCGGCCGCATCGCTGTCGTAAGCGCGCAGATGCTCCGCAAAGCTGCTCCAGGGATAACGCTCGATTAGGCTAATGCCCTCCTCCTGCGGATCGGCGTGTACGGAGCGAATAGCCTCCATCACCTGCCAGTCGGTATCGAGCGAGCGGCGCTCAAAACGCTCACGAAATAGGCAGCCCGCGCGCCCAGCGCGCTTATTGAACCGACGAGCATACGTCAACAGCAGCCGCTGCATAGCAGCGCTCATTTCGTCCTCGTAATCCAAAAGCACCAGATCCACGTAGTCGCTCATGAGACACCAGGCCACAATCGTCACCTGGGCATCGCGGCAGCAGTCGCGCATCAGTTCCAAAAACTCCCACCGGTCCTCGTCGCTCTCAAAGATCAACTGCCCGCCCATACCGCGGGCACAAACATGGTAAAAACCGGTGATCGTTTTCCAAACGCGCTGCATGGCGCTCCCTTCGCCGGGATCTGCTTACCATCCAATACATCACGATTGAAACGTGCCATCAAAACATTCACGCAAAATGGCACCCGTCGACGGTAAAAGGCGGCAATCCGATGGCGAACGGCAATATAGCCACAGGTCAGGCAACGCTGTCTTGCCAAAAGCTAATCAAAACCTTGATAAAAACTGACACCCTACAAAATGTCGCTTGACCGCAAATAGTCTGGTTAAATCGTTTCAATTGAAAGTTCCGCGCTTCTCGCTACGAAAACTGAGCCGTTCGCCGAATATTCCGTGCATTTCGCGGTATTATAGGGGCTGCATGTCATGTCCCTTTCAAAGGGTCGCCCGGCAATCGCCAGCCACGACCCCCAGACGGGACGCCAACACGATAGAGAGGAGAGGCATGCAGTACTCACAGGAAGTGGAGAACATGTGCCCCGTTGCCAAGGGTGCATACCACGGCCCCGCACCCATCCCCGAGGAGGGCAAGTGGGTCCAGGCTAAGGAGATTTCCGACATCTCCGGTCTTACGCACGGTGTGGGTTGGTGCGCACCTCAGCAGGGCGCCTGCAAGCTCACGCTGAACGTCAAGGACGGCATCATCGAGGAGGCCCTCGTTGAGACCATCGGCTGCTCGGGCATGACCCACTCTGCCGCCATGGCTTCCGAGATCCTTCCCGGCAAGACCATCCTCGAGGCCCTCAACACCGACCTCGTCTGCGACGCCATCAACGTCGCTATGCGCGAGATCTTCCTGCAGATCGTTTACGGCCGCAGCCAGACCGCGTTCTCCGAGGGCGGCCTGCCCGTGGGCGCCTCCCTCGACGACCTCGGCAAGGGCCTTCGCTCCCAGGTCGGCACCATGTTCGGCACCAAGGCCAAGGGCGCTCGTTACCTCGAGCTCGCTCAGGGCTACGTCACCCGCATGGCTCTCAACGACAAGAACGAGATCATCGCGTTCGAGTTCCTGAACCTCGGCAAGTTCACCGACGCCGTCAAGGCCGGCAAGACCCCCGAGGAGGCCATCGCTGGCGCTATGGGCCACTATGGTCAGTGGGAGAACGCTGCCAAGTACATCGACCCGCGCACCGACGAGGAGACTCACTCCGTCGCCAGCGTGTTCCCGGTTCACGAGTAGAAAGGGAGGGAAATAACTATGACTGTTACGTTCGAAGGTTACGAGCGCCGCGCTGACAAGATCAACAAGTGCCTCGCCGACAACGGCATCGCCTCCCTCGAGGAAGCTCTGCAGATCTGCACCGACAAGGGCTTCAACCCGCGTGAGATCGTCAACAACACCCAGTCCATCGCCTTCCAGAACGCCGAGTGGGCCTACACCCTCGGCTGCGCTCTCGCTGTCAAGCGTGGCGCCAAGACTGCTTCTGAGGCTGCCGCCATCATCGGCGAGGGCATCCAGGCCTTCACCGTTCCCGGCTCCGTTGCCGAGGACCGCAAGGTCGGTCTGGGCCACGGCAACCTGGGCGCTATGCTGCTCTCCGACGACACCGAGTGCTTCGCCTTCCTGGCTGGCCACGAGTCCTTCGCTGCCGCTGAGGGCGCTATCGGCCTGGCTCTGAACGCCAACAAGGCTCGCAAGAAGCCGCTGCGCGTTATCCTCAACGGTCTGGGCAAGGACGCCGCTCAGATCATCGCCCGCATCAACGGCTTCACCTACGTGAAGACCCAGTTCGACTACTTCACGGGCGAGCTCAAGGTCGTCGAGACCATCCCCTACTCCGATGGTCCCCGCGCCGCCGTCAACTGCTACGGCGCCGACGACGTCCGCGAGGGCGTTGCCATCATGTGGCACGAGAACGTCGACATCTCGATCACCGGCAACTCCACCAACCCGACGCGCTTCCAGCACCCCGTCGCTGGCACCTACAAGAAGGAGCGCCTCGAGGCTGGCAAGAAGTACTTCTCCGTCGCTTCTGGTGGCGGCACTGGCCGTACCCTGCACCCGGACAACATGGGCGCCGGCCCTGCCTCTTACGGCATGACCGACACCATGGGCCGTATGCACTCCGACGCCCAGTTCGCCGGTTCTTCCTCCGTGCCTGCGCACGTCGACATGATGGGTCTCATCGGCATGGGCAACAATCCCATGGTCGGTGCCACCGTCGCCTGCGCTGTCGCCGTCGAGGAGGCCCTCAAGGCCTAATCGCGCCCGCGCGATGCTCATATAGTTGAGTTTTAGAGCCGCTACCCACCCGGGTAGCGGCTCTTTTTTGTTGCCATAAAACGTTCGAGATCCGATATATCAGTTCTGATGGAACATGAAGTGTGAGGAGAAGGAGCCGCCAAGTGGCTTCAACGTCCACGTGCCATATTTGCCCTTTGCCGATTTATCCCATCTTTGCGATGCCTTTGCCGATCACCCATGCGACAATGCGCGAACGAGAAAGGAATCCTATGGAATCAACTGATGTACTGGTAATCGGATCGGGCATCGCGGGCCTTTGCGCCGCCATAGAAGCAGCACGCGCGGGCGCGACCGTTGTCATCGCATGCGCCGGCAAGACCATGAGCGGATCGAGCTTCTTCCCGGGCACCTGGGGCCTCGGCCTTATTGGCCCCGTCGACAAAGACGACGAGCAAGACCTCATCGACACCATCCAAACCGTCGGCGGCGGCGCTGCCGACCCCGAACTCGTCCAGACGTTCGTCCACGGCATTCCCCAAGCGATTGACTGGCTCGAACAGGATCTGGGCGTAGAACTCCAGCGCCCGCAAAGCGCCGAGAGCGCCCAGCAAAAGCAGTTTATCCCCTGCTTTGACCATAAGACGCGTATGTGGCGCGGCCTCACCCGCAAACCCCTTGAGGACGCGTGTACGGCCCAGATAGAGTTGCTCGGCATTCGCCTACTCCCCCGCCACGAGCTTATCGATCTTGTTGAGGATACGAACGGAAAGATTGCCGGCGCCTTGCTCTACGACCGTGCAAACGAGCATCTCGTGCCTATGGCAGCCAGGACCACTATCATCGCTGCGGGCGGCACGGGCGGCCTGTTCGAGCGCAGCCTCACTTCCGCCGACGTGCTCAGCTCATCACAAGCCATCGCACAGGCGCACGGCGCATCCCTAACCAATATAGAGTTCATGCAGATGATGCCCGGCTTCATTGAACCTAAGCGCAACCTTGTCTTTAACGAGAAGACCTGGCGCTACGTTAAGTTCGACCAGCCAGTTGAAATCGCTGACGACAAGTTAGACGATCTGCTTGAGCAGCGCTCCGGATATGGTCCTTTCACCTCGCGCTTGGCCTCCCGCGCCATCGATCTTGCCATCGATCAAGCAGGTGACGAAGGTCTGGCGCTCCACTACGACTTCCCTCGCAAGGATGTTCCCGAGTTCGTGGACACCTTTGCCACTTGGTTACAAGACGAGCATGGTATCGCTCCGAGCGACGAGATGCGTGTGGCGATGTATGCCCACGCGGCCAACGGCGGCATCAAGATCGACAGGACCGCGTACACGGGAGTTGAGGGCCTCTACGCCTGTGGCGAGGCAACAGGCGGCATGCACGGCGCTGACCGCATCGGAGGCCTGTCGAGCGCCAATGGCATCGTATTCGGGCGCATCGCAGGCGCATCAGCGGCTCCAGCGCCAGCAGCCCGCCCGCAGCGATCACGCCGCCCAGCCCCAAAGCAAGAAAAAAGCCCGTGCTGGCGGCGCAGTGCGCCTTTTCCTTTTCCCGTGCGCCCAGATACAGGCTGACAAGGCTACTGCCGCCTGTACCCATCCAGAAGCCCAGTGCAGAGAGCACCGAGGA
>CALFGH010000159.1 GCA_937958315.1 uncultured Collinsella sp. | reverse complement strand
GACGCCTTCACCGCGGGCGTCCGCGTGGTTGCTGTCTACAATGCGCCGTTGGGGGGCAACTGCAATCGAGGCGCTACCAAGGGCAACCCCAACGAGGTCTACCTGCGCTACCCGCGCTCTCCTCTCGCCGACCAGTCCGGCGACGCCGGATTCACCCGCACGCCGAGCGACGACGCGTGCGCCTACACCTGGGGGCTCAGCCTCATCAAGCGCTCAAGCGCAAACGATAAACCGCTCGCGGGCGCCAAACTGCGCATTATCGATGACCGCGCGCGCATCCTAACGACTGACGGCTCGTGGTCGACGGATGCCGACACGTGCGTCACCACGGGCGCAGATGGCCATGTGGAATTGAGCGGTGTGGACGCGGGCGTCTACACCGTCGAAGAGGTCGCGGCTCCCAAGGGATACACCGCCTTTGAGGGCAAACGAACGGTAACGGTTACGTCCGAGGGATTGGATGTTAAACAGGTAGCAGCCGCGAAGCCCAAAGTGACCGTGTCGGCCGAAAGCCCTCTGCGGGTTGATACCGCCGATGCCGGGACGGGTTCGATTGAGCTGTCGGTGCTTAACACCCCAAGCAGAGAAGCAAGTCGAGGCTTTATGCCCTCGACGGGAGATGGAACGTTGGTACTGGTGGCGGTTTTGGCTGCCGTCGGAGTGGCGGTTATTGTTGTCGCACTCGTCATCAAGCGGGGAGGAGGTCGCCGTGAAAAATAATTGTCCCCCCCCCTTGCTCAATGGCGTACTGCCTCCGTAGCGAGTGACGAGCAGGTCTATCGACCTGATGATCATTGGTTTTGAAAAAGTTACTAGAGAACCCTCCAAGAAAGAGGATCAAACATGAAGACAACCAAGAACATCGCCCGCCTGGCAGTAACCGCCGGCCTAACCGCAGCCCTGAGCTTCGGCGGAGTCATGGCGCCAGTGACCATGGCGTTTGCGGCTGGGGGCGGCTCGACCGTAACGTTCAATGATCCTGATTATGCAGCGTCCACGACCTATAAGGGCATCCAGATCTTCAAGGCGAATGTGACTACAACTAATGGAGCCACGACGGTGAGCGGTATCGATTGGGCCAGCCCTGAGATTAAGATGGCCGTGGTGGCAGCTATTCAGGTGAAGGACCCCTCCTACTTTAGTGATATCGCGCAGGATGCCGCCGAATGGCTGAACACCAACGCCGGGGTTACCGTGGCTGACTCGAAGGTGGAGAGCAACAACGTCCTCAGCTCGATTGCCGCCAACCTGGAGGGCAAGTCCGGCTGGAAGAAGACGACCACGGGCGACGCGACCCTTTCTGGACTTGAGGCTGGCTACTGGCTCTTCCTCACCGATACCGCCGGTAAGCCTGACGGCAAGTCGACTGATGCGCTCACCTCTCCTGTGTACGCCGTGATTGATGGCACCAGCACCACGACCGTTAAGCCCAAGAAGAGCGTCCCCACGGTTGAGAAGAAGATTCTCGATGATAACAATGCGAATAATGAGCTCACGGCCGTGCCTGTGAAGGACTGGAAGGACGTCGCCGACTCCCAGATCGGCCAGGAGGTCAACTATAAGCTCACCGGCACCATCGCCAGCAACTATGCCACCTTCGGCACCTATGCCTACAAGTTCACGGACGTGCTTTCCGGCGGCCTCGACTATGTCAACGGTTCGGTTGAGGTGTACGCGCTGAACAATGGCGTCTATACCAAGATCGACACGGACCACTACTCGGTGGATTATGCCAGCACCGGCAAAACACTGACGGTGGAGTTCAAGGCCGGCACCGGCGATAAGGGCCTCAAGGACGTCGAGGGCGTGGCCGCAGACACCCAGATCGTCGTCTTCTACAAGGCCAAGCTCAACAGTAATGCCGTGATTGGTAACTCCGCTGATGGCAGCGAGGGCGGCAACCCCAACACCGTTACGCTCACGTACTCTAACAACCCGTATGCCGACGGCACGGGTGAGACGATCAAGGACACCGTCGCCGACTTCACGTTTAGGCTCAACCTCAACAAGGTCGACCAGGGCACCGAGCAGGGCCTTCAGGGTGCCGTCTTCACCATCCAGTCCGCCGACGCGAACACCCAGGGACAGTACGTCGCCTCGAAGCCGGACGCCGCCAAGGGCGTCGTCGCGGGCCAGCTCGTGACCGTTACCGACGCTAGCAACCTCCCCGAATACGTGAAGTTCAAGTCCGGCAATGAAGGCAAGATAGCCGTCTCCGGCCTCGACGCCGGCTCCTACAAGGTGACCGAGGTCCAGACCCCCGACGATACCAAGTACACCAAAGCCAGCCCCTTCACCTTCACCATCACCCCGAACTATGACGATTCGACGATGAGGGTGTCGGAGCTTAAGGCGGAAGTCTCCAAGGACGACAAGAATCGCACCGACATCGCCTTCGGCAAGCTTGATGACACTGCCGGCGACAACAGGCTGACCGGCATGGATAACACCGGCACCAACGCTGCCGCTGGCGAAGTCACCATCAACGTTGGCAACACCAAGTCCATCGGCCTCCCGCTCACCGGCCTTAACGGCGTGACCTTCACTTGGATCGCTGGCGGCGCGGTGCTGTGCATTGGCGTGGCGCATCTCATCCGTAGCCGTAAGCGCGACGACGGTTTTGAGGAGTAGCTGTTCGCCTCGAGTATCAACACGAGACATGAAAAAGCGGGACACCCGGTCGATGCGATCGGGTGCCCCGCTTTGTTTGTGTACCACCACAAAGGTGCCTGTCCCCTTTGTGGCGGTTGGTGGCTAAGCGGTGGGGAGTCCTGGCGTGTTAGCCGGCTGCTGCGGCTTGAGGCGGGCGTTTCGCCAGATGATCTGGATAACGTAGCCGAGCATAAAGACAAAGGCCACGCCGCTGATGAAGTCACCTACGAGGGGAAGCCCCGTGAGGGCGCCTGCGATTATGCCGCCCACGGCTGCCATGGCGTAGCGGTTCTGGTTGTGTCCGACCATGCGGACGATCGCGCACCCCGCAAAGGCACTCGACACCAACGCGATGCCGATAACGCCGCACAAGAGGGCTCCGGCAAGCGACAGACCAGCGATAGAGATAATCAGCAGTAGGACGGCGGGGACGATAACAATCGTACCCAGAAGACCGCTCACCCACAGGAGCGTGGGGTGCTGGTGGAGCATGCCGGCGGCGCTGGCGGTCGCGCGCGGAAAGACGAGCTCGAGGAGGATCGCGACAAAGCAGGTCGAGAGTGCCGCGGCGACGATACCGCCGATGACATCGTTAACGGTGGAAGTATCCTCGTTCTCGGTGCGGTCGATCTTGAGCGCGCCTACCTCGGCTCCTGCGGCACGCTCGGGGTCCTCGGAGACGTGCGCGTTCACGGTGCCGGTGATGTGGGCGTTCTTGCCCAGGATGAGCTTGTCGGCCCAAACCTCGACATCGCCCTCGACGGTGCCGTCGATGGTCACCGTATCGCCTGCAAGTGCTGCCGACTTGGTGGAGCCTCGCAGGGCAACTGTCTCACCCATCGCATAAAAACAGTTGGCGGTGCTACCAGCGTTGAGCACGACATGCTGACCGGCTACCGTCACGCTGCCATCGATTGCGGTTTTGGAGATATCGATGGTGCGCGCCGCCAGGCGAATGGCGCCGCCTACGGTGCAGTCGCGAATCGATAGGCTGTCGCCCGCCGCGATAATATCGCGGCCGATGGAGGCATCGTCCAAGTTAAGGCTTTGGCCAGCCCAGTACAGGTCGCCCTCGGCGCCAGACGGATTTGAGTCAGCTTCGGTTGCGAGTACGTTGCCCGCGGTGTCTGTACCGGCGAACGATGACGTGGGAAGTACGGTGATCGCCAGCGCGATGAGCGCGAATAGGATGGTGATGCGGCCCCATGCTTTACGGCGCTGGGTCAACGGGAATTGATTGCAAGGCATAGTGAATCCTTCGTTAGATACTTGGCATATATCTAACAGGGTACCCAACGTGTGAGCGCTCTAAAAGAACCTCTCGGTTGCATTTCGAAGGGTCGTGCCGTGCTATCTACTTTTTGCGATGTAAAAAGTGCGCGATGTCTTCTTCGGTGGGGCTTTTGATGTCAAAGCGCAGTGAGAGCCAGCGCAGACCCATGGTCACGATAACGCATACGACCAGCGCGGCGACATTGCTGACCAAGCCACTCATGACGAGGCTTACATAGCTTGCCGATCCGGCGATGGCCGCGATGGCATAAAAGTTGGTGCGTTGGAAAATGCCCGGAACCACGCCCATAAAGCCGTCGCGCAGCATGCCGCCGCCTACCGCGGTAAAAAAGCCCATCATGATGCACACCGCCGGCGCAAAGCCGTAGACCAGCGCCTTGTCTGCTCCAGTGGCGGCGTAGATGCCGACCGAGATGATGTCGAGCAGGGGAATGAGTTTCTCGGGTTTGTCGACGATTGCCGGGAAAATATAGATGATGGCTGCCGTGGCAATGGAAAGCGGGAGTGCCATCGGCTGGTTGAGGATGTAGACGTTGCCCACCTGCAGCGTCATGTCGCGTAAAAGACCGCCGCCCAGGCCGCAAACCACGGCGAGCGCGACGGCGCCCACCAGGTCGAGCTTGTGCTCGCGCGCAACCAGTACACCCGAGATCGATGCAGCGACAACGGCGAACATCTCGAGCCAAAATGGGATAGCGACCATGGCATCCGAGGCATGTGAGGTAACGGTTATGGCGGCGACGACGGGCAAGATGGGGTCCTTTGAGTTACGGGATTGGACAATGCCCGTACATAGTACATGGTTGGCGGGCGTGGCGACCCTATTGCTCGGTAAACGGTCGGGGCCGGGTGGGGGCGTAGGTACCAAACATGTACATCAGCCTCCAAAGATGTCGAAAAATGTCGGTTTTGGAGGGTGGTGTACATGTTTGGGGAGCGCGGGGCGAGCGGGTCCGTCGTTACTCAGAAGGCGACTCTTCGGCTTGATCGCTCTTCCAGTTGCGGATAAGTACCTTGCGCAGTTCGTTTTGCTTTCGCTGATACTCGGCATCTATGCAACGAGGCATGCCGAGCGCTTCGCGGATATTGTTCATGGCACGGTGAAAAGCGAGTTGGCTGGCAAATTGCGTTGAGGTGAGCGTGATGATGCGATAGCCCATTTGGGCGAGCACGGCCTCCCGCTCCGCATCTGCTCCCTTGCGTTCGACCTCGTCGTGAAAGCCGCCCTTATATTCGATGCCGAGCTCTCTGCGCTTATAGGTAATGAGGGCATCGATTTTGAGCGTTCGAGCTTTGGTGCAATGCCAAAGTCGTTTAGGGATTTCGAGTGGCTTGTTGAGTTCGACACCTCGGATGCCAACGCCGCCTTCGCTTATCGGGAGTGAAAGGGCGATAGCGGATGCGGTCTCCATGGGTGAGGCTGAGTGGTCGTAGATATGCCTGAGCGCGAGTCTGGCGCGTGTGGCACCGGGTTTGCCGGGGTGCCGATCGAGCAGTTCGACAATTTCGTCCTTGGAAGTGGTGGCTGGCTGCTCGGTATAAGGGTCATCGGGGTTGAACCCCATGCGATAATCACCGCAAACTTCGTAGCCGTATTCGAGGTATTCGATTCTGTCCATCCACTCGGCAGCGAATACGAAGGTAAGGGCTTCGTCGGTGATAAAAATGCCGGGGGTCAGCTCGTCAATATGGTCGTAGGGTAGATTTTGGCCAAGAACGTGGCAAGCGACACCGTTGGTGCGAATTCGCTCGAAAGCAAATACTACGGAGATGTCGATAGTCTTGAGCATGGTGGACGGAATGCCGCAGTCGGTAAGTGCCTGCCGAATGCGCGCGATGCGTTGCTGGGTAGAGAGGCCCCGCACACCTATCTGGTAGTCGCGTTGTGCGACGGCTTGAACCAGGTTCCGCGGTGCATGATGGACGAGCCACGCCGTTTTATGCGAAATGAGAACAGGAGTATCCATTAGGGACCTCTCGCTTCGAGCTGACACCAAACTCTTATGTCCGTTGAGGTGGGGAAATATACCGGATACGAGCAAATCGACTCATGCTCGGCGCGCGTCATATGCAAACGTGTACATCACACTCCAAAAACGACATTTTTCGACATCTTTGGAGGGTGATGTACATGTTTGGGGATCTGGGTTGATGCTAAACGCGATGAGGGCGTGGCTGAATAGGAGGGATGTCCAAATTTTGAGCGAAGCTCAAAATATATCCGGTCGGCTGGCGCCGACCGCGCTGCGCTAAAAACGCTCCGTTGGCGCGTTTTCTTTACGCTCCGCGCCCTGGCGGGTTCGAATCCCTCCTCCTCCGCCGTATTTGCTTGTTAGGGACTCAAAACAAAAAAGCCCCCAATACTGGGAGCTTCCTCAATCTAAATGGCGGAGGAGGAGGGATTCGAACCCTCGTGACCTTATACAGGCCAAACGGTTTTCGAGACCGCCGCATTCAACCACTCTGCCACCCCTCCGCGTGGGGTAAAAACAAAGCAGGCACTAAGGCCTGCTTTGGAATTAACTGGCGGAGAGTCAGGGATTTGAACCCTGGAGACGCTTTTGACGCCTACACGATTTCCAATCGTGCTCCTTCGGCCACTCGGACAACTCTCCGTTAAATGCGAAAGTCAGTATACACGAGGAATCGAAAAGTGCAAACAGAAAACTTGGCATTTTTTAAACCGCTCGCTCCGCGCTCGTATCCGGCATGTGCCGGATAAGTACTAAAAAAGCATCCTGACCAGCCAGATCGCGCTCGATGACCTGTTCAAAATGGGTATTCATGAATGACGTGGCAGCGAATTTAAAAATTTCGAGGCAATCGATCGAACCACTGGCATGCATTTCGCGACCACAACCCTGCAATCGGCGACCTGCGGTTTGGCTCGGGTTGTCCTCGCCGCAGCGTATCTTGCTATCGAATCCGTCAAGCTCTTGGTCAGCATTTGGTTGGAATACGCATGAAGAGCCGTGTAAGCATGGACATATGTGGAGGTCATGAGGTTGTAGCTGCATATTCTTGCAGCCTGGGAGGTTGAAAGATATTATTACCAAGTCTTTTCCTGCTTCAGGCGCACCTTCACGACCTGAAGCCACATTTGCCCAGAGGAGGTGACAATATGAAGGCTTATGAACTGCTGTTCTTTGTTGACCCGTCGCTCGACCCCGAGACTCGTCTCGCTGTTATGAAGCGTATCGATACCACGATCGCTGAGGGCGCTGGCAAGGTCGACTCCGTTGACGAGTGGGGCAAGCGCAAGCTCGCCTACGAGATCAACGACCTCACCGATGGTGACTACACCCTCATCAACTTCCACGCAGATCCTACCCAGATCGCCGAGCTTGATCGCGTCCTGCGCATCACCGACGCTGTGGTCCGCCACATGATCGTCCGTCGCGACGACCAGGAGTAAGACTGTCGTTTTGGACTGGGCTTGTGCCCCAAGAGGAAGTAGTGAGTTATGAGCATCAATCGAGTGAACATCACCGGTAACCTCACCCGCGATCCCGAGCTGCGCGCCACCGCCGGCGGAACCCAGGTTCTGTCCTTTGGCGTCGCCGTGAACGATCGTCGCCGCAACGCGCAGACTGGCGAGTGGGAGGACTATCCCAACTTTGTCGACTGCACTATGTTCGGCACCCGCGCCGAGGCCGTGAGCCGTTTCCTGGCAAAGGGAAACAAGGTCGCGATCGAGGGCAAGCTGCGCTACAGCTCTTGGGAGCGCGACGGCCAGCGCAGGAGCAAGCTTGAGGTCATCGTCGATGAGATCGAGTTTATGAGCTCCCGTGGTGGCCAGGGTGGCTACGATCAGGGCGGTTACGCCCCCGCAGCTCCCGCGCCCGCAGCACGTCCTGCCGCACCGGTGGCTACGCCGCCCGCGGTCGACGTCTACGATGAGGACATCCCGTTCTAAGGGTTGTTCACCTATTTTTGAGTGAGAGGCGGCTTCGGCTCGCCGAAGTTGCCAAACGAAAGGTATTTTGACATGGCTAATGATTATTCTGCACGTCAGCCGCGTCGTAAGTACTGCCAGTTCTGCAAGGAGAACACTGAGTTCATCGACTATAAGGACACTCAGCTTCTCCGTAAGTACATGACCGACCGTGGCAAGATCAAGCCCCGTCGCGTCACTGGCGCTTGCACGCAGCATCAGCATGACATCGCCAACGCCATCAAGCGCGCCCGCGAGATGGCTCTCCTGCCGTACACCGTCCCCGTGGTTTCCTCTCGTGGCAACCGCGACCGCGGCTAAGAAGGGAGACGCATCATGAAGGTTATTCTTCTCGATGAGATCAAGGGCAAGGGCGGCGAGGGTGACGTCGTAGAGGTCGCTCAGGGTTACGCTGAGAACTTCCTGTTCCCCAAGAAGCTCGCTGTTGCCGCCACCAAGGGCAACCTCAAGCAGCTTGACGAGCGTCGCAACAACATCGCCAAGCGCGAGGCCGTCCGTCTGGCTACCGCCAACGAGACCAAGGCTGCCTTCGAGGGCAAGCAGGTCACCGTTGACGTCAAGGTTGGCGACGAGGGCATCCTCTTTGGCTCCGTTACTGCCGCTATGATCGCTGACGCTATCAAGGATCAGCTCGGTATGGACATCGACCGCAAGCGCGTCGAGCTCGGTAAGCCCATCAAGGTTGCCGGTGCCCACACCGTCGCTATCTCGCTGTACCGCGAGATCAAGGCCGAGGTTGTCGTTCTCGTCGGCGTTACCGCCGAGGAGCTCGCTGCCGAGGCTGAGGTTGAGGAGACCGCTGAGGTCGCCGAGGCCGAGACCGCCGAGGTCGAGACCGAGGCTGCTGCCGAGTAGCATTTGCTGCAACGCAACAATCTTGTTCTAAGAAGGGCGCTCTGGGAGACCAGGGCGCCCTTTTATTTTTTGCGCTGGGTGAGTGTCGTGGCAGTCATTGAGATGCGGTCCCGTGTATGGGACCGTTCATCCGTTTGGTTCGGTGATGATTGCCAAGCCGCGGCTCGATTTATAGCCGCGGCTGATACTATGGATGCTCGCAAGCGATATGAATGAGGACGCTCATGGCATATGACGATAGGGAGACGGGGCTGACGGTCGAGGACCGTGGCTCTAAGTTGGGTCTCCCCCAAAACCAAGATGCAGAGGCCAACGTACTGGCCGCTATGCTGCTATCGCCCGAGGTGGTCGAAGAGGCCCAAGTCGAGCTGCAGCCCGATGACTTCTACCGGCCCATTCATAAGACCATCTATACCGCGATGGTCGATATGTATAACAGTCGTATCCCCATTGACTCTATCTCGCTGATCGATTACCTGCGAAGCATCAACAAGCTCGATGCCGTGGGCGGCGAGGCGTACATTTTGGAGCTGATGGGACAGACTCTGTCGCTCGTTAACTGGCAGCACCATGCCGCCATCGTTCGTCGCGACTCGATGCTGCGCGAGCTGATCGGCGCCACTAACGAGATCAACGCGCTGGCATATAACGCCCCCACCGACACCAAAGAGGTCGTGGAGCTGGCCGAGAGCAAGCTGCTCAAGGTTACGGCGCGCGAGGTCAAGTCGAGCTACAAGACGTTGACCGAGTTTATGGTCGAGGCCTATAACGAGGCCGAGGAAGTGTGCAAGGCCGGTGGTCAGGCTGCAGGCGTGCCCACGGGCTTCCCGTCACTCGACCGCATGCTCATGGGTTTTCGCGAGGGCCAGCTCATCATCATCGGCGCCCGTCCTGCTGTAGGTAAGACGTCGTTCGCTCTGAACCTGGCGCTCAACGCTGCCGCTGCCGGTTATACCGTCGGCTTCTTCTCGCTGGAGATGTCGGGCAAGGAAATTGCCCAGCGTCTGATTTGCGCCTACGCCATGATCTCGATCAGCGACTTCCGTACGGGCCGCATTAGCCCCGAGCAGTGGGCCAATATCAACGAGGCCACGCAGACCTTATCCAAGCTCGATATTCTGATTGACGATACGCCCGGCACCACAGTGACCGAGATTCGCGCCAAGAGCCGCCGTATGCTCCATAACAAGGAGAAGGCAATCATCATCCTGGACTACCTGCAGCTGGTGAGTCCTCCGCCGGGACGCCGCTCCGAGAGCCGTACCGTCGAGGTCTCGGAGATGTCGCGTGGTCTGAAGATCATGGCCAAGGAGCTCAAGATCCCGCTCATCGCGCTGTCGCAGCTCTCGCGTCAGGTCGAATCCCGTACCGGCAAGCGCCCGCAGCTGTCCGACCTGCGTGAATCGGGCTCCATCGAGCAGGACGCCGACATCGTCATGTTCTTGGACCGATCCGCCGACGAGGCCGAGGCCTCGCGCGACGACCGACCCGACGAGGGCGTTACGCGTATCGTCGTGGCCAAGAACCGTTCGGGCCCGATCGGCGACGTCGACCTGATGTTCCTGCCGGCATCCACCAAGTTCTATGAGCTTGATGGGGCGCATACCGAGGAGTAGGACAGGCGCCCGTTGCACGGGTATACTGGGAATGTTTTGTGCTTCTGCGTGCCAGCGTGGCGCGTAGACAGTCCATGAATGTAAGGAGTAAACATGCCGTCAACCGTTTTGGTCGGTGCCCAGTGGGGCGATGAGGGCAAGGGTAAGATCTGCGACCTGGTCGCCGGCGACTTCGATGCCGTCGTGCGCTATTCGGGCGGTAACAACGCCGGCCACACCATCGTCGTCAACGGCAAGAAGTACGGCCTGCACCAGGTGCCCTCCGGCATCATGTATTCCGACCATATGTCGGTGATCGGTAACGGCTGCGTTGTCAACCCCAAGGTTGTCCTTGAGGAGATTGACATGTTCGAGGCCGACGGCATCACCACCAAGAACCTCAAGATCAGTGGCAACGCGCACATCATCATGCCGTACCACATCGATCTGGATGGTGCTTTTGAGCAGAAGCTCGGCAAGAAGAACATTGGTACCACCAAGCGCGGCATCGGTCCGTGCTACCAGGACAAGATGGCCCGCATCGGCCTGCGCATGCAGGACATGCTGGACGAGGCGCTGTTCCGCGACAAGCTGGAGACCGCTCTTGCCCGCGTGAATCCCGAGCTGGAGCTCATCTACCACCTGCCCACCTACACCGTGGACCAGATCTGCGACGAGTACCTGCCCATGGCCGAGCGCCTGCGCCCCTACATCACCGAGACGAGCCTGCTGCTCAACAACATGATCGACGAGGGCAAGGACCTGCTGTTCGAGGGCGCCCAGGCAACGCTGCTCGACATTGACCACGGCACCTATCCGTACGTGACGTCTTCCAACTGCACCGCCGGCGGTGCCATCACCGGCTCCGGTGTCGGTATGAAGAATGTCGACCGCGTGCTGGGCGTCATGAAGGCCTATATCACCCGCGTCGGTTCGGGCCCCATGCCCACCGAGCTTTCCTATGAGTCCGAGGCCGGCCATACGCTGACCGAGGAGGGCTATGAGTACGGCGTGACCACCGGTCGCCGTCGTCGCTGCGGCTGGTTTGACGGCCCTATCGCCAACTATGCCTCACGTGTCAACGGCCTCACCGACATCGCCGTGACCAAGCTCGACGTGCTTTCGGCCTTCGACACCGTTAAGGTGTGCGTTGCCTATGACGTCGACGGCGAGCGTTACACGAGCGTGCCCGAGCATCAGGTTCGTTTTGAGCACGCCAAGCCCATCTACGAGGAGCTCCCTGGTTGGAAGTGCGACATCACCGGTTGCCGCAGCTTTGAGGAGCTGCCGCAGGAGGCTCAGGACTACGTGGCATTTATCGAGGATCTGGCACACACCCGCGTGACGTTCATCGGCGTTGGCGCCGGTCGCGAGCAGATCATCAACCGATTCTGGAAGTAATCGGCGTTATTTGGTTATTGCGATATACCCCTTTGCAGCCCAGATGGGCGGCCGAGGGGTATATTTGCTTGTAATGGGCCCGCGCGGAGCGGGCCGGTAATCCATAGAGGAGGCACCCTTGAAGGCGGACACTCAAACCATCGACATCCTGTTGTTGGGCAGCGGCGGCCGCGAGCATGCTCTGGCAGCCAAGCTCGCAGCATCACCGCGCGCCGGCAAGCTCTACATCGCGCCGGGTAACGGCGGCACCGCGAGCTGCGGCGAGAACGTTGTTCTCGACGACTGCGATCCTGC
>CALFGH010000158.1 GCA_937958315.1 uncultured Collinsella sp. | reverse complement strand
AGTCATCGGGCATTATCTGAACATAAAACACTATCAATAAGTTGGAGTCATTACCAGCAAATTCGACCCGGTCGTCGGTTCAGGGCAGGGTCGTTAAATAGCCGCTTATGTCTATTGCTGGTTTACCGGTTTATTGACTACCGGAAGCAGTGTGACCGTGTGCTTCTCAAATGCCTGAGGCCAGTTTGCTCAGGCTCTCCCCGTGGAGGTAATAATTGACGATATGATCATTTATTCTGCCTCCCAGAGCCTGATAAAAACGGTTAGCGCCGGGGTTGGATTTTTCAGCGTTCCAGCTAAGGCTAAGGCATTCCTGTTCAAGCGCAAGCCGGGCTATAAAGCGCATTATCGCTTTACCCGTGCCCTTATTTCGATCGCACTGAGAAACATACAGCTCTTTAATATGCAGCTGACCGCTGTATCGGGGCGAGGGATAAAGAATATTGCAACATGCCAGGCCAGTAATGTTATTGCCGCAGCGCGCTCTGATCACCAGGGTACCGGAAAGCCGGTTGAATAACTTTTTACAGAGATAATCCTTCATCAACGCTTCCTGAATGATACCTTCGCCATAATAGGGGTCGTCTCAGAAAACGGAAAATAAAGCACGCTAAGCCGGTTGCAGAGGCCGTAGCGGCCTGAACTTCCCCGCGCCGATCTTGGCGCTGCTGCGCCATAGGTAATCACCGGTCAGGTTGATGTGCTCCCAGCCGAGTGGCGACAGGTACTGCAATAGCGAGTCATCGACGGCATGACCATTGCCGCGCAACGCATGCGCCGCACGCTCCAGGTAGACCGTGTTCCACAGCACGATGGCCGCCGTCACCAGGTTGAGGCCGCTGGCCCGGTAGCGCTGCTGCTCGAAACTGCGGTCACGGATTTCACCAAGGCGGTTGAAGAACACGGCACGGGCCAGCGCATTGCGCGCCTCGCCCTTGTTCAGCCCGGCATGCACGCGGCGGCGTAGCTCGACGCTTTGCAGCCAGTCGAGGATGAACAGCGTGCGCTCGATGCGGCCCAACTCGCGCAGCGCGACGGCCAAGCCGTTCTGGCGCGGGTAGCTGCCGAGTTTCCTGAGCATCAGCGAGGCCGTCACCGTGCCCTGCTTGATCGAGGTGGCCAGCCGCAGGATTTCGTCCCAATGGGCGCGGACGTGCTTGATGTTGAGCGTGCCGCCGATCATCGGCTTGAGCGCGTCATAGGCGGCATCGCCCTTCGGGATGTAGAGCTTGGTGTCGCCCAGGTCGCGGATGCGCGGCGCGAAGCGGAAGCCCAAGAGGTGCATCAGGGCGAAGACGTGATCGGTGAAGCCCGCCGTGTCGGTGTAGTGCTCCTCGATCCGCAGGTCGGATTCGTGGTACAGCAGGCCGTCGAGCACGTAGGTTGAGTCGCGCAGGCCGACATTGACCACCTTGGTGTGGAATGGCGCGTATTGGTCGGAGATGTGGGTGTAGAAAGTCCGTCCTGGGCTGCTGCCATATTTTGGGTTGATGTGCCCCGTGCTCTTTGCCTTGCTAGCGGTTCGGAAATTCTGTCCGTCCGATGATGATGTGGTGCCATCGCCCCAGTGCCCGGCAAAGGGATGCCGAAACTGAGCGTTGACCAGTTCAGCCAACGCTGTCGAGTACGTTTCGTCGCGGGTATGCCAGGCTTGCAGCCAAGCGAGCTTCGCGTAGGTCGTGCCGGGGCAGGACTCGGCCATCTTGGTCAGGCCCAGGTTGATCGCGTCGGCCAGGATCGTGGTCAACAACAGGTTCTTGTCCTTGGCCAGATCGCCCGATTTCAAGTGCGTGAAGTGCCGGGTGAAGCCCGTCCACTCATCGACTTCGAGCAGCAGTTCGGTGATCTTGACGTGCGGCAGGACCATGGCTGTCTGGTCTATCAGCGCCTGCGCGGTGTCGGGCACCGCCGCATCCAGCGGCGTGATCTTCAAGCCCGACTCGGTGATGATGGCATCCGGCAGGTCGTTGGCTGCCGCCATGCGGTTGACGGTGGCAAGTTGTGCTTCCAGCAGCGTCAGCCGCTCATGCAGATATTGTTCGCAGTCGGTGGCCACGGCCAGCGGCAATTCGCTGGACTGCTTGAGGCTGGTGAACTTCTCGGGCGGTACCAGGTAGTCCTCGAAGTCCTTGAACTGGCGTGAACCCTGCACCCAGATGTCGCCCGAGCGCAGGGAGTTCTTCAACTCGGACAGCGCGCACAGTTCGTAGTAGCGCCGGTCGATGCCGGCGTCGGTCATCACCAGTTTCTGCCAGCGCGGCTTGATGAAGCCGGTCGGTGCATCGGCTGGCAGCTTGCGGGCGTTGTCGGTGTTCATGCCGCGCAGCACCTCAATGGCATCAAGCACGTTTTTGGCGGCGGGCGCGGCCCGCAGCTTGAGCACGGCAAGGAATTCCGGTGCATAGCGGCGCAGGGTGGCGTAGCTCTCGCCGATGCGATGCAGGAAATCGAAGTCATCGGGTTGCGCGAGCTTCTGCGCCTCGGTGACGCTCTCGGCAAAGGAATCCCAGGACATGACGGCCTCGATGGCGGCAAACGCATCGCGGCCTGATTGCTTGGCGTCGATCAGCGCCTGACCGATGCGCCCGTACAGACGTACCTTGGCGTTGATGGCCTTGCCTGACGCCTGGAACTGCTGCTGATGCTTATTCTTGGCAGCGTTAAACAGCTTACCCAGGATGCGGTCGTGCAGGTCGATGATTTCGTCGGTGACGGTGGCCATGCCCTCGGTGGCCAGCGCCACGAGAGTGGCGTAGCGCCGTTGCGGCTCGAATTTGGCCAGGTCGGCGGGTGTCATCTGGCCGCCCTCGCGGGCAATCTTGAGCAGGCGGTTCTGGTGAACCAGCCGCTCGATGCCGGTAGGCAGATCGAGTGCCTGCCATGCCTTGAGGCGTTCGATGTGTTCCAGCATATGCCGCGAATTTGGCTTGGCCGGAGACTGGCGCAACCAAGCCAACCAGGTCGTCTTGCCGTTGTCCCGGCGCTTGAGCAGATCGTCGAGGCGGCGGCGATGCGCGTCCGCCAGTGGTTCGGCCAAGGCGTCGTAGATGCGCCGGTTAGCACGGGTGATCGCCTCGGCACTCGCCCGCTCGACGGCGTTGAGGGCGGGCAGAATGACCGACTGCCGCCGCAGGTGCCCGATCAAGGCGCTGGCCAGCACGATGCCTTTGTCGGTTTGCATCGCCAGCTCGGTCAGCATCTGGACGGCCTGCCGGTAATGGCTCATGGTGAAGGGCCGGAAACCGAACACGGTTTGCAGCTCGCTCAGGTGCTCGCGCCGGGTCTGCTCCCGCTGGCCGTACTCGTTCCAGCTTTCGACGCCGACCTTGAGCTGGTCGGCGACCAGCTTCAACAAGGGCGGGAACGGTAGTTCATCGACGCCCAGGATGACGCCGGGAAAGCGCAGGTAACAGAGCTGCACCGCGAAGCCCAGCCGATTGGCTGGCCCGCGCCGCTGTCGGATGATCGAGAGGTCGGTATCGTTGAATGTGTAATGTCGGATCAGGTCGTCCTTGGAGTCCGGCAACGCCAGCAGGCTTTCCCGCTCGGCGGCGGACAGGATGGAACGACGTGGCATATTTACTGATCCGTTCTCAAGTATTGATACAGGGTTTCGCGACTGATTCCGAATTCACGAGCAAGCTTGGTCTTTTGCTCGCCAGCCTCGACACGTTGGCGCAGTTCGGCAATACGCTCAGACGACAGGGATTTCTTCCTGCCACGGTAAGCCCCGCGTTGCTTGGCGAGCGCAATACCCTCGCGCTGACGCTCGCGGATCAGGGCGCGCTCGAACTCGGCGAACGCGCCCATCACCGAGAGCATCAGGTTCGCCATCGGAGAGTCTTCGCCAGTAAAACTGAGGTGTTCCTTGACGAATTCGATATGCACGCCGCGTTGTGTCAGCGTTTGCACGATCCGGCGCAAATCATCGAGATTGCGCGCCAGGCGATCCATGCTATGCACCACCACGGTGTCGCCGGTGCGGGCGAAGCTTATCAGCGCTTCCAGTTGCGGACGCTGGCACTGTTGCAAAGTTAGCGATGAGGCAGCCTTTTGTCTTATTCAAAGGCCTTACATTTCAAAAACTCTGCTTACCAGGCGCATTTCGCCCAGGGGATCACCATAATAAAATGCTGAGGCCTGGCCTTTGCGTAGTGCACGCATCACCTCAATACCTTTGATGGTGGCGTAAGCCGTCTTCATGGATTTAAATCCCAGCGTGGCGCCGATTATCCGTTTCAGTTTGCCATGATCGCATTCAATCACGTTGTTCCGGTACTTAATCTGTCGGTGTTCAACGTCAGACGGGCACCGGCCTTCGCGTTTGAGCAGAGCAAGCGCGCGACCATAGGCGGGCGCTTTATCCGTGTTGATGAATCGCGGGATCTGCCACTTCTTCACGTTGTTGAGGATTTTACCCAGAAACCGGTATGCAGCTTTGCTGTTACGACGGGAGGAGAGATAAAAATCGACAGTGCGGCCCCGGCTGTCGACGGCCCGGTACAGATACGCCCAGCGGCCATTGACCTTCACGTAGGTTTCATCCATGTGCCACGGGCAAAGATCGGAAGGGTTACGCCAGTACCAGCGCAGCCGTTTTTCCATTTCAGGCGCATAACGCTGAACCCAGCGGTAAATCGTGGAGTGATCGACATTCACTCCGCGTTCAGCCAGCATCTCCTGCAGCTCACGGTAACTGATGCCGTATTTGCAGTACCAGCGTACGGCCCACAGAATGATGTCACGCTGAAAATGCCGGCCTTTGAATGGGTTCATGTGCAGCTCCATCAGCAAAAGGGGATGATAAGTTTATCACCACCGACTATTTGCAACAGTGCC
>CALFGH010000157.1 GCA_937958315.1 uncultured Collinsella sp. | reverse complement strand
TCGCGTGGGCCGTGGCAGCGTGTCGGGCACGTGCCTGGTCATGACGCACTCCAAGGGCAATGGCGGCGCCTCGGCGGCACAAGACCGCCTCCAGTCGCTCGAGAAGACCTCGGACGGCTTTACGCTCGCCCAGATGGACCTGCGTCTGCGCCACGAGGGCGAGATCCTGGGTTATCGCCAGCACGGCGGCGTGACCCTGCGCTTTGTGGACCTGGACGCCGACGAGGATCTTATCGAATGGGCCCATTTGGACGCGGTCGAGCTCTTGCGGTATGCTTGCAACCTTGACTCCGTGGCGACGCGTCCCTTGCGCGATGCGGTCGCCACGCGCTATCGACATATCTTTAAGGAGGTCAGCGGAGGATGAGAATCATCGGCGGTGAATGGCGCGGCCGCAAGATCGAAGAGCCGCGTGGGCGCGATGTCACCCGTCCCACGACCGATCGCGTGCGCGAGGCATGCGCGTCCATGGTCATGTCAGCGTTCGATTTCGATTTGGACGAGGTTCGCGTGCTGGATGCCTTTGGCGGCTCCGGTGCCCTGGGAATTGAGATGCTCTCGCGTGGCGCCCGCACGCTCACCACGTTCGAGATTGATCGCAATGCCGCCCGTCTGATCACCAAGAATATCGAGTCGCTGTGCCGCGACCGCTCGCGCTGGCGCGTCGTTACCGGTGATGTGCTGGCGAGTGCCTCGCGCGGCCGTGTGCCGGGTGGTCCCTTTGACCTGATCTTGCTCGACCCGCCCTATGCCTTTGGCGCCGAGCCGGTCGAGGAGCTGCTGCAAAATCTTTCCCAGCAGGGACTGCTGGCGCCCGGGGCCTTTGCCCTGTTTGAGCATGCCGCAGCCGATGCAGGTGCTCATCCGGCTTGTTTTAAGACCGTGCGAGAGAAGCGCTACGGCATTACCTCGGTTGACTTGCTGCGCTGGGTGGCCGAGGACGAGAACGACCATGCTGACGAGAACGAAAATGACGAGGATGTGCCTTCGGAGGACGCCCATGAATGACACCATCAACCGCGTAATCGTCCCGGGCACCTTCGATCCCATCACCTTTGGCCATATCGACGTGATCCGCCGAGCTCGCCGTATCTTTCCCAGCGTGATCGTCGCCGTGGCCGAATCGCAGGGTAAAAACGGCGTGGGTACCACCTTTATGCTCGACGAGCGCGTGGCGCTGGCCCGCGAGGCTCTCGGTGATTTGGACGGCGTCGAGGTACTGCCCTTCACTGGCCTGCTGGTCGACTTTGCACGTGAACAGAGGTCGGGTGCCGTCGTTAAGGGTCTGCGCGCCATGACCGACTTTGAGTACGAGTTGCAGCAGGCAGACCTCAACTATCGCCTGGATAGCGAGCTGGAGTCCATCTTTGTCATGAGTGCTCCGCAGTACGGCTATATCTCGAGTTCGGTGGTGCGCCAGATCGCGTCGCTTGGCAGCGACGTGTCGACGTTTGTGCCGCCCAACGTGGTCGAAGCGCTCAAACATCGCTTTTCGTGACGTTTTTTATTGCCTGGTGGCATGTGGTAAACTAACACGATGATATGTTACCTATGAAAGGAGACCGGATGCCGGGCGAGAATTTTCCTGGCGACAGGATCGTGAGTCTTGTCGACGAGCTCGAGGGGCTCATCGAAGAGGCTAAGACGCCGTTCGGCAAGAACGCCCAGATGAAGGTTATCGACGCCGACGTCTTCTTTAACATCCTCGATGAGATCCGCATGAGCTATCCCGAGGAGTGGCAGAAGTCCCGCCGTATCCTCAAAGAGCGCGAGGAGCTTATGGCCTCCGCCGCCGCACAGGCCGATTCCATCATTGCCGATGCTCAGCAGCAGGCGCTCACCATTGCCGGTGAGCAGGAGATCGTCCGCTTAGCCCAGCAGCAGGCTGACGACATCCGCGACCGTGCCCAGCAGTACGAGCGCGAGACGCGTTATGCCGCCGAGGATTACGCCGAGCAGGTCTTTACGCACCTCGAGGAGAACCTTAAGAGTCTGACCGGCACCGTCACTCGTTGCCGTCAGCAGCTCAACGAGGGCGCCGCCCAGCAGAACGGTCAGTGGTAATGGCTGAGTTCCCGAGCGTAACCGTCGATCTTTCCGAGCAGCTCGAGTTTCCCGGAGACTCTTATCCGCTGACCGGCAAGGTCGATGTCGTCACCTACACGGTGGGCGAGAAGGAGTACCAGCTGCAGGACGGCATTTCCTACGACGTGGTCTTTACCAACGCCGGTACCGGTGTTCTGCTTTCGGGCATGGTCCGCGCTCACGCCACCGGCGAGTGCGATCGCTGCCTGGAGCCCGCATCGTTTGATATCGCAGGCGAGATCGAGGAGTTCTACCTCTTTAACGAGCCCGAGGACCCCGAGGCCTACGAAGACGGCTACGAGCTCCTGGGCGAGGATCGCATTGTCGATCTGGGCGAGCCCATCAACGACGCGGTCGTCATGGACACGCCGTTCGTCGTCCTGTGCAAGCCCGATTGCCGCGGTCTTTGCCCCACCTGCGGCATCAATCTCAACGTCGAGCAATGCGATTGCGCCGCCCAGGCGGAGGCCGAATGGGCTGCTGCCACGGAAAATCCATTTGCAGCATTAAAGAATCTCAAGCTTGACGAGTAAAACTGTGGTAGTATCGCTACTTGCGCGTAATCGCCACACTGGATAGTTCATAAGGAAGGTCACTATGCCCGTACCTAAACAAAAGCAGGGTCGTATCCGCACCCATACCCGCCGTTCCGCCAACATGAAGATCTCGGCTGCGGCTCAGTCCACGTGCCCCCGTTGCGGCGCTGTTAAGCTCCCGCACCACGTGTGCCCCAGCTGCGGTTTCTACAAGGACCGCGAGGTTATCGTTACCGAGTAACTGTATACTCTGGATGCGATGCCGTTCCAACTGGAACCACAATGGCCGGCTCAATGAGTCGGCCATTTTTGTATAAGGAGCATATGAAATGAGTAACGTTCGCGTTTGTGTAGACGTTGTGGGCGGAGACGAGAAGCCCCAGGTTGTCCTCGATGGTATCGAGGCTGCGCTTGCGGCAGATCCCGAGATCGAGGTCTTGGCCGTCGGTCCCGCCGAAATCGTCAACCCCTTTGCCGCAGCGCATGCCCGCGTGGAGGCCTTGGAGGCCCCCGATGTCATCAGCATGGAGGACGATCCCATCCGCGCCGTGATGACCAAGCGCAAGTCCTCGATCGTGCTTGCGTGCCGTGCCATTAAGAAGGGCAATGCGGACGCGTTTTTCTCGGCCGGCTCGACCGGTGCCATGACCGCTGCCGCCACGGCCTACGTCACGCCGTTTAGGTATTTGGCAGAGGGCAAGAAGCAGCCGGTCCGTCCGTGCCTTACCAACGCACTGCCCAATCGCGCCGGCGGCCTGACGGTGCTGTGCGATATGGGCGCCAACCCCGATGTCACGGTGGACGACATGGTGCGCTTCGCCCAGATGGGCGCGGCCTATGCCCGCGTGGTTTTGGGCATTGAGCATCCTCGCGTGGGTCTGCTTGCCAACGGCACCGAGGACGAGAAGGGCTCTAACTTTACCAAGTCGTGCTTCCCGGCCATGAGGGCCGCGGTTCCCGGCTTTGTGGGCAACTGCGAGGGCACCGATCTTACGTCGGGCAATTTTGACGTCGTGGTCGCCGACGGCATGTCAGGCAACATTGCGCTCAAGGCCACCGAGGGCGCTGCCAAGTTTTTGCTTCAGGAGCTCAAAGGCGCCTTTATGTTCTCGCTCGGCACCAAGATCGCCGCGCTGCTCATCAAAAAGCAGATGCGCGAGATTAAGGCCAAGCTTTCGGGCGACGCCAAGGGCGGCGCGATCCTGCTGGGCCTGCGCGGCGTCGTGTTGATCGGCCACGGTGCCACGTCGGTCGAGGCCGTCAAGAACGGTACGCTTGCCGCGGCCCAGGCCGTACGTGCCGGTCTTGTCCAGGACGTTGCCAATTCCATGGACGGTATCGTTTTATAAGAGCCCCGTTACGTGGCTCAACCTGTACCGTGTGGGGTAGAATCGGAGCCGTATTTCAATGCGGCCCCGATTGCCGTGTTGCGTTGTGTTCCATGACATACGAGAGGAAGCGCTATGGACCGCTCCGAAATCTTCGATAAGATCGCCGAAATCGCCGCTGACGTGCTGGGCGTCGATGTCGCCGACATTAGCGACGAGACCACTTTTGACGATCTCGATGCCGATTCGCTCGAGCGTCTGCAGCTGGTGACGGCCATCGAGGACGAGTTCGACCTCGAGATCGATGACGAGACCCTGCTGTCGCTCAACTCCGTCGCCGACGCCGTCGACGCGATCGAAAACGCCAAGGAGGCCTAAGTCTTGGCTTTGTCTGAACGACTCACGCGTGCCCAGGAGATTCTGGGCCATGAGTTCAATAATAAGGTCCTGCTGCGCGCGGCGCTTACGCATCCCTCGGCCGTCGAGGGCCAGCCGGTCTCTGCCAGCTATGAGCGCCTTGAGTTTTTGGGCGATTCCATTTTGGGCGCAGTGGTGGCCCGTTCGCTCTTTGAGTCCTATCCCGAGTTTGACGAGGGCAAGCTCACACGCCTGAAGGTATCCCTTGTCTCGGGCGCCACGCTGTCCGAGGTGTCGCACGAGCTGGGTATCGACGACATCATCATCTTTGGCGCCTCCGAGACCGGTACCGGCGCCCGCGGTCTGCACTCGGCGCTCGAGAACGTCTATGAGTCGCTCGTAGGTGCGCTGTACCTGGATGCCGGCTGGGATGCCGCGGCGGAGTTCATTCACCGTACGCTTAAGCCGCACCTGGCTTCCGAGCGTGCCGAACATCCTGCGAACCCCAAGTCGTTTTTGCAGGAGTGCGTGCAGGCCGACGGCCACGAGCCTCCCGCGTATAAGCTGGTCGGCTCCGAGGGCCCCGCGCATGCGCCCACCTTTACCGCTGTGGTGCTCATCGACGGTATTCGCCAGGGTCGCGGCACCGGTTCCTCCAAGAAGGAGGCCGAGGCGGCCGCTGCGCTCGAGGCGCTCGACCGCATGGGCTACACCACCAACGGCGTGATTCTCAACAAGAAGCCTGTCTAAGCGAGGAACCGTGTATCTCAAGTCCCTCACGCTCAAAGGGTTCAAGTCGTTTGCCGACCGCGCCCATATGTCATTTGAGCCGGGCCTGACCGTCATCGTCGGTCCCAACGGCTCGGGAAAATCGAACATCTCCGACTCGATTCTGTGGGTCCTGGGTGAGCAGAGCGCCAAGCAGCTGCGCGGCCAGGCCATGGAGGACGTTATCTTCTCGGGCTCGTCGGCGCGCAAGCCGGTGGGTGTCGCCGAGGTCACGCTGGTGCTCGATAACTCGGACCATATGCTGCCCGTCGACTTTGACGAGGTCGCCATCACCCGTCGTATGTATCGCTCGGGCGAAAGCGAGTACCTCATCAACTCGAGCCCGTGCCGCCTGATGGACATTCAGGACATTCTGCACGATTCAGGCTTGGGCAAGGATACGCATTCCATCATCAGCCAGGGCAAGCTCGACGCCATTTTGCAGAGCCGCCCCGAGGAGCGTCGCGCCCTGATCGAGGAGGCTGCCGGCATCTCCAAGCACAAGCGCCGCAAGGAGCGTGCGCTCAAAAAGATTAAATCGATGGACGAGCACCTGACCCGTGCCCGCGATATCAATAAGGAGATCGCCCGTCAGCTGCGGCCGCTGGAGCGTCAGGTCGATCGCGCGCGCAAGTACAAAGAGCTGTCCTCGCGCGCGAACGAGCTTACGCAGATGCTGGCCGTCGACGAGCTTCGTTCACTGCAGTCGCAGTGGAACGACCTGGAGAGTCGTTCCAAGGAGGGCGCTGCCGAGCTTGAGCTTGCGCAGTACCGCTTGGGCGAAAAGGAGCGCGAGCTCGAGAAGCTCCAGGTCATGCTCGAGGAAAAGGGCCTGTTTGTGGGCGATCTGGGCGAGCAGCGCCGCCATATGCAAGACGTGGTCGGCCGCATTAACTCAGATATGCGCCTGCTCGAGGAAAAGGGCCACAACATGGTGTCGCGCCTGTCAGACATGCGCGGCCAGATCTCGAGCTCCGAGCATCAGCGCCGTCGCGTGGTCGAGGAGCTCGAGGATGCGCGTGCCCAGCTTGAGGAAGTGACCGGTGCGCACATGCAGGCTCAGGACGACGTTGATGCCGCCGGTCCAGCCGCCGCCCAGCTCCACGAGCGTCGCGTTGCGCTTGACAATCAGATTTCGCAGCTCACGCGCGAGCAGCGCGATGTGCAGCGTGTGGCCGATAACGCCGCGCTCGAGCTTGCCAAGGTGAAGGACTCTTTGAGCAATGCCGAGGTCGAGGACAACATGTACGCCTCGCGCCTGGAGCAGATCGACGAGCAGCTCGAGGAGGTCACGGCCTCGCTCGAGAGCCGTCGCGACCGCGCTGAGGAGCTCGACGGCGCGCTTGATCAGGCCCGCCAGGCCCAGGTCGATGCGCGCGAGGCCACCGAGGTCGCCCGTGCAGCCCTTAAAGACTTGCGTGCCCGCGAGAGCGAGGCGCGCAACAAGCTGTCCGAGGTTCGCTCGGAGCTTGCCAGCCAAAAGAAGCTCGATGCCCGCATGGCCGACAGCTCGCCGCTGGTGAGCCGTCTGGTGGGCGCGCTGGGTGATGATGTTTCGGGTCGTCTGGGCGACGTGCTCGAGGCCCCTCGTGAACTCGAGAGCCTGGTCGAGCAGCTGCTTGCCGGCGATATCGATGCCCTGCTGTTTGATGACGCCGCCACGCTTGAGCGTGCCGGTCGTGCGGCACTGGACCAAAAGAAGGCCTCGGGCGAGGCACTGCTGATGGCGCGCGGCGTGAGCGGCTCTGCTGCTGCTAA